>JANNMJ010000125.1:0-35569 GCA_031397815.1 Hymenobacteraceae bacterium
CTCCCGAAAGAGCAGGAGAAGATCCTGAAAATGGTGGGCGTCACAGCCCAAGACGGACCGCCATTGGCGCGGCGTTCGCAGGCTCTCGGTGGTAAGTTGCATCCCCAAAGTTCGCCCGTGGCCGCCGTCGCAACAAGTCTATTTAACTTTAACACTTGTGCTTGTCGAAGTTGAGTCATTGATTCATTCGCAGCAGTGCTGACACCCATTGAAGCTGGAAAATCCTGTGTCGAGATAGTGCCATCGGGTTTGATAAGGGTCATTCGGTAAAATTCCTTTGTCGAGAATGAGCTAACTATCACTCGGCGAGTAGTCACCATCATATACCCCGTCGGTTCCCCTTCCTTCGGCAGAAACGCGAACGATCCGGCTGCCATCACCAGCAGCGCCACCAAATAAACCAGCTTTTTCATCAGTAGAGAAAGAATAACGCGCTGCGACGTTGCGGCGGGTTGCCGAAGCTACTTCTCTGGTGCCGATTCGCCTCGCAAATCTTTCCTCTGCCCAATGACTATCGCTTTAGCGTAACTTTTTGAAAGCGACCATCTCTGCTCGCCCGCAAGCGATACCGGGCGACGCGGCAAACACTCGATCCACGAACTTATCGAACCGCTGAGCTAGGTTTATGGTATGCTGCCGCAGGTTATTTCGGACCGCTGGGTCACTCAGCAATTGGTGTGCTTGCACTCGCGCTGCCCGAAGCTCTTCATCAATTCCGACTTCCCTAGCCGCCTCCCCAATCAAGGATATCCACCACAATGGACGCAATTGGTGCCGCTTCTTAGTGAGCAGACAAAGCAAGTGTTTCGCTACGTGCAGCGTTTGCAGCAGTAGCAAAGCTTGTAAGAGCGTGAAGCGCAGGTGACTGGTCGAGGTGGCCGTTTCAAAACGTTGGCGCTCAGCCTGAACGGCATCAGGAAATGCGAAGCCGTGCAGTGAGCGGAAGGTTAAATAAAACCTCTCCACCGTACAAATTACCCCGAAACGGGGAATCAGCGTGAGCAGCACCCGAACGACTTCCAGCTCTTTTTGCGAGAAGGAAAACGAGTTAGGCGCCCAATATTGCGTCGGGTCTCGTTTGACGGCCTTGGGGCGTGGCGGCGGTGGGGGAGGGGGCGGCGGGAGCGTCAGCTTGTGCAGGAATCGCTCAATTAACGCGTCTATTTCGGGTGCTGCGTCCGTGAAAAGTGCTTCCAGCTGCGTGCGCCGCTCAGCCCAGTTCGCTAGAACGGCGCGCTTTTCAGGCGCATCGGGGAGGGGCGAGGCGGCGTGTGCGTCATACTCGCCAATAAACCAGCGTTCGAGCAGCGGCGCCGACTCGCGCACGTAGGCGATGCTAGTATCAATGGCGGCACTGATTTCGGCTCCGGAAAGCGTCTCCGAAGTTGCCATATCCTCAAACAATGGCCGTAACGGGCTTTCAAGCGCCAACCGCCCGACGAGCATCGTGTAATGATAATCGGGGAGCCTGTCGAGCCAGATAATCTGGAGCGCCTTCGTGTCCTGTATATCGCTCAGGAGCTTGAATACGCGCTTATTAAGCCCGGTTCGGCGCTGTATTTCCGCAACAAACGGGCTTTTATGTCCGATTTTCCACAGCAGCTCGCAAGCGGCGATGTGGGTATCCAGAATCGGCCAGAGCCATTGGTACGAGGCGGGAGTACCAGCGGGCGCGTGGGCTGCTGCGCCGTGGTGAGTATGGTGGTCGGTATTCGAAAGAACCGCTACCTGTGCGGTAGCATCCGAGGAAATATTCATCAGTAGGAACAGAAACTTACCCTTAAGAAAAAACGGCCTTTGCGGCTGCCCGGGGAAGCATACAGGGTACACTTCAATGCGAAGAAAGCACATAGAAATCAAATAGGGGTCGATACAATACGCGGGCCCTTGCTTCGTCAGCCCCGTTAAGGGCGTTAGTTTGCCCTAGCGCTTGGTTAGCTCCCTTATGACCCGTAATAATTTTCTGAAAACGGCCGGTGCGGCCGGTGCCGCCGCCCTGCTCCTGCCAACTAATCTGCTGGCCGAGCCGGGGCCGAGCGTAGGGGGTTCGCCTTCGATGCTGCCGTCGCCGTCGTCGTCTGGGCCGTCGCCCGTCACGTCGCTTCTGCAGAAGGCCCGGCGCGAGGGGCGGAAGTACCTCAATCCCGTGCCGACCGAGACCATCGTGCCCGGCCAAAGCCTGCGGATGCTGCGCGATTGGATCGGCGGCGACCAGGAGCGCACGCCCGCCGCGCCAGTTGGGCCGTTCCGGACCGACCCCGCGATTTACGCTACGTCCCCCGCCACCGGGCTGCGCCTGACGTGGTTCGGCCACTCGTCGAGCTTGTTGGAAATCGACGGTTACCGCCTTCTGCTCGACCCTGTATGGGGTGAGCGAGCGTCGGTGACGTCATTCGTCGGGCCGAAACGGTTTTTCCCGCCGACCCTCGCCCTCGCGCAGCTTCCGCCGCTCGATGCCGTGCTCATCTCCCACGACCATTACGACCACCTCGACGCCCCCACCATTCGGGAGCTAGCGACCACGGAAGTACCTTTTTACTGTCCGCTCGGCGTTGGCGCGCACTTGCTCGGCTGGGGCATCCCCGCACACCGCATCCACGAGCTTGACTGGACCGACGATGCTGTTATCGGTGCCGATTTGCGGCTGATTGCGCTGCCCACCCGCCACGGTTCCGGGCGGGTGAACCTGCCGAACCAGACGCTTTGGGCATCTTTCGCGCTCATCGGCCCCAAACACAAGGTGTACTACGGCGCCGATTCCGGCCCGTGCGATGCGCTTTTCCGGGAAATCGGCGCCGCTTACGGCCCTTTTGATCTGACGATGCTCGAAATCGGCGCTTACGGCACGCAATGGCCCTACATCCATATGGGGCCGACGAATGCCATCCGCACGCATCAGCTGCTGGGCGGCGGCGTGTTGCTGCCGATTCATTGGGGGCTGTTCAATCTGGCGTTTCACGGCTGGCGCGAGCCGGTCGAGCAAGTTATCGGGCTGGCCGAGCCGTTCGAAATTCCCCTTCTGCTGCCGATGCCCGGCGCCCCCACCGACGTAACCCCCAGCGGAATGGTGGCGCGGTGGTGGGAAGCACCGCCACTGGCCTGAGGCTAAACACGGGCGCGGCGGAGAATACTTCGGCGCCTCTTTAGTTCTTTTTAGCGCTTGATTTGAGCGCACTCAGTTACTGTGCGTTGCTGCGCTTCGGGCGTAAGTCACTACGTAAGCGCAGGTTACCGACGCCAGTGGGCAGCGCAGCCGACGGCGGTGGTGCTACGGCCATGATTCGAGTTCTTCAAACAAAATGTACGGTTTGCTGCTTGGATACGCGTTGCCTACTTTTGCTGTATGAAACTCGCTCTGCTGCTCGCGGGAATCCTGGTGCTCGTCGTTCTCGGCCTGCTCTTCCGCCTCCAGGTTCTGACTGCCATCTTCTCCGGGTCCTCGAAACGACCGATTGGGGTAAGTAATAAGGTCAATGCGTTACTGATGCCAGTTTTTCTGGTACTCGGTGGCGGGGCCTTCGTATGGTCGTTCCTGGCCTACTATAAGGATACGGTGATTCCGGTGGCTTCGGTCCACGGGGTGAAGCTGGATTCGATGTTTTGGCTGTCGATGGGCATCATTATGATCGCCCTCGTCATCACACAGATTCTGCTCTTCGTGTATGCCTACAAGTATCAGCATCAGGAAGGCAAGCGGGCCTACTTCTTCCCCCACAACAACAAGGTTGAGATTATCTGGACGACCATCCCCGCAGTGGTGATGGCCATTCTGATTTTCAACGGTTGGAAACAGTGGGCCGATATCACGGGTCCGGCGCCGAAAGATTCGGTCGTTCTGGAAGTGATGGGCAAGCAGTTCAACTGGATGGTGCGTTACCCCGGTGCCGATGCTCAGCTCGGTAACCTCAACTATCGTCTCATCGACGCCACCAACGAGTGGGGCTTCGACTTCAACGACAAGCACGGTCTCGACGACTTCACGCCGCGCGAGATTCACCTCCCGAAAGGCCGTCCGGTCCTCGTCCGGATTCGCGCCCGCGACGTGATCCACGGCATGTACATGCCGCACTTCCGCGCTCAGATGTACGCCGTGCCGGGGATGCCGACGCAATTCTGGTTCACCCCGACCAAGACGACCGAAGAGATGCGCACCGAAACCGGTAACGCAAACTTCAATTACGAGCTGGCCTGCTCGCAGATTTGCGGCCGGGGCCACTTCGCGATGAAGATGGCCGTCATCGTCGACGATGAAACCGATTACGCCGCCTGGGTGGCTCAGCAGAAGAGCTTTACCTCGGAACATCCGGAAGTAATGGCCAATCTGAAACCTACGGTTGAGCCTGCTGTTACACAGGCGCAAACCACGGCTACCAAGCAAGCCGCCGCGCTGTAAGCGGGGCTTGGGTACCAAAAGAATCTCGATTACGACGACTGACTTTTTCTCCGATTTCCAGAAACCAATGGCAGCTGATCTGACGAATCCCGGCGTCCCGGTGGAGGTCGCGCTCGGCCACGGCCACGAGGCCCACGCACACGACGAGCACGATCACGAGCACCACGACGAGCACTGGCTCTTCAAGTACGTGTTCAGCCAGGACCACAAGATGATTGCGAAGCAATTCCTCATTTCGGGGATGCTGTGGGCAATTATCGGCGGTACCCTGTCGAGTCTGTTCCGCATTCAGCTTGGCTGGCCGAAGGCCGAGCTTAGCTGGTTGGAGCCGCTGTTGGGCGGCTGGGTTTCGGGCGGTAAGCTCGACCCTGAGTTCTACCTCGCAATGGTCACGATGCACGGAACCATCATGGTGTTCTTCGTGCTGACGGCCGGCCTGTCGGGGACGTTCTCGAACCTGCTGATTCCGCTTCAGATCGGCGCACGCGATATGGCGTCGGGGTTCATGAACATGCTCTCGTACTGGTTCTTCTTCCTGTCGAGCATCCTGATGTTCACGTCGCTCTTCCTGAGCACCGGCCCGGCTTCGGCGGGCTGGACGATCTACCCGCCGCTTTCGGCTCTGCCGCAGGCGATGCCCGGCTCGGGTGCTGGTATGACGCTCTGGCTCTGCTCGATGGCGATCTTTATCGTATCGTCGCTGCTCGGCTCGCTTAACTACGTGACCACCGTCATCAACCTGCGGACGCAGGGGATGTCGATGACGAAGCTGCCGCTCACGATCTGGGCGTTCACGCTGACGGCCGTGTTGGGTATCCTGTCGTTCCCGGTTCTGCTGTCGGCGGCGCTGCTGCTGATTTTCGACCGCTCGTTCGGCACCTCGTTCTTCCTCTCCGATATCTACATCGGTGGTCAGGCGTTGAGCAACACTGGCGGTTCGCCGATCCTGTTCCAGCATTTGTTCTGGTTCCTTGGTCACCCGGAAGTGTACATCGTGATCCTGCCGGGCTTCGGTATGGTGTCGGAAATCATCGCTACCAACTCGCGTAAGCCGATCTTCGGTTACCGCGCGATGATCGGTTCGATGCTCGGCATCTCGCTGCTCTCGTTCATCGTGTGGGCGCACCATATGTTCATCACGGGGATGAATCCGTTCCTCGGGTCGGTGTTCATGTTCCTGACGCTCATCATTGCGGTGCCGTCGGCGGTGAAGGTGTTTAACTGGATTGCCACGCTCTGGCGAGGTAACATCCGGTTCACTGCCGCGATGCTCTTCTCGATTGGCTTCGTTTCGCTGTTCATCTCCGGTGGTCTGACGGGTATCATCCTCGGAAACGCCACCCTCGATATACAGCTGCACGACACGTACTTCGTCGTGGCTCACTTCCACTTGGTGATGGGTTCGTCGGCCTTCTTCGGAATGTTCGCCGGGGTTTATCACTGGTTCCCGAAGATGTTTGGTCGGATGATGGACGAGAAGCTTGGCTACATCCACTTCTGGCTCTCGTTCCTCGGCGTATACCTCGTCTTCTTGCCGATGCACTACGTAGGTATCGCCGGTTTCCCCCGCCGTTACTACGCCTGGACGGGCTTCGACACCTTCTCGTCGTTCGCTGACTTGAACATGTTCATCTCGGTCGCCGCGATCATCTCGTTCATCGCGCAGTTCGTCTTCCTCTTCAACTTCGTTTACTCGATCTTCCGCGGTCGTCGGGCTACCCAAAACCCTTGGAACGGCACGACCCTCGAATGGACGACTCCTGTCGAAGGCATCCACGGCAACTGGCCGGGCGCAATCCCGACGGTTTACCGCTGGCCTTACGACTATTCGAAGCCCGGTGCCGTCGAGGACTTCATCCCGCAAACGGTGCCGTTCTCGGAGACGACTTCCTCTAACCTGCCGCACGAACAGGAGTACGAGTAGAAGTTTTCGGTTACCGCCGATTGATACTCAGCTGAGCATCAGTTTACGATAGCCGGGGACCCGCAACCAGAAAATTCGCAATGTCCAAGCCGCGCCCGTCGTCCACGCTACCGCCGTTTGTCCGGCGGTTCCGGACGACGGGCGCGGTCACGTTGTGGGCCGTCTACCTGCTGATTCTGGTCGGCGGCATCGTGCGGGGCACGGGCGCCGGAATGGGCTGTCCCGACTGGCCGAAATGCTTCGGCCGCTGGGTACCGCCCACCTCCGCCACCGACCTTCCCGCCGATTACAAGGAAACCTACCGCGCCGGGCGCATCGTGAAGAACCAGCAAGTCGCGGCCCGGCTCGATAAGATGGGTTTTCACGAAGTAGCGGAGAACATCTTCCGGAACCCGGCCTCGTTCATCGAGACCGATTTCAACGTCACCAAGACGTGGATCGAGTACGTCAACCGGCTCGTCGGCGCCGTTATCGGCCTGTTGATTGTGCTGACTTTCGTGTTCTCGTTGCCTTACTGGCGCTTGGATAAAGTGGTGCCCGTCGTAGCCGGTCTTTCCGTGCTGACGGTTGGCGTGCAGGGCTGGCTGGGCTCATTGGTGGTCAGCACAAATCTGGTTCCGGCGATGGTGACGTGGCATATGGCCCTCGCGCTGGGCTTGCTGGCGCTGCTGCACTACGTCCATTTGCGCACTGCGCCGCTGGAAGCGAGCACCACCGCTCCTCCCGACCGCTTGCTCACCGCAATGGCTTGGGGTTTTGTGGCGCTTGTTTTCGGTCAGGTAATACTCGGTACGCAGGTTCGCGAGAACATCGACATCGTGGCGGCCCAGCTCAATTACCTCAACCGGGATTTGTGGATCGAGCGGTTGGGGGCTGATTTCAGCTACCACCGCGCCCTCTCCATGTTGCTGCTGCTGGCGGGCGTGTGGCTGTGCTACCGCGCGTGGGCCACCGGCGAGACCGATTTACAGCGCCGCGCTAAGTGGCTGGGAGTACTGCTCCTGCTGAACCCGATTATCGGCTTGGGGCTATCGCAATGGGCGATGCCCGCGTGGCTGCAACCGCTGCACCTCACTATCGGCACCGGCTTGTTCGGGGCCGCCGTGATGGTGGCGCTGACGGCAGGGCGCCGACCACCGTATCAAAACGAAAAAACACCCGCTGGGGAAGGGGCAAGCCAATCATCGGCGCCCGTTGAGCGGTTATCTGTTCCGACTCGTGGTTAAGGCCTACATCCAGCTACTCAAATTTCGACTCTCGTTTCTCGTTGCGTTTTCCAGCGCAATCGGGTACGGGTTGGGCACATCGAACCCGACTTGGCCGCAGACGCTCCTCGTGATGCTGGCGGGGCTGCTGGTGACGGGCGCCGCCAACACCGTCAATCAGGTGATTGAGCGCGACCGTGACCAGCTGATGAACCGCACGCTCAAGCGGCCGTTGCCCGAAGGCCGCATCTCGGTGCAGGCGGCAAGCATCTTCGCGGCCGTCATACTGGTGATTGGGCTGGCGATTCTAGCGTATAGCTTCAACGTGGTAGCGGCAGCGCTGGCGCTGACGTCGTTCATCCTGTACGCCTTCATCTACACGCCGCTCAAGCCGATTACGCCGCTCTGCGTGGCCGTAGGCGCCATTCCCGGCGGCTTGCCGCCGATGATTGGCTGGGTGGCCGCTACCGGCTACATCGGCGCGGAAGCGTGGGTGCTGTTCGGGATTCAGTTTATGTGGCAGTTTCCGCATTTCTGGGCCATCGCGTGGGTGCTTGACGAAGATTACCGGCGGGCAGGCTTCAAGATGCTCCCGTTCGAAGGCGCTAAAGACATCCGGACCGCCGTGCAGATTATGATCTACACGCTGGTGCTGCTGCCGGTGAGCCTCCTGCCGCTGATGCTGGGTATGACCGGGAAGACGTCCGCGATGATCGCCATCGTGTGTGGAGTCATCTTCCTCGCCCAAACCTTCTATCTGATGCTGACCTGTTCCAAAAAAGCGGCGATGAACATCATGTTCGGCTCGTTTTTATACCTGCCGATTGTTCAGATCGCGCTCGTGTTCGACAAAATCTAGTGTTCCCGGTTTGATTCAGGCAGTCGCTTTTCGCCGCTGACCTGCTAAGCCGAATCACTTCCTACCAAATCCATCCAATGGCCAATTATCTCACTTCCGCCGAGCTCGACCGCAAGGAGCCCTCGTTCGGCGTGCATCCGTTGAAATTCCTGTTGTGGCTCCTGATCATCTCGTCGTCGATGTCGTTCGCGGCCTACACGAGCGGCTACATTGTGCGAAAAGGAGAGGGGAACTGGCTGGAATTCGCGCTTCCGGCCCGCCTTTACGTCTCGTCGGCGATTATTTTGCTCAGCTCCGTGACGATGCAGGGTGCCTACTTCGCCGCCCGTCGCGATAACGTGAAGCTCACCCAGATTCTGCTCGTCTCGACGCTGCTGCTCGGTGGGGTTTTCCTGACGAGCCAGTGGCAGGCATGGGGCGAATTAGTGTCGAATAAGGTGTTTTTCGCCGGTCAGGCGTCTAATCCGGCGGGGTCGTTCGTGTACGTTCTGACCGGTTTTCACGCTTTTCACCTGCTCTGCGCGTTCATCTTTTTGACCATCGTTTTGCGGATGGCGCTGCAGTATAAGGTTCATTCCAAGGCGCTTCTGTGGATCGACCTGTGCACAATCTTCTGGCACTTTCTCGGTGGGCTTTGGCTGTACCTGCATCTCTTCCTAATTTTGAACCGTTAAACCCGGTTCCGGCTCCTGCCTGAACCTCGGTCAGCTACTCGGCTGCTCCTACCTCCGCCCCTACACCCACCCCCCGCGTTATGCACGCACCGACCCTCGAATCGCCCCGGACTGGTACCTGGGATGGCGGCAATGAACCTCTAAAAGCGAGCTATGGCAAGCTGATGATGTGGTTCTTTCTGCTGTCGGACGCCTTCTCATTCTCGGCGTTCCTGACGGCATACGGCCTCATCCGTCACGCTCACCCCGCTTTCCAGGGAGATTCCCACGCGTTCAAGTTCTCGCAGGCTTACTGGCCGATCCCGGATAAGGTCTTCAACGCCTTCCCGTTCGCGGGTCACGCTAACCTGCCGCTCGCGTTCGTGGCACTGATGACGATGATTCTCATCTTCTCGTCGGTGACGATGGTACTCGCAGTAGAAGCCGGTCACCGTCGTGACCGCAACGCCGTACAGAAATGGCTGATGTGAACGATCCTGTTCGGCTCGGCTTTCGTCGGCTCGCAGGCGTGGGAGTGGAGTCACTTCATCCACGGCGCGCACGAGGGCAACTCGGCCATCGTGGAAGGCACCACCTTCTTCGGTGCCAACCTGGCGCAGAATCAGTACGGCCCCGTGTTGTTCGCCGACCTGTTCTTCTTCATCACCGGCTTCCACGGTACCCACGTTACGTCGGGTATCATCCTGCTGATTATCCTTTTCATCAACACGGTCAATGGTACTTACGAGCGCCGCGGCCATTATGAGATGGTCGAGAAAGTAGGCCTCTACTGGCACTTTGTAGACTTGGTGTGGGTGTTTGTGTTCACGTTCTTCTACCTCGTTTAATCGCATTGAGTGATTGATGCTGAAGGCTTCTGATAGTCTTCGGTATGCAATCGGTCTCGGTTCTCACTCAGTTCTTTACCAGCAATCATGGCCTCGCACTCTCACGATCACGACCTCGCTCCCGGTGAAATCGCACCGGCCCAAACCGGCCAAATCTGGCGCACTTTCTGGGTTCTGGTCGGTATTACCGCCGTTGAATTCGTTTTCGTGTTCTTCATGAACGCCGGAGCGATGCGTAACGCCATCTTCATCGTCCTGACGATCTTCAAGGCGTTCTTCATCGTCGGGGAGTTCATGCACTTGAAGCACGAGGTGAAAGGGCTGATCTGGTCGATTCTGATTCCGATGGCTTTGGTGGTCTGGCTCGTGGTAGCCCTCGTGACGGAAGGTTCCTTCCTGAGCGCCACTGTTCGCTAATATCGAGCGCACTTATGGCGGCCCGCAAGGTTTTGCTGCTGGGCATCTTGCTGTTGCTGCCCGTTCTGGCGTTTCTATTCCTGCAATCGTTCGGGCGTAATGCCTATAAGCTGCGCACCTATCTGCCGGAGCCTAAGGCTACTGTGCAGATAGGTGCGCAGCCCGTTTGGGCAGATGCTGAAGCGGCAAAAGCCGCCGGTGATACCGTGTTTCACCGCGTTCGCGAGGATGTGCGTCTGACTAGTTCCAGCGGTCAGCCGTTCCGCCTGGCCGACGGCCTGAGCGGTCATCTGATCGTGCTCGGCTTCACGCCCGACTCGCTGGCAACGGCTCCCGCTTCCCGCGCCCTGTTGCGCGGGATGATTCGCGCACAAGAGCGCTTCCGAACGAACGCCGATATCAAGTTGCTGCTCCTAGTGCGCAACGGCCAGCAAACGCTGCCCGTCTTGGCCGAGCGCAACGGGGCGATATCCGGCAAATGGATTTTCGCCACCAGCTCCGCCCCCGCCATCGACTCGGTGCGTGCTGAGCTGCGCGAAACCGCCACCGCCGCCTCCGACGACCGCATCTGGCTCCTTGACCGGCAGCGCTATCTGCGCGGCATCTACGACGCGAAAAATCCCCGGGAAGTAGACCGCCTGCTGACCGAAATCGATGTTCTGCTGAAAATCGAGCAAAATCCGGCTCGTCGCTAACTCTCGGTCGCGGTCGCGGTTATTCGCCGACAAACCACCTCGCTTACTTCGCTTTTTGGCCATGGCTACCATCACCACTCATTCTCCCTCGCCCACTGAACCCGTCAATCACGCCTTTTACAAGCGCCTGATGATTGGTCTGGGCGCCGTAGTCCCGTTGCTGGTGGCAGTGCTGCATTATTTCCCCGGCTTGCTGCGCATTGAAGGCACCAATGTGCGCTTCCTGCCGCCGCTCATCGCCGTGATTAACTCGCTTACGGCGGTGGTTTTGGTGGCGGGGTACACGGCGATTCGGCGTAAAAACGTTGCGTTGCACCGCGCGATGATGGGCACGGCTTTCGGGCTCGGTGCGATCTTCCTGCTGGCTTACGTCGCGTATCATTCTCAGGCGCCTTCCACGAAGTTTGGGGGGGAAGGAATGATTCGTACCGTGTATTACACGCTGCTCCTGACGCACATCGGCTTGGCTATCGTCACCGTTGGGCTGGTGCTCTTTACCTTATATTTCGCCCTGACTCAGCAGTTCGCCCGTCACCGTCGGATTGCCCGCTGGACGTTCCCGATCTGGCTTTACGTATCTGTAACGGGTGTGATCGTGTACTTCATGATCGCCCCTTATTACCCCGTCGGCTAGCTGCCAACCGGCCTGCCGATAGAGGGGCAGCCATATTGTAGGCCCGCCGCACGATTCCGCACTACCTTTGCCCGCCCGACCCGTGCAGCCCTTGCGGCGGCGCTGTGGTTGGGCGGTTTTACGTCCGTTCCGATCAGCGGAGCGCTTTTTTACCTTCTACCCCGCGTCGCGTTTCGATGCAAGAGCTTCCCGAAGTTATTCGGACTGTGCCGCTGGCATGGTACCTCTATTTTAGCGCCGCGCTGTTTTCAATCGGCGTGGCTGGCGTGCTTACCCGGCGCAACGCCATCATCGTGTTTATGTGTGTCGAGCTGATGCTCAACGCCGTGAACATCTTGCTGACGGCGTTCTCGGCGTACCGAGCCGACCCTAATGGGCAGATTTTCGTGTTTTTCATTATGGCCGTAGCTGCCGCGGAAGTCTCCGTCGGGCTGGGGATCATCGTGATGATTTACCGGAATCTTCAGTCCACGGATATCAATCTGCTGAACCGGTTGAAATGGTGATCGCTGATAGAGCAGATTGATGGCTTGCGCTGATTTTCTGATTGGTCTATTGACCAGCGCCAGAATCAGCCGCAGCACATCCGTAGAGGTAAAAAAATCAGCGAAATCATAAAATCAGCGAAATCAGTGATCCTTCTCGTTCCGCTTCTGCCGTTCATCGGCTTTCTAATCAACGGCCTCGGCCATCGGGTAATGCCGAAGGGCGTGGCTGGGCTGGTGGGCTGTGCTACCGTGGTAGCGGCTTTTGTTATCAGCGTGATGCTGTGGGCGGGCTTCCCGGCGGGTGGTCAGCCGCAGTACACCATCCTGTTCGACTGGATTTCGGTCGGCACCTTCCGGATGCCGTTCGCTTACCAAGTCGATCAGCTCTCGCTCACGATGCTGCTGCTCGTGACCGGCGTCGGTTCGCTGATCCACATCTATTCGGTGGGGTATATGCACGATGATCCGGGCTTCGCGCGGTTCATGGCGTACCTCAACCTGTTCGTCTTCGCGATGCTGCTGCTCGTGCTGGGCGCCAACTACGGCGTGATGTTCGTCGGCTGGGAAGGCGTAGGGCTTTGCTCGTACCTGCTCATCGGCTTCTGGAACAAGAATCAGGATTACAACGACGCCGCCAAGAAGGCGTTCGTCGTGAACCGCATCGGCGACTTGGGCTTCCTGCTCGGCATCTTTCTGATCTTCCAGCAATTCGGCTCGATTACGTTTCTGGATGTGATGCCGCGCGCGGCGGCGCTGGCGCCCGGCTCGGGGATGCTCGTCGCGATTACGCTGCTGCTATTCGTCGGGGCGATGGGGAAATCGGCGCAGTTGCCGCTCTTCACATGGCTGCCCGACGCAATGGCCGGTCCGACGCCCGTTTCTGCTCTGATTCACGCCGCCACGATGGTAACGGCGGGTATCTATATGATCATCCGGTCGGGGACGCTCTATGCGCTCGCGCCGCAAACCCTCGAAGTTGTAGCTTGGGTGGGGCTGCTGACGGCGCTGCTCGGCGCAGCCATTGGCCTCGCGCAGACCGATATCAAGAAAGTGCTCGCGTATTCCACCGTTTCGCAGCTGGGGCTGATGTTCCTCGGCTTGGGCGTGCTGGGCTTCTCGTCGTCGCTCTTTCACGTCCTGACCCACGCGTTCTTTAAGGCGCTGCTTTTCTTGGGCGCTGGCTCGGTCATTCACGCCTATCACAACGAGCAGGATATCCGGCGGATGGGTGGTCTGCGGAAGTACCTGCCGATTACGTTCGCCACGTTCCTGATTGGTACGATTGCCATCTCGGGCATTCCGCCGCTTTCGGGCTTCTTCTCGAAGGATGAGCTGCTGGCGCACGTTTACGAGCACTCGAAACTGATGTGGGGCCTCGGCCTCTTGGTATCGCTGATGACGTCGTTTTACATGTTCCGTCTCCTGTTCCTCGTCTTCTTCGGCGAGTTCCGGGGCACCGAGGAGCAGCGGCATCACCTGCACGAATCGCCGCTGACCATCACCGCTCCGCTGATGATTCTGGCCGTGTTGGCGGCCGTTGGCGGCTTGCTAGGCATTCCGCACATCCTCGGCGGCAAACCCGTGCTGGCCGATTGGCTCGCGCCCGTTTTGGCTCTCCCGATGAAGCTGGCGGAAGGCCACGGCGAACCCCTTTCGGGCAGCACCGAGCTGCTGCTGATGGGCATTTCGGCGGGTGTGGCGCTTACGGGGCTGATTGCCGCTTATGTGCGCTACGTCAGCCAAGCGCATCTGCCCGCAGCGGAAGGCGAGCCGGTTCCGGCGCTCACGCAGCTTTCGCGCGGCAAGTTTTACATCGACGAGCTGTACGATGGCCTCATCGTGAAGCCGATTATGATGCTCTCCCGCGGGCTTTACACGTTCGTCGAGCAAAAGCTGGTCGATCCGTTTGTCAATGGTGTCGGGAGTGGGGTGCTGGGCTTCGGGCGCAATCTGCGCTTGGTGCAGGGCGGCTCCGTCGGTTCCTATGTCCTGCTGATGGTCGTCGGACTGGTGTTGATTCTGGCGCTCAATTTTTACACATTGGGTGGTTAACCCTTGCCCGCTATTCGCAAACGGGCTTTCTGCCAGATAGCTCCGACCAATAGCTGACGATCCCCGAGTTTCGGTTAACAATATGCTGATTCTATTTCTTCTTCTTTGGCCGGCTGTCGGCGCGCTCATCACCCTGATGGTGCCCGCTGGCGGCAAAGTGCTAGCCGCGCCTGATGCGCACCCGATGCTCCAGCCACGGGTTTCGGCCGCTCGTCAGGTAGCATTGGCGGTTGCGCTGGTAGAGCTGGCGGCAGCCGTCTTCCTCTGGACCGGTTTCTTGCCCGAAGGCGGTACGCAGTTCGTGGTCAATGTGCCGTGGATTGCGAGCGCCGGGGTCAATTTCCACATCGGCCTCGACGGCATTTCGCTGCTGATGGTGTTGCTGACCACCTTTCTGGTGCCGATCATCGTGTTGGCCGCGTGGGCACGCGAATGGCGCAACGAGAGCGCTTTCTACGCCCTCATTCTGCTGATGCAGACCGGGCTGCTCGGCGTATTCATGGCGTTCGATGCCTTCCTGTTCTACTTCTTCTGGGAAGTGGCGCTGATTCCGATTTACTTCATCGCCGGTATCTGGGGCGGAGAGCGCCGGGCGGCCGTCACGTTCAAGTTCTTCATTTACACGGTCTTCGGGTCGCTCTTTATGCTGGCGGCGTTCGTGCTGCTTTACATTCAGACTCCCGGCACGCACTCCTCTGACCTGACGGCCATTTATGCCGCTGGTCATTCGCTCCCGGCGCCGTTGCAGGGCATCGTGTTCTGGGCCATTTTCCTGGCTTTCGCTATTAAGATGCCCGTCGTGCCGTTCCATACTTGGCAGCCTGCTACCTATACCGAGGCACCGGCGCCCGGCACGATGCTGCTATCGGGCATTATGCTGAAGATGGGCCTTTACGGCGTGCTCCGCTGGCTGCTGCCGGTGGTACCCGCCGGAGTGGCGCAATGGGGCGGGGTGGCGATCATTTTGGGCGTCATCGGCATCGTGTACGGCGCCATCATCGCCATTCGGCAGCGCGATATCAAGACGCTCTTTGCGTACTCTTCGCTCTCGCACGTCGGGCTGATTGCGGCGGGGCTGTTCGCGGGCGTGTTTACGCAGAGCACGATTGGCCCGGTTGGCGGCGTGATTCAGATGCTGAGCCACGGCGTGAACGTGGTCGGTCTGTTCTTCGCGGCCGACTTCATCATGCGGCGCACCGGCACGCGGCAAATCAGCGAGCTGGGCGGGTTGGCGCGCACGGCGCCGGTTTTCGCCACGCTTTTTCTGGTGATGGTGCTCGGCTCGGTGGCGCTGCCGCTCACGAACGGGTTCGTCGGTGAGTTTTTGCTGTTGCAGGGCTTGTTCGCTTACAACGCGTGGCTCGGTGGCGTGGCGGGCCTGACGATCATCTTCGGCGCCGTATACCTGCTGCGGATGTATCAGCGTACGATGCTCGGCGAGACGGTTCCGGCTACGGAAGGCACCGCCGATGTTACCGCGCTTGATTTGGCGGTGCTCGTGCCGCTGGTGGTAATGGTTTTTTGGCTGGGTCTGTATCCCAAGCCGTTCCTCGATATGGCGCAGCCCGCCATCGCCGATTTGCTCAAGCAAGCCAGCGGACTAGCTGCTCCGGCCGTGGAAATGCTCGGTACGCGTTAAGCACGGGCTTTTCCTCGAATCAAGGTCTAACGGTCTAACTTCTAACGTTCTGGCATCCAGCGGATGAACGCGATTCTCTTCCTCTCATTCTTCGGCATCGCGAACCTCTTCATGGCGTTCACCAAGCGGAAGGAAATTATCCTGCCGGTGGTGATGGTCGGGCTGCTGGTCGTCTTCGGCCTCACGGCGCTCGACTGGGCTGGTCCGGCCACCGCGTGGCTGCCGTCCGCCGATAAAATCCTGCCCGGGATGCTGCGGATGGACCGCTACGCCGTCGGGTTCTCCAGCATCTGCGTCCTGACGACCGTGCTGCTACTGCCGTTCTCGGCGTCTTACGTCCGCAATCAAGACGCCAACCTCGCCGAGTACTACTCGCTGCTGATGTTTGCGCTGGTGGGCGCCGTAATGCTGGTTTCCTACGAAAACCTGCTGATGCTCTTCTTGGGCGTCGAGGTGCTGAGCATTCCGATGTACGTCCTCGCCGGGGTCGATAAAAAGAACCCGCGCTCTAACGAAGCGGCGCTGAAGTATTTCCTGATGGGCGCGTTCGCGACGGGCATCCTGCTCTTCGGCATCGCGCTGCTATACGGCGCTACCGGCACGTTCACGCTGACGGGCATCGCGCAGCTCGCGGTGGGTGCGCCCGGCCCGATGCTGCTGCTCGGCTTGCTGATGGTGTTGGTCGGACTGGCCTTCAAGGTCGGCGCCGCGCCGTTCCATTTCTGGACACCGGACGTTTACGAAGGCTCCCCGACGTTCTTCACGGCTTTCATGAGCACCGTCGTGAAGACGGCCGGTTTTGCGGCTTTCTACAAGCTCCTCGCCGCCTCGTTCACGGGTGCTTACGCCGCGTGGCTGCCCACCATTCTCGGTATCACCGTCCTGACGCTGCTCATCGGCAACCTCGGCGCCGTGGCGCAGACGTCCACCAAGCGGATGCTGGCGTACTCGTCGATCTCGCACGCGGGCTATCTGCTGATGGCGCTCGTCGCGTTTGATCCGGCGCGCTCGCCGCAGGCGCTGCTGTTTTACTCGGCTGCTTACTCGGTGGCTACGGTGGCGGCGTTTGGCGTGGTGAAGCTGGTAGCAGACGCCCGCGACGGACGCGAAGATTACGGCGTCCTGCGTGGGTTGGGCCGCACGAACCCCGGTCTGGCCGTTGCCCTCACCGTCTCGATGCTCTCCCTCGCTGGGATTCCGCTCACGGGCGGCTTCTTCGGGAAATTCTTCCTCTTCGCCGCTGTCATCCAACGCAACCTGATTGGCTTGGTGCTGATGGCCGTGCTGATGGCCGCCGTCGGTATCTACTATTATTTCCGCCCCATCATCGCCGCGTGGATGAGCGACGATGACGGCGACGACCTGCCACCCGTCCCCGTCACCACCAGAGAGTCCATCACGCTCTGGATTCTGACGGCCCTGACTATCCTGCTCGGCATCCTGCCGGGCTTGGTGAGCAGCCTGCAAATCGGGTAGCAGTTACTCGTAAGTACGCATAAGAAAGAGCGGCCGGTCTAGTGATAGATTGGCCGCTTTTCGTTTGAGGGTGGTGTTTTATGTCGATAACTCTCAACGAATAAGCTGCTTCGCTGTGATGCGATCAACGTGTGCTATCCTGCCGATAACCGCTCCAAGCAACGCGTTACTACCGCCGCCGCTCTGTAACCGCGAGTGCCGTTTCGCTTACTTTCTTCTGAATGCTCTACCCAACTCGTCTCTTCGCGCTTTTGCTGCTTGCGCTGCTCACCAACCGAGCTGCCGCGCAAACCACCAGCCCGGCTGACTCACTTACGCAAAACCTTCAACGGGTGGCGGAGACCGGCATTTTGCCGGGGTTTGCGGTGGCGGTCGTCGATTCGGGGGGCGTGCGGTATGAGGCGGGATTTGGGTTGGCGGATAGGGTGAAAAAGCAGCCGTTTACGGCGGTTACGGTGCAGGGAATAGGGTCGGTGAGTAAGACGTTTATTGGGGTGGCGCTGCTGAAGGCCCAGGAAATGGGGCTGTTTACGCTTGATGCTGAAATCAATGCGATTCTGCCGTTTGCGGTGGTGAACCCGCACGGAACGTACCGGCCGATGCGGGTGATTGATTTGGCGACACACACGTCCGGTATTCTCGACAGAGAGAAGCCGTATCTCGCCACGTATCAGTGGGGGGCGCGGGGGGAGGCTTTTACGTTCGATGCGGCGGCGGCGGCGCCCGCCCGTTATGCCCCGGCGGCAATGGCGGCGTGGTTGCGCGCTTACCTCACGCCGGGCAAAAAGCCGTACGCCAAGGCGAATTTCGCTGCCGCTGCGCCCGGCGCCGAGTACCATTACTCTAACGTCGGCAGTGCGTTGGCGGCTTACCTCATCGAGCTGAAAAGCGGTTTGTCATACGCCGCTTTCGTGCGCCAACACATCCTGCAACCCGCCGCGATGACCGCTGGCTGGACGCGCGCCGAAGTGGCTGCCGCGCCGCACGCTACCGGTTACAGCGCGAAGGGCAAGCCGTACCCATCCTATTTCGGCCTGACGTATCCGGACGGTGGCCTTCACGCGTCGGCGCACGATTTGGCGCTTTACCTGACGCAAATCATTCGTGGTGCCGAGGGCGGGAAGGGCGGGCTGCTGACGCCTAGCGGGTTTCAGGAGCTGCTGCGGCCGCGGTTTACGGCGGGCGCGGTGCCGGGTGGCGTCCCCAAGAAGGAGCCGAATACGGGGGTGTTCTGGGCGATGCGGGCGAATGGCGAAGTGGGCCATATCGGCTCTGACCCCGGCGTGTTCGTGGCGATGTTTTTCGACCCGAAAACCGGAATTGGTCGGGTGTTTATGACTAATGTCGATTTCGATGATAATCCGGCTGCCGTTCAGCAATTCGCGGCGGTTTGGCGCGGGTTGATGGAAGTTGGGCCGCGGCTTCCGGCGGGGCGGCGGTGAGGCCCGATTAGCCCGAACTCCCCGCCCCGGAGGGGAGGGGTGGCCGGAACGGCCGGGGTGGGGAGACACGTAGATACAGCCCGCCATGCGGCCCCAATCCTGCATTAGCTCAGCCGCGTTGCCGTAACCGCGTTCCCCACCCCGCCCCTTTGGGGCACCCCTCCCCCAAAGGGGCGGGGAATTTTAGGCTACCCGCATGGGAGCAGTGTGGAGCGGGCGACGCACGACGCGCTCGTCGTCCCAGAGGGCGCTTTGGCCGAGGTAATGGAGGAAGACGCGGGCGGTGGTCTCGACGTCCTTTTGGCAGTAGGTGGCGATGCGGGCCACGTCTTTCTCTTCCCAATAAACCCGCCCGACTTGGGAGCCGTCGATATCGTCTTTGGGGGAGGGGATGCCGAAAACGCCTGCCAGTAGTGCTAGGGAGGTGAAATCCTTGCGGTCGCCGAATTTCCACATCTCCATGGTGTCGAGGAGGTGGGGGAGCTCCCATGGCTTGTAGCCGCTGATGTCGAGCATCGGGGGGAGGGATATGCCGCAGATCATCATCCGGCGGCCGAGGTACGCGTAGTCGAACTCGCGGCCGTTGTGGGCGCAGAGGAAGTGGCCGACTTCGCGCGGGTCGGTGTGCTCGCGGGTGGTGGCGCCGGGGAGCTTGTTGCCGTACGGGCGGCGCTCGGCGAGGACGTCGGCGAAGCCGCGCAGGACTTCGCACTCGTCGGTGGAGGCGAAGGATTTTAGGTAGAAGCGGAGGCCGCCGTCGTTCTCCAACCGGAAGTAGCCGACGGAGATGCATACCACCTGCCCGAACTCGGCGTATAGGCCAGCGCGCTCGAAGAGGTCGGCGGTGGTGAGGCCGCTTTCGATTTCCTTGGCGTGACGCTTTCCGCAGAAAGTCGACCACAGCTTTTGGAGCGTGCCGTCCAGCTCGGCGAAGGTGGCGGCGGCGGGGGCGGTTTCGATATCGACGAAGAAGACACGAGTCAGATCGACGTTGCGGAGGGCGTTCATCGGGACGGGAACAAAAAAATGGGACAGCCGTCGGCGATTGCGACGGCTGTCCAAAGCTAACCGACAGGGGCCGGATGTGCGGCTCAGCGCCCCGCGATGGGCGCCACTTCGACGTTGGTTTCGACGGGGCTTGGTCCGGCTGGCTCGGCGAGACGCCCCAGGAGCAGGAGCGTCAGCAGGAGCAGCATTCCGGCGAGATACTCCAAGTTGGGTAAGTATCGTCGGCCGGGGGCGTCGGGGGTGGGGGGAGCATTTTTGGGAGTAGGAATGTGCATGAGGCAGTGGAAAAGGTTAGCGATAATTGATGACCGACACCAGCGCCGTCGAGATGACGTGGTGGTAGACGGCCCACGCCGGGTCGGCGGGCGTGGTAAAGTTAATACGATGTATGGGTCGCCGACTACGGTCGGTGGCGCACGGCGGCAAAAGGCACGCCGTGGTGGCAGGCGGGGAAAAGGCGTAGAGTAACTTCATCAGCGAGACGGTTTGGGGGTGGAAGAATCGAACGAAATTCGACCTGCCGTCTGCGCCCACGACTCAGAATTGGCCTAAGCGACGGCTTAGGCCAGTCCCTGTCGGAGGGCTTTCGTGACGGCTTCGGTCATAGAGTGGACGTGGAGCTTCTCGTAAATCTTCTTGATGTGCGACCGCACGGTATCGAGCGAGATATTGCGGTCGGCGGCAATCATCTTGTAAGAATACCCGGCGACGAGGAGCTTCAGAATCTCCTGCTCGCGGGCGCTGAGCGCATCGGTCGGCTCGGCTTGTGAGCCGGCTTGCACCCGCGCCGGTGACGCTGGGAACAGCCGCAACACTTGCCGCGCAATGGCGGGCGTCATTGGAGCGCCGCCGGCGCGCACTTCCGTGATGGCTTCGAGGAGCTTGGCGGGGGGCGTTTTCTTGAGGAGATAGCCGTCGGCGCCGGAGCAGATGGCGTCGAAGACGCGGTTGTTTTCTTCGAAAACCGTCAGCATCACGACGAGGGTGGCGGGGCGGACGGCTTTCAGGCGGCGCAGGCCTTCGATGCCGGTCATGCCGGGCATATCGATGTCCATGAGGACGACGTCGGGTTGGAGGCGCGTGACGTCGGCCGCGACTTGGGTGCAGTTCGAGAGCGCCCCGACTAGCTCCAGATCCGGGCTGTCGCTGAGAAGCTGCGACAGCGACGCGCGGAGGTCGGCGTTGTCTTCGTAAATCAGCAAACGAGTTGGAGCAGTGGACATTTGAGCGCTGGTTAAAAGGGGTGATTTCCTTCTGACGAAGGTACTTGACCACCCCAACGCGCAGCTATCACACAATGATGTGAGCGACCGGGTGGCCCGATGGGCTGTTCTGGTCAGCGTCTCTTAGGCATCGCGCCGGACGGTATCGGGGGAGAAGGCGGGGAGGCAGACGGCGATGTACTCGGCGCCGTCGGGTTCGGGGGTGGAGTAGCGGACCCACTCGTTGGGGTGGGTGATGATGGCTTGGCCAGCACGAACCCACAGCTCGCCGCCTTCGTGCTCGACGCGGAGGGCGCCACGCAGGACGACGGTGATTTCCTCGAACTCGGGGCGTTGGCCGGGCTCTTCCCAGCCGCCGGGGGAGGTCATCTTGGCGACGCTGACGCTGGTGTGGCCGCTGTTGACGCGACCGGCGTACTCTTCGATGCGTTTGGGTTTCGTGCCGACGGCTTCGACGATGGCGGGGGTGGGGATGAGGGTTGGCATGGGGGTGGGGGGATGGGGGGTGGATTCGTTATCGGAAGGTAGTAACTATTCGGGAGGCGTCAAGTGAGCGATTGGCGAGGTGCTGAATCGAAAGGAAAAATCAAAATAGAGACTGCGCTTATCAGAGTTCAGCTTGAAAGTATCAAGGTGACGCTTGTAAGTATCAAGGTGGCATTTGTGAGAGGTTTAAAAACGGGAAACGGTATCAAGGTGACGTTTGAAAGTATCAAGGTGGCATTTGTGAGAGGTTTAAAAACGAAAAGTGGTATCAAGGTGGCGTTTGTGAGTATCAAGGTGGCATTTGTGAGAGGTTTAAAAACGAGAAACGGTATAAAGGTGGCGTTTGAAAGTATCAGGGTGGCGTTTGAAAGTATCAAGGTGACGTTTGAAAGTATCAGGGTGGCATTTGAAAGTATCAGGGTGGCGTTTGAAAGTATCAGGGTGGCGTTTGAAAGTATCAGGGTGGCATTTGAAAGTATCAGGGTGGCATTTGAAAGTATCAAGGTGACGTTTGAAAGTATCAAGGTGGCATTTGAAAGTATCAGGGTGGGGAGTGGGGAAATGTTGGCGCCTGTTAAATGGATGAGGGTTTTTGGGGGGTATAGAGCTGGAATGGGGGAAGCGATATAAGAGTTGGGCATACATGAAAAATTTGTATTAGTTTCGGGGGCCGATGCGGGAGTATCGGTCTGTGTTTTTCACATAAAATGTTTCTGTCTTATGGCTAACGATGCCACCGGTGGGGGACCGAAAAAACCCTCAGAACGCACCTTTGGTCAGCGTTATTTGAAGGCGCTGGGATTGGTGAATCTGGTCAAGGACGATGCTGGGTACGACCCTCAGGGGAATGACCTGATCACGAAGGCTGCTTTTGCGAATTTGGTAGCGCAGCTGGGGAAGGTGAACGAGGACGTGGCGGATCTGGAGCCGGTGTATAACACGGCGCAGGATGTGCGGCTGGATATGTATTTCGGGCCGACGGGGATCATTAAGCGAGCGGCGATTATTCGGGAGGTGCTTGGGGGCTTGAAGGGCGGTAAGACGAGTACGGCGTATTTGGCGGTGCAGAAGGTGGTGCAGGAGATGGTCAATTACCGGAAGCCGAAGAAGGAAGTGGCGGATGGGACGGAACCAAAGGCGGGACGGTCGACGGCGCAGACGAGCTTTGGGTCGTTGCTGTTGAAGGGGCGGGAGGTGCTGGGCGTGCTCAAGCATTTGGACGGCGCTTATGTGACGGGTAACGCTTTGGTGACGGTGGCGGCGTTTGGGCAACTGCTGGATGATGCAGAGGCGAAGGATCCGATTATCACTAGTGCGCTGACGCAGCTGAACGCGGCGAAGCGGGAGCGGCAGAAGCTGTTTGAGGGGGCGGATGGGCTGCCGCAGCGGGTAGCGGCGATGAAATCGCACGTGGCGGGGAATGTGGAAGGGGGGAGGAAGAGTACGTTGTACCGGGAGATGGTGAAGATTCGGTATCAGTAGGAGGGGGGATTTAGGTGGAATGAAAACGTCCCCGGCTGCTGATGCGGCCGGGGACGTTTTTGGTTTGGGGGGCGCTGGCAGGATGGCGGACAGCGAAATTAAATATAATAGAACCCTGCAAAGGTGCTACCAATTTAAGATAAAGTCTTCTTCAAAGTCATTGCGAGATTCGTTAGAGTAGGACTCTTTAGCACGCAATTGCTCATTTTCTAATCTAAAGCGAAGTGCAAAAGCGGCTTTTCTATGCTTTCGATTCATTGCAGAATAAGATTCATTGCCAATGAACGGTCCTTTGTAGCGCTCGTATGCCTGTCGTCTTCTGATAGCAGTAGTATAACGTTTGTTCTGATGGTAAAACTCTGATAAGAAAGATTGAAGAATTTTTTCGAACTCTCTAAAGTTTAAATATTGCGCAAGCGCGACTTTTTCCAACCACAGTACGCCGAAGCCACAGTAATTCTCTGACCTTGATTGTCTAAATTTTACACCTAGCATTACTAAATTTTTATTGCCTTGATCGCGGCACCCCGATACTTTGAAGTGGGGTGGTCGTATATCTTCAATTTTGAGTCTTTTAATAATATTGCGCAGTCCTTCTTGCCAAGACTGATCATTCTTTGTATGTATTTTGCGCTTTGAAATACGCCATTTTTCTCTTCCCGCTCTCCTCTGGTACTCTCGCTTCTTTAGTGAGTTAAGACGCTTTTTTTCTTCTAGTCTTAGCGTTTGTATATGATGGCGCATAAGATTAGCGCGATGAATCAGCTTCGCGTTAACCTTGTCACCAAGCACTTCTACTGCATTACCGCCGTCGGCTATACGAAGTAGATCGTCTAAGCAAAGGCCTAGCCGCTTCTCGTAGCTTTTAAAGGCACGACTCAAAGGGTCGTATTCAGAAGTTCTCTGTAGAACAAGGTGTTTGCAAAGCCGCCAATTATTTAGACGTTTCATAGCACAATGACTTATAACGAACGAAAATAATTTACACCAATGCCACCACCTCACCCACGGCGGGCGCTAGTAACTGCTGCCCGGCGCTCAGCCCGCCGCTGGCGGCCATTTGCTGCACCACTCGGAGGGGTTCGGAGGCGGGTTCGTCGGAGAGGTCGAAGGTGCCGTGGTGCATGGGGAGGAAGGTTTCGGCGCGGAGGATGTTGAAGGCTTTGATGGCTTCCTGCGGCGAGATGTGGGCGGCGCGCATCATAAAGCTCGGCTTGTAGGCGCCGATGGGGAGGAGGACGTAATCGAGGGGGCCGAATTGGTCGACGATTTCCTGGAAGTGGGGGCCCCACGCGGTGTCGCCGGCGAACCAGAGGGTGCGTTGGGTGGTGCGGTGCTGAATCAGGAGGGAGCCCCACAGGACGCGGTTCATATCGCCGAGGCCGCGGCGGTGCCAGTGCTGGGCGGGCAGGAAGGTGAGGGCGAGGGGGAAGTCGGGGCCGAAGAGGTCGTAGGGTTGCCACCAGCCCGCTTCCTGAATCAGGGCGGGGTTGACGCCGTAGGCGGTGAGGAGGGGCGCCATGCGGAGGGGGGCGAGCCAGACGGCGCGCGGATTGGCGGCGGCGACGAGGCGGACGGAACGCTCGTCGAGGTGGTCGCGGTGGCCGTGGGAGAGGAAAACGACGTCGAGGTTCTGGAGCGCGGCGGGGTCGGGGAAGGGGAGGCCGTGGCGCCGCTTGACGATGGAGGCGTTGAAGAAAACGGGGTCGGTGAGGAGGCGGCGCCCGCCCCATTGGATGAGCCAAGTGGCGTGGCCGAGCCAGACGAGCGCGTCTTGCGCGGCGGGGGCGCT
This sequence comes from Hymenobacteraceae bacterium, assembly GCA_031397815.1. Taxonomy (GTDB): domain Bacteria; phylum Bacteroidota; class Bacteroidia; order Cytophagales; family Hymenobacteraceae; genus JANNMJ01. Next base: position 24,717 of record JANNMJ010000125.1, read on the forward strand.
GCCGCTGAGTAGTTCCGGGGAGAGCGGCTGGACGTTGGGGACCCAGTGGTCGGCCTTTTTCTCCTCGCGTTGGGGGTTGCGCTGGAATTGCCAGCGGAAGAGGGTGCCGATCATCGACTCGAAAACGGTCCCGTCGGCGTTGACGAATTGACGGCCTTGCAGCAGGTTGCCCGCCCAACCGGCGCGGATGACGGGGAGGCGGTCGTTCTTGAGGAGAGTAGGCACGGCAGGCGAGGCGAGCGGTTTGGCGGTGCTATTTCCGGCTACTCCCAACAGGCTAGCGGCAGTGCCGAGGCCGAGTAAACGGAGGAAGGAGCGGCGGGTAGGCATTTGCCGTTTGGAGAAGGGAGGGGGCGGGGAGCGGGCGGGGAGCGGGGAACAGAACCGGAACCGGTCAGGCCGGAAAAGGGGAGAAGGCTTACCTTACAGGGTATTCAGCGGGGTATTCAGCAAGAGATTCATCAGATCATTCCAAACAAAACCGACGAACAAATGGCGACTGAATTTCTGCTCTTTCAACGATTTCTGAGCCGCGAGGCCGCGCAGGAAGTGGTTGACTTACTAACGGCGAACGGCATCGAGGGACGGGTGGAGGATGAGCGGCCGATTTCGGAGGGCGTGTTCACGTTTCAGCATATCCCGGCGGCTTTGCTGCTCTTGCAGGGCAAAGATTTCGGGCGTGCTCACGACCTTATTGAGCAAGCTACGCAGGAGGCCGCCGCGACGATTCCCGCCGACCATTACCTGCTCGGCTTTACTGACGCGGAACTCGTGCAGATATTGGCGCGGCCCGACGAATGGAGTCCGTTGGATGTTGCCTACGCGCAGCGGTTGTTACAGGAGCGCGGCCAGGAGGTTCCGCCCAAAGCCGTGAAAGAGCTGCTGACGACGCGGGCGCGGGAGCTGGCCAAGCCGCAGGAAATAGGCGGGGTCTGGCTGCTGTTCGGCTACCTCACGGCGGGGCTGGGCGGCTTGTTCGGGGTGCTGTTTGGGTGGTACTTGCTTTCCTCGCGCAAGACGTTGCCCACTGGTCAGCAGGTGTGGACGTATGCACCCACGGCGCGCTCGCACGGCCGCGTGATGCTCGTAATCGGGTTGGTGGTGCTGGGCCTCGTGCTGGTGCGCGGGATTATGACGGCTTCGGGGCCTTACTAGCGCGCCGTTTTACCAGTTCCCGCTGGCGCCGCCGCCCCCGAACGAGCCGCCACCGAAGCCGCCAAAGCCGCCGCCCCCGCCACCACCACCGCCGCCGCCACCCCAACCACCGCCGCCACCGCCCAGAATGAGCGGCGGGAAGAAGCCGCCGCCCCGGTTACGGTAGCCGCCACCGCCGCCGCCGCCGCTCTTGCGCGAAATCAGCCAGACGATGAAGAGGACGACGATTATGATGAGCCAGAGGGGAATCCCGTCGTCGCTGCGACCACGGCCACGGCCGCGCTCCGCGTAGCCTTCGGGCGCCTTGTAGGTGCCGGCGGCCATCTGGAAGAGGGCGGTGGTGGTTTGGTCGAGGCCGTCGTAGTAGCGGTTGGCGCGGAAGGCGGGCTTCAGGAACTGCTCGATCAGGCGCTTGGCGCGCATATCGGGGATGCGCTCTTCCATGCCGTAGCCGGTGGAGATGTTGAGCGCGCGCTCTTCCTTGGAAATCAGGATGAGGATGCCGTTATCGTTGCCCTTGTTGCCGATGCCCCATTTCTCGCCGAGCTGCTGGGCGTAATCGGCGGTTTCGTAGCCGCCGAGCGTGGGGACGGTGATGATGGAGATTTGGGTCGAAGTAGAATCGTCGTACGCCACGAGCTTGGCTTCGAGCCGCGCGACTTCATCGGCGGAAAGCATGTGGGCGAAGTCGTTGACGAGCCGGGCGGGCGACGGCTTCTCGGGGAACTGCCCGTAGGCCGTGCCGATGCTCAGACTCCACGCCAGCAGCCAAAGCACGCAAACCAGCGGGCCACGAATACGCACGGACAAGAGCAAACGAGACATCGGCAGGAGCGGGGGCACGAGAAGGAACGGGAAAAGCAGACGGGGTGCTAACCGATTACCCGTGCGAGACGGTATCGGGCAGCTCATTTTGGTCGGTGGTGCCGTCGTAGGGGAAGAAGTGCGCGAGCTGCTCCCCGGCGAGGGCGATACCGTCGGCGAGGCCGTCAGCGTAGCGGGATTCGCGGAAACCGGCGAGGACGCGGTCGCGGACGGCATCCCAGAAGCCTGCTGGCACAGCTTGGTCGATTCCGGCGTCGCCGATGACGGCAAAATCGCGCGTTTCCGTGGCTACGTAGAACAGGACGCCGTTCCGCTGAGCGGTTTTCGCCATTCCGAGGGAGTGGAAAACCTCTACTGCCCGCACGAGCGCCGTCTGCCCGGCGGGCCGATTCTCTTCGATATGCACCCGCAGCTCACCCGATGTGCGCTGCTCGGCCGCCCGAATAGCGTCTTCGATGCGGGCGATCTGCTCGGCGGAGATGGTGGGGTTGATCGGCGAGAGCACGGGCTTACTCGAAATTGACATTCGGCGCTTTCTCGGCACCGGCGTCGGCAGCGAAGAAGCCTTTTTTCTCGAACCCGAACCAGCCGGCGAAAATGTTATTCGGGAACGACCGGATGTAGACGTTGTAGTCCTTCACGGTGTCGTTGAACTTGTTGCGCTCGACGTTGATGCGGTTTTCGGTACCGGCAATCTCCGCCGATAAATCCTGAAAGTTTTGGTTGGCTTTCAGGTCGGGGTAGCTCTCGGCGACGGCGAGCAACCGGCCCAAACCGGCCGAAAGCTGGCTCTGGGCGGCTTGGAATTTCTGGAGGTTTTCGGGCGTGAGCTGATCGGCGGAAAGCTGGACGCTCGTGGCCTTCGCGCGGGCCTCAATCACTTGAGTGAGTGTCGATTTCTCGAAGTTCGCCGCGCCTTTTACGGTGTTGACGAGGTTCGGAATCAGGTCGGCGCGGCGCTGGTAAGAGCTCTGCACTTTGGCCCATTGGGCATCGACAGTAGCATCTTTCTCGACCATCGAGTTGTAGCCGCACGACGACTGGCTCAAGAGTGTCAACAGACCGAAGAAGTACAAAAGGAAGCGTTTCATGGGGGAACGAAGAGGGACGAAAAAATGAAAAATCCTGATGCAAATGAACGTCAGCCGTCGCACAACCGTGGCGCTGCGGCAAGCGGGCCGTTTACGCCCCGGAGGCGACGGCGGTTGTGTTCTGGTTGCTAAGGCGCCATTCGGTACGCGGGCCGGTTCGGGCGCGGGGCGCTATTTTTCCTTCCGAATGAAAGCTGTCATCCCCGTCGCCGGTATCGGCCAACGCCTCCGCCCGCATACCCACACCCAACCGAAGAGCTTGGTGCCCGTGGCCGACAACACGATTCTCGGGCACATCATCGAGCGATTGCGCGCCGCCGGGATTCGCGAGTTCGTCTTCGTCATCGGTTATCTGGGCGAGAAGATTGTGCGGTTCGTGCGCGAGCGCTACCCCGATATTCAGGCCGAATTTGTGGTGCAGGAGCCGCGCGAAGGCTCCGGCCACGCCCTCTGGGTGGCGCGGGAGCTGTACCGCCACTCCACCGACGGTATCCTGATCGTGCTCGGCGATACGATTGTCGATGTCGATCTGGATGCCATCATTCGGGAGCCGACGTCGGTGCTAGCGGTGAAGCCCGTGAAAGTGCCGACGCATTTCGGCGTCGTGGAAGTCGATTCTCAGGGGCGGGCGACGCGGGTGGTGGAGAAGCCGCGGATTCCGAAGTCGAACTACGCGCTCGTCGGGCTGTACAAAATTCTCCACCCCAACCTGCTCATCGAAGCCCTCGATTTGCTCATCACCGAAAACGGCCGGGCGGCGAACAACGAGTTTTATCTGACCGATGCGCTGGAACGGATGATTCGGCGGGGCGAGCATTTCACGGTGCGCGCCGTGGACCACTGGTTCGATTGCGGTCGGAAGGAAACCTTGCTCGAAGCCAACGCCACGCTCCTCAACCGCCCCGGTTACCGCCCGACGGCCGATTACGCGGCCCTATTTCCCGATTCCATTATTATTCCGCCGGTCAGTATCGGGCGCGACTGCCGGATTCGGCAAGCCATCATCGGCCCGAACGTCGCCATCGGCGATCACGCCACGATTACCGCCTCCATCCTCCGCGATTCTATTATCGGCGCTTACAGTGAGCTGTCGCACGCGGTGCTTTACAGCAGCATCGTCGGGTCGGATGCGTCGTTCCAAGGAATGGGTCATAGCCTGAATTTGGGGGACGATACGGAGATTAACTTTCAGAATGTTGGCTTATCCGGGAAGAGTTTGGAGTGAGTTATTGGGTTCGTTGTATCTTGGCTGACACATTCATTCTCTCTTGCTCTCTCACTCTTGTCGTCTGTCCTCTTTTGCTAACTTTCTGAATGGTTGAAATATGCGCTGTTTTCCTCAGCTAGCTGGGCATTTGCCCCAGGCTTTTAAGGCACTTATGGGTGCCGCATTACTCCTCGTCAGCCCAGCGGCTTTCGCGCAGGAGGCAGTAGGGCAGGAGTTATCGAGCGTCGCTCATGCGGGCGTTAGCCCGATGCATGAATGGCTGCTGTATGCGGCCGTCGCGATGGGGGTGCTGAATCTAGTGCTGCTGTATATGCTTTACCGCACGCCATCGCGCCATCAGGACGTGGCGATGAGTGTCGATGAAACCGGTAGCCCCTCTTCCCGCACCGATAAGCGCATGGATAAGCGCAAGCGCGAAATCGACGAGCTGCGGCATTCCCTCGACGCGTTGACGGCCCGTATAGCGCACGACGGCGCCGGGCGCCTGAACACCGCGCAGATTCACGATTTGGTGAAAGCCCTCGTTCACGATGAGCTTACCCGCTCGGCCACGCACGGCTCGGCGGCCCGCTAACGCCTGATGCCAACGTCCGTCGCCCTGATTCGTCCCGGCACTCCCGCCGATTTGCCCGCCGCGCTCGCGCTCATTCAGGAGCTGGCGATTTACGAGCGCGCCCCAGATGCCGTCGTGACCACAGTAGAGACGATGACCCGCGACGGTTTCGGCCCCAACCGGGTATTTGAGTTCCTAGTCGCGGAGCAACAGGCAGACGGCGCGCTGCTCGGCATCGCCCTCTATTTCCCCGCCTACTCGACCTGGAAAGGCCGGATGCTGTACCTGGAAGACCTCGTCGTGACGGAAGCCGCCCGTGGGCAGGGCATCGGTCAGCTTCTTTTTGATGCCGTAGTGGCTGAAGCCCGGCGGCAAGGCGCCTGCCGCCTGCGGTGGCAAGTCCTCGATTGGAACGCGCCTGCCATTCGGTTCTACGAGCGGCAAGCGGCGGCGCTGGACCCCGAATGGCTCAACGGGACGCTGGAGCTTCGGTAGGGAAAGCAAGCGTCAGAAACAGTAAACGTAAACGCCGCCCTCGCCCGCAGATTCGGGTGGGGCCGGCGTTTTTTTGGGCCGGATTACTTCTCAGTTACTTCTCCGTCACGTTCGGCTCCAGCACTTCGAGGATGGTGCGGAAGGAGACGTATTGGTTCGGGAAGCGCCGTTCGAGGTCGTCGCGGAGGGCGGGGGCGAACTTGGCTTGGTAGTGTTCGAGGGTCGGGAGGTCGGCGCAGTAGTATTGGGCAGCGTAGGTGACGCCGCCGCTGTCTTCGTCGCCGACGAGGCGGCAGATTTGGCTGCTCACGAAACAGCCGGTCGCCATTACTTCCGGAACGTGGATGGTTTGCATGAAGAAGAGCCACGCATCGGCCACGGCCGCATCGACGTTGCTGGTGACGTTGTACAGAATCATAACCGAAAAAACCAGTGGGGGGAAGTGGGGGAAGGGAGATTGGAATTAGAGGCGGAGCAGGTCGGGCTGATACCCGGCGCCGATCTGCTCGATAATCGCTTTCGGGGTCAGGCTTTGGCTGGCGGCAGCTTCGGCTAGGGTGGGAAGCTGCTCGTCGGGGGCGAAGCGGAGGACGGTGATTTGCTTCATCGTCAGGCGCGGCTCCAGCGTGCGGAAGCTGCGGCTGGTCAGCTCGAAATACCGCTGCCGGACTTCAAGCCGAATCAGGCGGTCTTGCAAGCCTAGGGCGTAATGCTGGCGCATCATTACAAGTGTTCCAAGCGTGAGCAGGCCGAGGAGCATCACCGTAAACCACAACCGCGACGAGTCGGAATCGGTCCCGGCGACATCAGCGTACCGCCGCACGGCGTATCCGAAGGTCAGGAGCGCCAACGGGATCAGCACGAAATGATGCGGGGCGTACCAGCGGGCAGTATGACGGGCGGGAGTGGAAGAAGAATCGGCCATAAAAAAATCAGCGGGAATTAAACGAGGAAAAAGGCGCGCAACCGCGCCCAAACGGACCAAAAAAGAGAGCCGAGCAGCTTAACTGCTCGGCTCCGGCGAAAGTTACGTGGTTCCGGCGGCGCGCGTTTCAGGGCGCGCCTTTGCTGGACTTAGAGCCAAGCCTAGCGCTGGCCGGCGGACGTCACGCTCTTGCCCTTTTCCATCCGCCGAATCCCGCGCGTCTGGCCGTCTTCGCGGACGGCTTGATAGTGGGCGGTTTGCCGCCGCCGTTTGACAGCCGCTTTCTCCGATTGCTTGTGCTGAATCTTGACGCCTTTCTTATTGTAAGAACCCGTAGAATTCGGGTTCAGCTTGGGCTGCACGGAGAGCGAGGTAGTCGAGGGGTTGCGCGGATGCGCACCGGCGGGCGTGGTGGCAGGCTCGTCGGTGGGCGGCTGCATGTGGAGCGGCATGTCGTCGATCTTGTCGGCGTCGGGCGGGGGAACTTCGGTCGGCATGGGTTGCGAGGGCGCTACCGTGGGGCTTTGCTGCGCTTGGGCGCTGAAGCTGATGCTACCGACGACTAATAGGCTGAGGAAAAGCGAACGGCTCATGGGAGTGTTGGCGAGGAAGGAGGGAAGATTTTGAGGAACAGCGACGCCGAAACAGCAGCGCCTGAACGGGCCGGTGCATCAGCACGCGACCACGTTCAGGCGCTTGTACGGGAAAAAGGGGGACGAGGGTGACGGTTTGCGGGGTAAAAAGCGGTGGGGGTAGCTGTGTAAGTACTCGCTCAGAAGCAAGCTCTTACAGATTTGTCATTGCGAGGAGGCTTTGCGACGAAGCAATCTTCGTAGGATTGGGGTATTCGCTTAGCCGCGTAGCTGAGCAAACGAGGATTGCTTCGTCGTCGCAAAGCCTCCTCCTCGCAATGACAAAACCTAGGCAGTTTTGGCTGACCTCAATGCGCCAATCAATGCGCCGACTCATCCCCCACGGCGTGGAGGCGGTAGAGGTCTTCGTCGCGGGCCATCATCTCGGCGACGTTGATTTCGAGGTCGCGCATGAGGCCTTCGCGGATGTCGTAGACCCAGCCGTGGACGTGCAGATGCTCCTGCCCGAGCCACGCCTGCTGCACGAACGACGTTTTGCACAGGTTATACACCTGCTCCTGAATGTTCAGCTCGATGAGGCGGCGGAAACGCTCGTGCTCGTTCGGTAGCTCCACCAGCTCGTGGTGGTAGAGGCGCATGACGTCGCGGATCGGGATGAGCCATTTGTTGATCAGGCCGAGGTCTTCGCGATTCATCGCGGCTTTCACGCCGCCGCAGCCGTAATGACCGAGCACGATGACGTGCTGCACCTTGAGCACCTGCACCGCGTACTGCACGACGGAGAGGAGGTTGAGATCAGTGGCGATAACCAGATTGGCGATGTTGCGGTGGACGAACAGCTCGCCGGGGTTGGTGCCGGTCATCGAGTCGATGGTGACGCGCGAATCGGAACAGGCGATGAAGAGGAATTGGGGCTTTTGACCGCGCGCGAGGTCCTCGAAATACGTCGGCGAGAGGGCGAGCTTCTGCGCGACCCACTCGCGGTTATTCGCGAATAGCTCGTCGTAGCGCGTGAAGTCGGGCGCGGGCGGGACGGTTTTCAGCGCCGGCAGCGGCGGGGCGGCAACGGGCTTGTAACCGCCCGGCACGAGCGCCGCCCCCGTCTCGCCGACGACGGTTCCAAAGCCGATGATTTCGCCGGAGGCGATTTCCGAAGGGTGCATCGCCGCGAACCCCGCCCGGCCGGGGTGAAACGTGAGCTGAATGTTGCGGAGCCGCGCCGTATCGCGGAAGTTCTCGATGGCTTCGACGACATCGTGGTCGACGTAAGACGACTGCCGCGCGTCAATCTCGACGACTGAATCCTCCGGGAGCTGATCGAGGATTTCGATGATGCTCGCTTTGTTGAGAAACGAGACGTGGTCGGCGAGGCTGATGCGGATTTTGTCGGAGATGCCCGCTTCCTGCTCGCGGTGGAAGAAGTGCGAGGTCTGGTAGTTCGCCTTCAGGATGTAAAAAATCCCGACCGCCAGCCCGATGCCGATGCCGATGAGCAAATCGGTGAGCAGAACGGCCAGAATCGTGACGACGAACGGCAGAAACTGGCTCCAGCCTAGCCGCCATTGCTCCTGAAAAAGGGCGGGCTTGGTGAGCTTGTACCCCGTGAAGAGCAGAATACCGGCGAGCGCGGCGAGTGGAATCTGGTTCAACAGGTTCGGAATCAGCAGCACGCAGCTCAGCAGCAGCACGCCGTGGATGACGGCCGAATGCTTTGTGCGGGCACCAGCGTTGAGGTTGACCGTGGAGCGCACGATGACGCTCGTGACCGGGATGCCGCCCAGCAGCCCACTCACGATGTTGCCGATCCCTTGCGCTTTCAGCTCGCGGTTGGGCGGGGTGTGGCGGCGCAGCGGGTCGATTTTGTCAGTGGCCTCGACGTTGAGGAGCGTTTCGAGCGACGCGACGACGGCAATCGTGGCGGCGGTGAGGTACATCTGCGGATTCGCGAGGGCCGCGAAATCCGGGAACCGCAGCAGGGATCCGAATCCGGCGCCCGCGCTCAGCACGGGGAGCTGCACGAGATGCGACGCCTGCAACGCAAACGCCGACCACCCCGCCGACGTCTGAAACATGTTGTTCAGCACCACGCTCAACACCACCGCCACCAGCGCGCCGGGGATGTTTTGCAGGATGCGATTACGCTGGAAAAACGGCCGCTGCCACAGCAGCAACACCCCGATAGAGAGCGCGGTGAGCGCCACGGCGCCGGGCTTGATGTTGCCGAGCGCCGCCGAAATCTCGGTGAACGTGGTGGCGCCGTCGGCTTGAAAGAACTTGAAATCGCCCTCGGCGTCGCGGTCCCACCCTAAGGCGTGCGGAATCTGCTTCAGAATCAGGGTCAGGCCAATGGCCGCCAGCATCCCCTTAATCACCGACGACGGGAAGTAGTTGGCGATGAGGCCCGCCCGCGCAAACCCCAGCCCCAGCTGTAACACCCCCGCCAGCGACACCGCCAGCAGAAACGACTCGTACGTGTGGAGCTTCAGAATCCCCGCCGCGACGATGGTCGTCAGGCCCGCCGCCGGACCGCTCACGCTCAGGCTCGACCCGCTGAACGACCCCACGATAATCCCCCCCACCACTCCGGCAATAATGCCCGCCAGCGGCGGCGCCCCCGACGCCAGCGCAATGCCCAAACACAGCGGCAGCGCCACCAGAAACGTGACCAGCCCGGCGCGCAAATCGGCGGGTAAAGTTTCGGAGAGAGCGACGGGTTGACGCGTCATGAAAGCGGAGGTAAAAGGGGGTTGGAAAGATTCTTTCGCGCAGCCCGCTCGGCGAGTGTCACGAAGTAACAGCACGAAAGGTCGCCATTTTCGCTAGCATTTTGCCCCCGCCACCATGCAAAATGCGCTCAGGCGGCTAAAAGAACCGGCTGAGCGCATCTGATTTAATCTGAAAGCGGCCACGGCCGGCCGCCCCATTGGTACGTTACCGCAGCTGCTCGGCGGCGCGGTGCGCCATGACCTTCACGGCTTGGTCGAGGACGAAATCGACTTGCTCGTCGATGGTCAGGTGGGTGGTGTCGAGGATGACGGCGTCGGCGGCCTGCCGCAGCGGCGACTCGGCGCGCGTCGAGTCGATGCGGTCGCGCTTGGTGAGGTTCGCTTCGATTTCTTCCAGCGAAACGTCCTGCCCGGCGGCGTGCAGCTCGATTTGGCGGCGCAGGGCGCGGGTATGCACGTCGGCGGTCATGAAAACCTTCACTTCGGCGTCGGGGAAAACGGTGGTGCCGATATCGCGGCCGTCCATCACCACCCCGCGCTTCTTGCCCATCCGCTGCTGCTGCGCCACCATCGCGTGACGGACGGCAGCAATCACGCTCACCTCAGAGACGGCGTTCGAGACGCGCATCGTGCGGATATCGTCCTCGCGGTTTTCGGCGTTCAGGAACAGCTCGTTACGGCGGGTTTTCGGGTTGCGCTTGAAGGTGATGTGAATGTCGTTGAGCGCCTGCGCCACCACCGCCTCATCTTCCCAATCGAGCTGATTTTCGAGGAAATACAGCGTCACGCCGCGGTACATGGCGCCCGTGTCGATGTAGGCGTAGTGCAGCTCTTTGGCCACCAGCTTGGCCGTAGTGGACTTTCCGCAGGACGAAAATCCGTCAATGGCAACTACGAGCTTATGCATGGGGGAAGAGGACAGAAAGTCGAAAAAATGAACCCGCCCACCGGACAGCGCCGTAGCACCGCACGATGGGCGAAATATTAACAGTCTTTGGTGGGGCAGGGAATATGATTGCTCTTCGCCTGCTTGCGCTTATAGCGCTCCGTCTTACGCTGTTGGGCGGTTTTGCCGCTATTGGCGCACGACGTGAGCGCCGGCACGCTGGCAGCCAATAGCCACAGCGCGCATCCCAACACCAGCCGACCGGTAAGCATAGCACGGAACTGCATCGGGGGTCAAAGGTAAGCTTGAAAAGGTGGTGGCAGGCCAATTTTTCGCGCATCAAGGGAGCAAACTCCCCGCCCCGGAGGGGAGGGGT
>JANNMJ010000126.1:0-13371 GCA_031397815.1 Hymenobacteraceae bacterium
CTCCCGAAAGAGCAGGAGAAGATCCTGAAAATGGTGGGCGTCACAGCCCAAGACGGACCGCCATTGGCGCGGCGTTCGCAGGCTCTCGGTGGTAAGTTGCATCCCCAAAGTTCGCCCGTGGCCGCCGTCGCAACAAGTCTAATGCTGACCTTAAGGTACTTGTGACGTATCCAGACCGTGACGAGGCAAAAGAACTAGACAATCTACACAGTATTATCAAGGGCAACCGCCAAAGCAAACAGGTATCAGAAGACGAAAGTTTTTTGATTATTTTTGGTTATGAGAATGGATTTGAGTGGGACGGATACGTTTACAAAGATTCTGGCTGGAAGCAGTTGAATGGCTAACCACTTTACTGGGTTAGACTTCATAACTTTTGATTCGAGCTTACCACGTAGTCGAGAAGCTCCATTGCCATCGAGGTTATAGAGCGCGAGGGTAGTATTAGGTTTACATCTTCAGTACTACCTAATGTCTACCCTCGCTCTCCGCTCCACCCGCACCGTCACTCCTACCGGCACCCGCCCGGCCCTCGTCGTCATTGAAGATGGGCGCATTCGGGAGGTGCTGCCGATTGAGGCGCCTTACGCGGGCGAAATCTTGGATTTAGGCGATTTGGCGCTGCTGCCCGGCGTCATCGACCCGCATGTGCATATCAATGAGCCGGGGCGGACGGATTGGGAGGGCTTCGAGACGGCCACCCGTGCGGCTATTGCGGGGGGGCTGACGATGCTCGTGGATATGCCGCTCAACTCGTCGCCCGTCACTACGACCGTTGCGAATCTGCACGCTAAGCTGGCGGCGGCGCGCGGGCGGATTCATACCAATTGTGGTTTCTGGGGTGGCGTGGTGCCGGGAAATCTGATGGAGATTGAGCCGCTGATTCGGGAAGGCGTGCTCGGGTTTAAGGCGTTCCTGACGCATTCGGGGATTGATGATTTTCCGAACGCCACCGAGGCCGATTTGCGGGCCGTGATGGCGATTTTGGCCCGCCACGGTCTGCCGCTGCTGGTGCATTGCGAGCTGAGCGAGGACGACGATAGCTGGAAATCGGGGGATAAGCAATCGTACCCGAATTATCTGGCTTCGCGACCGAAACGGTGGGAGGATGAGGCGGTGGCGCTGATGATTCGGCTATGCCGCGAGACGGGCTGCCGGACGCATATCGTGCATTTATCATCGGCTGATTCCTTGGCGCAGATTGAGGCAGCAAAAGCCGAAGGCTTGCCGCTGACGGTGGAAACGGGGCAGCATTATTTATTTTTCAACGCCGAGGATATTCCCGACGGCGGCACCGCCTACAAATGCGCGCCCCCCATTCGGGAGCGCGCCAATAACGAGCGGCTGTGGGAAGGGCTGCGCACCGGTCTGATTGATTTCGTCGCCACCGACCACTCCCCCGCCCCACCGAATTTAAAGCAGCTCGAAACCGGCGATTTCACGACCGCTTGGGGCGGCATCGCCTCGTTACAGCTCGCCCTGCCAGTCCTCTGGACCGCCGCCGAAGCGCGCGGTTTCGGCCTATCCGACATAGTGAGGTGGCTCAGCGAAAACCCCGCCCAACTAGCGGGCGTCGCCGACCGCAAAGGCCGCATCGCACCGGGCTACGACGCTGATTTGGTGGTTTTCGCGCCGGAAGCCTCGTTCACTGTGGATGCGAGCGCGCTCTGGCATCGGCATAAAGTCAGCCCCTACCACGGGTATACGTTGCGCGGCGTGGTGGAGCGCACGTTTCTAGCTGGGCAGGAAGTGTTTCGGCGGCCGGAAGTGGTGGCAGCCAACGAGGGCGCAATCATTTTACGCTAAAACGCGGGCCTAGTGCCCGCCCGCGCATTTTGCCAACGTGCGCCGTGCGGGCGGGCACAAGGCCCGCCCCTACCTTGCGGGTATGAATTCCTTCGCTACCCGTGCGGCCCACGTAATGGCCCGCATTCACGAACTAGCCGCTATCAGTGAAGACCCGACGGGCGTGACGCGCACCTTCGGGACGCCCGCGTTTCTGGCCGGGCGGGCGCTGGTGCAGCAGTGGATGGAAGCTGCGGGCTTGGCGGTCCGGACCGATAGTATTGGCAACCTGCGTGCGCGGCTGGTGAGCGCGGTGCCGGGCGCGAAAACGTTCGTCATCGGCTCGCACATTGATACGGTGGTAAATGCGGGGAAATTCGACGGGCCGCTGGGGGTGCTGATGGGGTTGGATTTATTGGAAAACCTGCGCGCGAGCGGCGCGGCGCTGCCGTTTCATCTGGAGCTGGTGGCTTTTAGCGATGAAGAGGGCGTGCGGTTTCATACCACGTATCTGGGCAGCAAGGTGCTGGCGGGCGCTTTCGAGATGGATTGGCTGGGGACTAGAACGGATGTTCACGGCACCACTCTCGGCGATGCGCTGCGGACGATGGGCGTGACCGACGCGCACCAAATCCCAACCGATGCGCTGCCGGCGGCGGAATTTCTGGGGTATTTCGAGGCACATATCGAACAGGGGCCGGTGCTGTGGGAACGGCAGATTCCGGTAGCTGTCGTGACGGCCATTGCCGGGCAGCGGCGCGCCGAGCTGACGTGGCGCGGGATGGCCGGTCACGCCGGAACGGTACCGATGCCGATGCGCCAAGATGCCCTCGCCGCCGCCGCCGAATTCGTGCTCGCCGCCGAGCGAATGGCTCGCGCCGATACCGCCGGGCTGGTCGCCACGGTGGGCAAGCTGACGGTGAGTGGCGCGGCCTCGAACGTGATTCCCGGCGAAGTAATCTGCACCCTTGATGTGCGCAGCCCCGCCGAGCCGCACCTCGCCGCCGCTTACGACGCCCTGCAAGCGCAGGCTGCCGCCATTGCCGAAACGCGCCACCTGACGCTGATCTGGAACCACGTACAGCAAGGCGCGCCCGTGACCTGCGACGCCGACCTCACCCGCCACTTGGCGACGGCGATTGCCGAGGCGGGGCACGAAGTGGTGCATCTGGTGAGCGGCGCCGGGCACGATGCCGTGCCGATTGCGGCCGTCGCGCCCGTCACGATGCTCTTCATTCGGTGTTACAAAGGCATCAGCCATAACCCGTTAGAGAACGTGGAGGTAGACGATTTGGCGGCGGCTCTCGACGTGATGACCCGATTCGTGGAGCGCCGGGTGGCTCAGTTTGCCTCAAATTCCTGACCTTCGCGCCCCCAATAAAGCAGACCGTCGGTTTGCGTCACTTCCCCTCTGATGGTCAACAAGGTAATCTCCGCCCTGACGCGCTCGGTCGTCAAGCACAATCACGCCATTATCTCGCCCGATGGCTACATCAATTCCAACGTGCCGGGCTGGACGGGCGCGACGGTCAACGTCATCATTAACGAGCAGATGGGGGCGCGGCTCTGCCAAACGCTCGTCACGCTGACGGCCGACGGCAAGCTGACGGGCTCGACGGAAAAGGCGCAGATTTTCTTTTACGTGGTGCAGGGAAGCTGCGAGGCGGGCGTTTACACGGGAAAATCGGCATCAGAAATTGAGGTAGACGATGACTTTTTCGCCGACGATGACGAGCTAAATAGCCGCACCCTGCGCGCGGGCGGCTTTATGTATGTGCCGGTGGGGCATCATTACCGCATCACGAGTCTGGAAGCGGATACGCAAATTCTGACCTTCCACAAAGTATATGAGCCGCTGAAAGGCCACGCGGTACCCGAAGTCATCTTCGGCGACCGCAAAGACGCCTTTTACCCCGCTAGTTATATGGACGACACGGCGCTCCACATTCAGGAGCTGCTGCCGAACGTGCCGGGCTTCGATATGGCGGTCAATATCTTTACCTACGACACCGGCGGGCACCTGCCGATGGTCGAAACCCACATTATGGAGCACGGGCTGCTGTACCTGCAAGGCCAAGCGATTTATATGCTCGATGGGCAGTGGTACCCGGTGAAAAAAGGCGATTCCATCTGGATGGCGCCGTATTGCCAGCAGTGGGCCACCGCGATGGGGCAAGAGCCGTCGGTGTACATCTACTACAAAAACGTCAACCGCTTCCCGACGACTGTTTAGCGTCGGGTTCTCGCAGTGTCAGCACCCCGTCACACTGCGCTAAACACTGCGGACACTGCGAGAATCAACGTAGCTGATGACCATCCAATCCCTCAACGCCCTCGACGAAGCGGCCCGCGCCGATGCCCTCAGCAAATGCTGCGGTGCTACGCGCTGGGTAGCCGCGCTGAATGCCGCGTTCCCCGTGCCCGATGCTGCTACGCTCTTCCGGCAGGCGCACGAGATTTGGTATGCGCTCACTGAAGCCGATTGGCGCGAGGCGTTCACGCATCACCCCAAAATCGGGGATGTGAATGCGTTGAAAGAGAAGTTCGCGAGTACCGCGAAGTGGGCTGAGGGTGAGCAAGGAGCCGTTAAGCAAGCTTCGCAAGCCGTTTTGGAAGCCCTCGCGGCCGGAAACGACGCTTATGAGGCCCGGTTTGGGTACATCTTCATCGTCTGCGCCACGGGTAAATCTGCGGATGAGATGCTGGCGCTGCTTCAGGCCCGATTACCTAACGCGCCGGAAGAAGAAATCCGGATTGCGATGGGCGAGCAGGATAAAATCACCCGACTGCGGCTGGAGAAGTTGGTTTCTGGGTTTTAGTTTTTGGTTTTTAGGCCAAGCATAGTCGAACCCAGAAACCGTAAACCAGAAACCGTAAACCCAAAAAAATGAGCCAAATCACGACCCACATCCTCGATACCACGCTCGGCAAGCCGGCGGCGGGCGTCACGATTGCCCTCGCGGCGCACACGGAGAGCGGCGATTGGCAAGAGCTGGCGCGCGGCATCACCGACGCCGATGGCCGCCTTAAAGACCTGCTGCCGCCTGATACGCTGGTGCGGGTTGGCGTGTATCGGCTCACGTTTTTCACCAAGGAATACGCTGAGCGGATGGGCACTCGCACGTTTTACCCGCTCGTGGAAATCTGCTTTGAAGTGACTTCGAGCGAGCATTATCACGTTCCGCTGCTGCTCAATCCGTTTGGGTACGCGACGTATCGGGGGTCGTGATGCGTTTTTTTTCGCTAAAGCGAAATCGACCTTACCTCCTCCACAGCCCCACATCTGCCCCTCCCTCCCCCTTCTCCCCATGACCCTCAGTCTCCCCACCGCCGACCAGCAGGATTTGCTCGAACAGCTCGGCGTTGCTAACCGGAAGTTTCAACAGATTTACCCTGGCGACCGCCCCGACCGGCAGCCGGTGCATACCGTGTACGGCGGCGCCAATTTGTTCAAGGCCGACACGTGCGTGCGGATGGGCGAAATCGCGGCGAACAACCTGCGCACCTACGCGCCCACGTTCGTGGAGCTGGCAAAAGTGTTGCGGTTCGAAGGCCACGAGCAGCTTCCGACCCTCGAAAAGGATATCGTCGCCCTCACCGCCCGCCTTGATGCGATGACGCCCGCCGACCGCAAGCGCGAACCGGCGTGGCTGGCGTATTCGGTCTACAACAAGATTGTGCGGAAGCTGGAGCGCGAAGCCGTCGAAGATTTCCGAATCGACTTTGAAGATGGCTTCGGCAACCGCCCCGACGCCGAGGAAGACGAAACCGCCGTGCGCGCCGCCAAGGAAACGGCGGTCGGGATGAAAAACGGCACGCTCTCGCCGTTCATCGGCATCCGCATCAAGCCGTTTACCGAGGATTTGAAGGCGCGCGGCGTCCGGACGCTCGATATTTTCCTGACGACGCTGCTGGCCGAAACCGGCGGGCGTCTGCCGGACAACTTCGTCGTGATGCTCCCGAAAGTGACCATTCCGGAGCAGATGACGACGCTCGTGCGCCTGTTTGAGCTGCTGGAGAAGGCGAACGGCCTCGCGCCGGGCACCTTGAAGATGGAAACGATGGTCGAGGCGACGCAGATTATTATGGACGAAGACGGGCGCAACCCGCTCCTGCGCATCGTCCGCGCGGCGGAAGGGCGGTGCGTGGCGGCGCATTTCGGCACGTATGATTACACGGCGTCGTGCGGCATCACGGCCAAGTACCAGACGATGGCGCACCCGGTCTGCGATTTCGCGCATCATATGACGAAAGTCGCGCTCGGCAGCACCGGCATCTTCCTCTCCGACGGCGCCACCAACGTGATGCCCATCGGGCCGCATCGCGGTCAGAATCTGACGTTTGAGCAGCTTCGCGAGAACCGCGAATCTGTTCATAACGCGTGGCGGCAGGCGTTCCACCACAGCACGCACTCGCTCATCAACGGCTTTTATCAGGGCTGGGACCTCAACCCCGCACAGCTCCCGATGCGCTACGCCGCCACCTACGCGTTCTTCCTGAGCGCGTACGACGACGCCGTTCACCGCCTCACCACCTTCGTGGAGCGCGCCGCCATCTCGACCCTCACCGGCGACATTTTCGACGACGCCGCCACCGGGCAAGGGCTACTCAACTTCTTCCTCAAAGCCCTCAACTGCGGCGCCATCACCGAGGAAGAAATCACCGTGACGGGCCTGACGCTCAAAGAAGTGCAGACCCGCTCGTTCTTCCGGATTCTGGAAGGGCGGCGCACGAAGAAGTAAGTCCATTTGCCCTCTCGCTGGCCACGCGGCCGGTTCCTGTCATCCTGCGGGTTGCTACGGCGGTCCGCAGGATGACAGCTTGTTTTAAGGCTGCCACTCCTCGGTTTTGGCCTGAACCCCTTGACTCTAAGCTCATTCCTTGTCTCATTTCCCATTTCCTTTTGAAGAGATTCTTACCCACCCCGGCCAACGCGTTGCGCGGCGGCATTACGTATGGTTTAGGCGACACGGTCGCGGCGCTGCTGCTCGGTCAGTTTAGCTGGCTCCGATTGTTGGGCATCGTGTTCGTCGGGGCCACGCTGTACGCGTGGGAAGTGCCGGTTGCGTTCCGCTGGATTGCGCGCGTCGTTCACGGCAAGCCGTACCGCGCCGTGCGGAGCGTGCTGCTCGCGATGGTGTACTTCAATCCGCTCTGGATTGCGCGCCATTTGCTCATTATCAACGCGTTGAGCGGCTTGTGGAGCGCCATCGGCTGGGGACTTTTGCTCACGGCGTGGAAGTCATTCGTCGGCAATCTGCCGATTCCGCTGGCGGCCAACTATGTGATTCAGAACCGCATACCGTTGAAGCACCGCTTCCTCGTCAGCTCCTGCTTCTCGGCGCTGATGGTGGTGTATTATGCCCTGAGTGCCAAATGGTTTGGTTAGTCGCTGATAAAATGGTTTATTTCGAACAACTGACAGGGCGCGTAGTTGCTTGTCCTATACTGCTGTTATGATGGAGCCTCTCGCGTTTGCCCGAACCTGTCTGCTGCGTGGTCAGACGTGCTATTTACTGCTCGTCGTGACGCATCAGGGCAGCACGCCGGGGCGCACGGGTTTCCGGATGGTGGTGGCGCAGAATGGGTTGCTGGTCGGCTCCATCGGCGGCGGGATGATGGAACACAAGCTTGTGGAGCTGGCTCGGCATCAACTCCGCCAAACCAGTCCGCAGGTGCTGCTGAAACGGCAGATTCACCGCGCCGACGCGACCACCGACCGCTCCGGCATGATTTGCTCCGGCGAGCAAACCGTGCTCCTGCTTCCGCTAGAACCTCTGCGCGACGTACTGGCCCTCACCGACATATGCACCGCTATCACGGGGCGGCGGGCGGGGCTTTTCACGATCACGGCGCTCGGGTTCCGCTCCCTTCGAGGCACCGCCATCGCGCCCCGGCGGTTTACGCCGCCGAGTCAGCTTTCGGCAGAAGATGCGCCCTCGCCGGATTGGGCGTATGAGGAGCTGTTCGACCCGCGCGAGACGCTCCACATCATCGGCGCCGGGCACGTCGGGTTGGCGTGTTGCGAGCTGATGAGCCGCCTCGACTTCCGCATCCGCCTCTTCGACGACCGCCCCGACCTCAATACCCTGCACCAAAACACGTTTACCGACGAGAAAATCCTCGGTCCCTACGAAGCCCTCGCCGACCATATCAACGGCGGCCCCGACCAATACGTCGCCATCATGACCTTCGGCTACCGCACCGACGAGGTCGCTGTGCGCCAGCTTCTGCCGAAGCCGCTACGGTACTTGGGGATGATGGGGTCGGAAGCGAAAACCGCCCAGCTCCTCGCCAGTCTGCGGCTTACAGGCACCCCCGAAGCACAGCTAGCGCGCCTTTACGCGCCCATCGGCCTCCCCATTGGCTCCCAAACCCCGGCCGAGATTGCCGTCAGCGTAGCGGCCGAAATCATCCGGGTTCGTCACTCACCCGTGCCGGAAACTGTCGGAGCGTAAGTCAAGACAGTTCGTCCCGAAACGCCTTCCCGACATCTCTTCCCTAAACCCCTTCTGAAGCCCCGGCTTCCGCCCTGCCCCTACCGCAGACGGAAGCCGGGGCTTTTCGCATTTCAGCACACCTGATTGCGTTTTTCACCTTTGCAATCGAATGCTATTACCAAATCAGCAGCGAAACCGACTTATTTTTTCATCTTTTATCGAAAAAAGTGCCCGATTCTGAAATTTGTCTCTACATTTGCTCCACACTAATCTTAACTCTTTCCTATCTACTCTTTCGAGTCATCTCATTTTCACTTCCATCCCCATTCCATCTCCCCATGCTGAGAAAAGTACTCGTCGGCGGTGCCCTGCTGTTGCAGGCTGCAGTGCCCGCACTAGCGCAGCAGCGCCAATGCGCCACCCCTGATCCGCACACGTTGCCTGCTGCTGAGCAGGCGGTGCTGCAACAGATCGAACGGCACACGCAACGCTTTATCGCGCAGCAAACGGCTAACGGCCCAACGGCCAACCGTACCGCCGCGACGCTCTACACGATTCCGGTCGTCGTTCACGTCCTGTACAACACCGCCGCCCAGAACATCTCCGACGCGCAAATCCAGTCGCAGATCGATGTTCTCAACAAAGACTTTTCTCGCACCAACACCGACGCTGGCAACACGCCGGGCGCCTTCGCAGGGGTTGCAGCCGACTTTCAAATCCGCTTCCAGCTCGCCACCCGCGACCCTAACGGGAACACCACGACGGGTATCTTGCGTAAATCGACCACGAAAACCTATTTCGAGTACGGCGGCGCTGACGTGAACGGCGTATTCGTGAAGCAAAGCGCCCAAGGCGGCGACGACGCATGGAATACCACGCAGTACCTCAACATGTGGGTCTGCAACTTCGGCGGCTCGTCGAGCAGCCTGCTCGGTTACGCCACCTTCCCTTCCGATGCTGGCACCTTTAAGGACGGCGTGGTGATGGGCTACAAGTATTTCGGCGTGAACCCGAGCCTCGGCGGCGTTTTCGGTTACGGCCGGACGGCAACGCACGAAGTGGGTCACTGGCTGAACCTGCGCCACATCTGGGGCGATGCCAACTGCGGCAACGACCTCGTGAGCGACACCCCTACGCAGCAAACCTCTAACGGCGGCTGCCCGAACTTCCCGAAAGTTTCGTGCTCCAACGGCGCCAACGGCGACATGTTCATGAACTACATGGACTACGTCGACGACCAGTGCATGAACATGTTCACCAACGGCCAGAAAACGCGTGCCGTGGCCCTGTTCGCCACGGGCGGCACCCGCGTCAGCCTGCTGACCTCGCCCGGCCTCGGCACGGGTACACCGGCCACCTGCGGCGTTCCGGCTAGCCTGTCGTCGTCGGCCATCAGCAGCGCCGGTGCTACCGTGAGCTGGGGTGCTGTGAGCGGCGCAACGTCGTACAACTTGCAGTACAAAACGTCGGCCGCCACCACCTGGACGACCGTCAGCAACGCCACCACCTCGCGCGCCCTCACCGGCCTGACCGCCGCCACGGCGTACCAGTTCCAGGTGCAGACCGTGTGTGCTT
Source organism: Hymenobacteraceae bacterium (assembly GCA_031397815.1). GTDB lineage: Bacteria > Bacteroidota > Bacteroidia > Cytophagales > Hymenobacteraceae > JANNMJ01. Next base: position 9,801 of record JANNMJ010000126.1, read on the forward strand.
CGGGCACGTCCGCCTACAGCACCGCCGGTACGTTCACGACCCTGAGCGCGGGCGGCGGTGGCGCTTACTGCGCTGCCAACGCCACGAACGTGACGTATGAGTTCATCGACAAAGTGGCCCTCGGCAGCATCTCGCGCACATCTGGCGCCGACGGCGGTTACTTCGATGCCACTTCCCTCAGCACCAGCGTGGCGCAGGGCAGCAGCCAGACCCTCACCTACTCGGCGGGCTTCGTCTCGACGGCTTACACCGAATACTGGAACGCGTGGGTCGATTTCAACCGCGACGGCGACTTCGTCGATGCCGGTGAGCAAATCGTCACGAACCGCTCCTCGAACCTCGCGACCGACCTGACCAGCGCCTTCACCGTACCGGCCACCGCCAGCGTCGGCACCACCCGGATGCGCGTTTCGATGGCCGATGCGACGGGCAAAACGTCGTGCGGAACCTACACCTATGGCGAAGTAGAGGACTATACCCTAAACATCACCGCCGGAACCGGCACCACCTGCGGCGTGGCTTCGGGCTTGGCTAGCAGCGCCATCAGCAGCACCGGCGCTACGGTAAGCTGGACGGCCGTGAGCGGCGCTACGTCGTACAACTTGCAGTACAAAACGTCGGCCGCCACCACCTGGACGACCGTCAGCAACGCCACCACCTCGCGCGCCCTCACCGGTCTGACCGCTTCCACGGCCTACCAGTTCCAGGTGCAGACCGTGTGTGCTTCGGGCACTTCCGCCTACAGCACGGCCGCCACGTTCACCACGTCGGCCGGTGGCACCACCACCCCAACCTACTGCGTAAGCAAAGGCACGAGCGTGGCGTACGAGTGGATTGACAAAGTCGCGATCGGCGCCATCAGCCGCACGTCGGCTGCCGATGCAGGTTACTACAACGGCACTGCCCTGAGCACTTCCGTAGCCGCTGGCAGCAGCCAGACCATCACGTTCTCGGCCGGTTTCGCTTCCACCGCCTATGCCGAGTTCTTCCGCATCTACGCCGACTGGAACAACGACGGCGACTTCCTCGACGCCGGTGAGACCCTCGCCAGCACCGCTAGCTCGACCGTCGCTACCGACCGCACCGCCACCTTCACGGTGCCCGCCACGGCCCTCAACGGCCCGCACCGCCTGCGCGTGGTGATGTCGGATGCCTCGTCGGCCGCTTCCTGCACCACCAACGCCTACGGCGAAACCGAGGATTACACCCTCACCGTAACCGGCGGCTCAGCCCGTCGCGAAGCTTCGATGACATTCTCTGACCTGAGCGTGTTCCCGAACCCAAGCGAAGGCGCTACTTCGGTACGCCTCATCATGGCCGAAGCCGGTGACCTGACGGTGACCGTGCGCGACCTGCAAGGCCGCACGATCTCGCAGCAGTCGATGCAGGTGCAAGCCGGAAATGTTGAGCACGCGCTGCCAGTGCTATCGTCTGGCCTGTACGTAGTTAGCGTCCGTTCGGCCGGTGCCGAGCAGCTGACTAAGCTGGTGGTAACGCACTAATTTGCGTTCCCCCAATGTTAGGCCGTAACCTTTGCGAAACGGCTCACGGATAAAGAGGCCCGACCCGCAGCAATCACGCGGGTCGGGCCTTTTTTCATACCAATTTTTAAGCAGTTCGCCGACGAATAACGGACGTTTGTCTATAGAACGAGTTCCTATCAGCAGGTTTCCGTTGAAGTTTCGTATCTTCGTCACAGTTCAGTAACAATTTACTGTCTCACCCGCAACTTTCTCCTTGATGAAGCTCCAGCATTTTGCCTTCTTCGTGTTGCTGTTAGTTACGGGTGGCGCTGCCCACGCGCAGAGCGCCCGTTCGGCTACCGACCGCGCGGCGTTGCGCCACTGGTACGAACAGTCGCTCAACGAGCGCTCTCTGGAAGAAGCCCGCGAGCTGTCCCGGACGTTGAATCTGAACGAGTCGGAAACGCAGCTGATTCGTCAGTTCGCCGCCGCCCGGATCGACGCCGAAACGCAAGCGCAAGCCTACATCATCAACGACCCGGAACGGCGTCGGGAAGCCACCGAGCAAGCCGCAGCCCAGTTCCAAACCCGTTTGGTGAACGTGCTGAATGAGACGCAGATGCAGATTTACCTGCAATTGCTCGCCGACAAAGCCCGCACGCAGCCCGCGTCTACTGATCAGCTCACGGCTGGGCAGGATGCTTCGGCACCCGCTATCACTCCGGAAACCACCACCACCGAGACGGCGGCCGCCAAGGCACCCGCCAAAACGGCGCCGAAGCATCGCTACAACCTCAACAAGTATCACCACCAGCGCGCCCGGCGTTAGCGCCGATACCGCTTCTTAAACACGTAGGCCCGCCCGACAGTACTGTCGGGCGGGCCTATTCTTTTGGACGTTTTTGATTCGCGCCAGCGCTTGATCGTCTTTCTTCGGAACGACTCAAACTCAGCGCAGTCCGTCGTTTAGTCCTTGGACGAGCTAGCCGGGCCGGTCGGCGCTTTGTCGCCGAACTCCTGCTTGCGGGAGCGGGTGGGGTTGCTTAAATCGACTCCGCCTTCGACTTCAAAACCCGGCCCCGCCGCGTTCTCGCCGGGCGTCTCGTGGTCGTTGCCGCCCTGCGGGCTATGGTCGGAGCCGCCGATGTGCAGGTTTTCGAGCTGGTCTTTCTGGCCCGTGCGTTGCGTGTAGCCGTTCGCGCCGATGTTGCGGCGGGCGGAAGGGTCGCCGATTGTGCCGTTGGCTTCGGCGCGCTGATACTCCTTTTCGGCTTCGAGCTTCCGGTCGTAAACGAATTTCTTATCCGCCGATTCGTCGAGCGGCTGGATGGAAGCAGCGGCCCGCTCGTCGGCGGAAGAATCGGAGTGCGAAGGCGCGTTTGGGTCTTGCGGGGAAGTTGACATAGCGAGAGTCGACGTCGGGACAGCACGTCGGTTGGGGTTACGCGCCAAGGTGCGGGGCGGTTGCCGATGCACGCGTCGGCCGTAAGTTGCGGCGCGGGAAGTGAGTCGAAGTGAGTCGATATCTATCGGCCGTTTGGCGCCCGTAGCCGGTACTTTCGTCGGTGGTGCGCAACCTTATTCGCTCCGTTGCCTTTTCAGTGTATGAATCCGAAGCTTTGGCACCCCAATCAGCTCAACGTGTGGCAGTATCTTGCCCTGGTGGGCTTAGTCATGACGACCGCCACGCACGGCCTCTTACGGCTGAGCCACAAAGTGATACCGGGCTTCGAGTACCTCTACTTCGTATGGATCGCGGTGTACGTGCTGGGGTCAATCCGTAACGTTACGCACGTTCCGGGGCCGGATGATCATCATCACCATTAAGTCCGCCAGCCATCCCGTAGTGAAGATTGAAACGGGGTTTTGCCGAATAGAATCCATCTACAGCAGTTTGGGTCAGTGTACGTGTGTAGGGACGCCTATTGGCGTCCTATTCAGCCTGTGGACGCCAATAGGCGTCCGTACGGTGGTCTATTGCGGTGTGTTTTGACAATTGTGATTGTCAATTACGACCCTAATTCTGTTTTCGTGCATTTGGAGACATTTACTGAAGGAGCAGGACTTTCGTACCAGTACGCCGCATCGGTGGCGCAAGGAACAATTGA
>JANNMJ010000133.1:0-13630 GCA_031397815.1 Hymenobacteraceae bacterium
CAACGCCCTTATCCTGCGAAGATTGCTTCGTCGCAAAGCCTCCTCGCAATGACAAAGTATATTGAATTTTATTCTGAGCGCTCTCCTAAAATGCTTCCCCAATACTGAAATAAAAGCCGCTGGAGCCTTCCATTCCAATCCCGTAATCGGCGCGGACGTTCAGGCGCTCGTGGCGGTTGAAGGTGAAGCGCAGCCCGGCGCCGCCGGCTACGCGTGGGTTGTTGAAATCGCTCACGGTGTTCCCTACATCGCCGACGCTCGCGAATGCTACCCCGCCGAAACGGCGCCACACCGGAAAGCGGTACTCGGCCTGCGCCGCCGCTAGCTGACGGCCCCGGTAGCGGCCTTCGTAGTAGCCGCGCAGGAGGGAGATGCCGCCGAGCGGCGCCAATTCCCGGAACGGCACGTCGCCGACGTGAAACTGACCCACAAGCTGCGCGGCCAGAACGTGACGGCCGCGCCCGTGGTCGAGGCTGATGTAACGGCGGAGGTCGGCGATGTAGCGGCCGAAAGAATAGTCGCCGCCGAGGCCGGTGAAGGTGGCGCTCAGCTCGGCGTAGGCGCCGGAAGTGGGGAACGTGAGGCGGTCGCGGGTGTCGAGGAGGAGGACGGGACCGGCGCCGGAGATGACCGTCGGCTGAAGCTCGCGGGCGGGGCGCTCACGGAGCTTGGGCGCCTCGGTGGCGTCGATGTCCCAGAGGCTGGTGAGCACATATAGCGGCCCGACGAAGAGGCGGCGCTTGCCGATGCGCTTCAGTACGCGCTCCGAAAACGTGAAGAGCTTGTATTGAACTAGCCCTTCATCGGCGGTGCGGGTTTGGTCGCCGGTGCCGTAATAAAAAATGGGGTAATCGTAAAAGCGCCAGCTGCCGATGACGGCGTACCGCTCGCCGGGCGTGAACAGGGAGTGTTCGAGCTGAATACTCCACTGTTTTTCCTGCGTGTAATAGCCGAGGAGGCGCGTCGTGGATTTGCGCGTGGCGGTATCGGAACCGATACGGAAAACCGGGGCGACGAAAATCGCGACGCCCAAGCGGGTTTCGGGGGAATAAAATAATCCCGGTAACGGAATAAAGCTCGGGCGGTCGGGGCGGGGCGCGACGGATTTAGCGAGGCGCGCCGTGTCGGCCGGAGGCGGTCCGCTGACTTGCCCGTGGCTGGCGAGCGCGCCGCCTAGGAGCGCAAAGAAGAGAGCGGAGCGGGTTAGGCGGAGAAAGAAGTGACGCACAGGCGTTGGGCAATGGCGGAGCGAAGCAATGCTTCCTCAATAATACAGCAGCATCGTGAGCATTCCGGCGAGCATCAGCAGCTTGCCGAGGCCGCTGAGGCGCGCGAAATGCACGCGCCGGTCGGCGGTGCGGAGCCAGTGGAGTAGCAGGAGCAGCGGCGCCACCACCGTCAGGAGCAGAAAACCGTTGAAGCGCCACGTATCCGGGCGGTAGAGCATCACCCCGATGAGCGCGCCGATGAGCGCTAGTGTCAGGCCCGCCACCACCCATTTGGTGCGCACCAATCCGGCTACAATCGGCAGGGTTCGGCAACCGAAACGGGCGTCGCCGCGCATATCCTCGGCGTCCTTGATGATTTCACGGATGAGCGTCAGCAGGGCGGCCAGCGCGGCGTACACCCACACGGCGCGGCTGTGGGTTTGGGCGGCCACCTCCACCACCAGCACCATCGCGCCGCCGAGGGCTGCCACCACCAGATTCCCGATCAGCAAGCGCCGCTTGAGCTGCGCCGAATATCCCCACAGCAGCAGCGCCGACCCAAGGGCCACGCCCGCCACCGGCCAGCTCACCAGCGCCCCCAATCCCACGCCCACGCTACTCAGTAGTAAATGGAGCATCATCGTGCGGCGGCGGGTGAGCGGCCCGCGGCCGACCACCCGCCGCCGGGGGCGGTTGATGGCGTCGATCTTAACGTCGTAATAATCGTTGATGGCGTAACCGCCCGCGCCCACCAGCACCGTGCTCAGCGTGGTGAGCCAGAACGACGGCCAGCTCACCGCCACCCACGGCTGCGACGGATACAGCAGACACGCCTGCACCAACGCTTGCCCAAGCAGCATCAGCAGCAGATTCGGGACGCGTAAAAGGCGGAGCAGGGTCATGAGAAGCTAGCGGAAACGAGAAGCCGGATTCGCCGGAAAAACCAGCGGCGCGACGGGCCAAAGGTCCGCCGCGCCGCGCAATACGTAAGGCATTTCGCCTGATTGATTCTCTAACTCACATCCCTCACATCTTCCACATCCCTCACATCTCCTCTCTCCCCTAAAACCCGTAGCCTTTGAAATCGGTGGCGAACTCGTTGTCGCGGAAGGCGGCGTTGGGTTTTAGGTCGTGGTAATCGTATTGCTCGAAGAGGCCTTTATCGTCGGAGATGGCGATGGAGACGGGGAGCATCGACGCTTTATCGATGATGACGGTGGTGCGACGGGCGTAGGTGGTGGGGACTTGGATGACTTGCCCGGCGGGGAGGAGGCGTTGAAAATCGCCATCGAAACCGGGCATTTTTTCGCCAATCATGAAGTCACTCACGCCGAGTTTCTGGCCGAGCTGGTCGAGGGACTCGCCGCCCGGCTTGATGGTGTAGGGGACGAATTTGAAGCGGAGGTCGTCCATTTTTACCACCCAGCACGCCCGATTGTCGAAGTTGACGCCTTGCGGCTCCAGGTGCAGGAGCTTGGGGAGGTCGGCTTGCTGCTCGCGCATTTGGCGGGCGATGATGTCGGCGATGCGCCGAAAGCCGACGTCGTTCAGCGTATGGTGCTGGCCTTGGCGGATGCGGGAGCCGAGCGGGTCGAGGCTGATATTGACGTACGGAAACGCGCCGGGATTGATGAGCGCCTTCCCGCCGTTCGAGCCGGTTACGTACAGCACCTCGCGGCCGGTATTCGGCTTGATACTCTTGATATACACCTTCAGCGGCTTGTTCTGGAGCTTCACGGCCGTCTCCTCGACCACATTCTTCCCGCTAATCCGCTCGGTTTTGATGAGGCGATACGTGGCAGTCTGCACCTGCCCGACGGCCGTGAGCATACGGCGCATGAGGTCGGCGGCGGTGGGGTCGGCGGTGGGGGTGTGGGTGAGCTGCGCCGGTGCCGCAGTCGTCAGGTGCGGGTCGGCGGCCAGCGTCAGTAGCGCGCCGAGGGCCACGGGAAGCGCCAGTCGGCGAGAGTGGCGGAAGGGAGAGGAGAGCAGGGTGCGAATCGTCATCAGCGGGGCCAACGCGCCTGAGGTGGATATGGTTTGGCGAGCCGGAAGGTACAACCACCGCGCCAGCGACTCGAAAATAAGGCTTCCGCTTTCCGGAATCGACCTTAACAACGCCAGCAAGTCGGCGGGTCGTGTGCGCAAGCGCGAAAAAGCTGTGCTGCCGATGCGCCTTCGATGCGCCGGTAGCAATCGGTCCGCCTGCTGCCCTTCAGGAGCAGCTGATGCAGCATGGCCGCCCCTAGTGCCTACCTTGCCTGCCTTCTTACGCCTTCCTGCCTACTCATCCATGTCCACCCTTCGCTGGCGGCTGATTGCTTTTGCCTTACTATCTGGGCTATGCGGGCTATCCAGACTGACCATCAGCTCGGCGTTGGCCCAGCTTACGGCCCCTGTTCCTGTCTCTGCTCAGCAGACCCGGCTGCCCGCTCCCCCCGATTCGCTGCGTGCCGTGCTGCGAGGGGCGACGACGACGGCCGCGCGGGCCACCGCGCTGCTGCGGGTGGCGTGGGCGTTCGAGGGCGACGGCGAAACCCCCGACTCGGCGGGGATGCTGGGGTACGCCGCTGCCGCCGAAGGCCTGGGCCGTCGCCTCGGCGACTCGGCCGTGGTGGGCGAGGCGTATGATGTGCGCGGTGCCTACTGGCTCGGCGTGTACGACGTCACGCGCGCGGCGCTTTGGCTGCGCCGCGCCGATGTGCTGCTCGCCGACGCCACGCCCTTGGTACGGGCGCGGCACCTGCACCACTATGCCTACTACTACGAAGCCCAAAACCAGAACATGCGCGCCATCGCCTGCGATTGGCAGGCCATCCGGCTCTACGGCCTCGCGCACGTCCCGAAAGAGCAGGCGCGGCTCCTCATAGAAATCGGCAGCGACTATCAGCGCGAGAACCGCCCCGATTCGGCCATTTCGTGCTTGTTCCGGGCCTTGAAGCTAACCCGGCGCCTACGCGACCGGGAGCAGGAAGCCAGCGCGTTGAGCAACATCGGCGCCGTGTACTTTATGAAAGAGGACTACGCCACCGCCGACCGCTACGCGCGGGCCACCTACCGGGTGGCAGTAGCCGCCCACGACACCGCCACGATGGCCGCCGCTCTGGAAGGACTCGCCGTGAGCGCGAGTGACCGCGACAGCACGGCCCTGTCGCTGCGCTACCTGCGGCGCTTACAGCAGCTCATTCGGCGCCTGCCCCACTACGACGGGCAAATCAGCGTGCTGACCCATTTTGGCCGGACATTCCGCGTGCTTCACCAGCTCGACTCGGCCGCCAGCTACTACGAGCGGGCCAAGGTGCTCGGCGAGCAGCAGCACGAACCTGACCGGATGTATGGCCTGACGCTGACCGCCCTGAGCGAGATCCGCTACCGACAGGGCCGCGCCACGGAGGCCACCGCGCTGGCCCGACAGGCATTGTCGCTCGACACCACTGCCGCCCACGGCTACGTCGCCAATGCCCTGCACACGCTGCGAGTGCTGGCCGTAGACCGCCACGACTACCCCGCCGCCTACGCCCTGCTGCTACGCGAGCAGGCTGTGAACACCCGCAGCCAAGCACGTCAGAATACCCGCCAGATGGAAGAAGTACGCGCCGGCTACGAAGTAGACGAAGCCGAGCAGCAGGTCCGCCTTCTCACCGAGCAGCGTACCGTGGCCCAGCTGCGGCAGCAGCGCACCACGGCGGGGCTGAGCGCGTTGGCGCTGCTGGCGGTGGCAGGGGCGGGGCTGGGCGCGCGCACTTACCGCCGTCGGCAACGCACCCGCGAGTCGGGGCTGCGGACGCAGCTTGCCGCCGACCTGCACGACGACGTCGGCGCTCTGCTCACCCAAATCACCCTCGAAACGTCGCTGCTGCAAGTCACGGGGCCGCGTCAGCCCGAGCAGCTCCTCGCGCAGCTCGAACGCCTTACCGATATCAGCCGCCGTTCCAAGCAGCAGATGACTGATGTGGTGTGGAGCATCGACGCCCGCCGCGACTCGATGGACGAGCTGCTGACCCGCATGCGCGACCACGCCTTCGAGACGCTCCCCACCGCCGGCCTCGACTTCGACTTCCACGCCGACCCCGCCCTCAGCGCCGCGCCCCTCGCGCTCGCCACGCGTCAGCACCTCTACCTCATCTACAAGGAAGCCCTGCATAATGTGGTGAAGCACGCCCACGCCACCGTGGTAACCGTGCGCCTCACCCGCGACGCCCACGCGCTAGTGCTGCACCTCACCGACAACGGGCACGGCTACACCGGCACCGGTCGGGCCGGTGGCCAAGGCCTCGCCAATATGCGCGCCCGCGCCGAAGCCAGTGGCGGTACCCTCACCATCGATGCGCCCGTGCCGGGGCAGGGCTTTGGGCTGACGCTGCGCCTGCCGGTGTAGCCGACTTACCAGCACATTATTACTGCATCATTATGCCATACCGCCGCGCCTAACGCGGCGGGTACCTTTGACGGGTGCAAATTCCGCTCGCAATCATTGAAGATCAGGCGCCCATTCGAGCCGTACTCGAAGCGTATCTCGGCCACGAGCCGGAGTTTCGGTGCGTGCTGGTGGCTGCTTCGATGGAAGCGTTTCTGGCAGAATTAGACGCGCTGCCCGTCAAGCCCGCCGTGGTGCTCTGCGATATCGGCTTGCCCGGCCTGAGCGGCATTGAAGGGCTGCCGCTCATCAAAGCGCAATTGCCCGATGCCGATGTGCTGATGCTGAGTGTTTACACGGATGCCGAACGCGTCTTCGAGGCCATCTGCGCCGGGGCGGTGGGGTATCTGGTGAAGGATACGCCGCTGCCGCAGCTCAAGGAAAACCTGTTGCAAGTGGCGGCGGGCGGGTCGCCGATGTCGCCGGGGGTAGCGCGGCACGTCATTCGGGCGTTCCAGCGATTGCCGCCCGTACCGGCCGTCGCCGCCGATGACGTTTTCGCCCCGCTCACCCCCCGTGAGCGCGAGATGGTCAAGGGCATCGAAGACGGCCTGAGCTACAAGCTCATCGCCGACCGGATGGGGATTTCCATCGATACCGTCCGCAACTTCATCCGGCTCGTGTACCGCAAGCTACAAGTCAATTCGAAGGGCGAGATTATGGCGTTGGCGCTCAAGCGCTCGCGCGGCGGGGCCTGATAGAGCTACACAAATGCTCCGGGGGCTGCAATAGGAGGGTTGTGTAGCTACACAAGGGTCTACCGGGCGCCCGGTGAAGGGTTGTGTAGCTACACAAAGGTCTACCGGGCGCCCGGCGAAGGTTTGTGTAGCTCTCCGGTGCTCTCCCTGCACGCAGTTGAAGGGGGTACGAACCCTTCGATGCCCTAACTGCACGCAGTTGAAGGGGGTAAGGACCCTTCGATGCTCTATCGGGCGCCCGGTGAAGGGGGTATGGATTCAAGTGACGCAGCCGCAGCGTACTCAGGGTTGCCGGAGCTAAGTGGCGCCCATCTCACGCTCTCCGCCATACTGCATCTTTATGTTCTACCGCCGCATTAGCTGCGCCGGGACCTTTGTGCCGTCAGTAACCCGCGCTTCGGCGGTGGGTGCTGACGGCTTTTTCGTGCCTCTGGATTTTCTCCCCCCCATCTCTCCAGCTCCATCTAAATTTCCTTAGCTGATGTCGAATTTTCCCTCTTTTATGCTTTCCGACCGGTGAGCGCCCACCTGTTGCGGTGGGCGTCTCTCGCGACGTGCGGGCTGGCTTTCGCGGCGGCGCCAAGCGCTTACGCTCAGAATATCATCCCCACGGGCTTTCAATCGGTTTCCGATATCAGCCCGTTGCAGATGACCGACATTGCCTACGACGTCAACGGCGACCTGCTGATGACTGGGTTCTTCTCGGGCACGCTGACGCTCGGCACCCTGCCGACGCTCACGAGTGCGGGCGCCGCCGATGTGGTGGTGGCGAAACGGTCGGGCACCACCGGCGCCTGGCTGTGGGCCGTGCGCGCAGGCGGCACCGGCGATGACTTCAGCCGGGGCCTGGCCCTCAGCCCCACCGGGACGATGTTCGTTTCGGGCTTCTTCTATTCGGCGCCGGCCAGTTTCGGCGCCGCCGCGAGCCAAAGCGCCATTAACGGTAGCGCCGATGGGTTCGTAGCGGCCCTCGACGCCAGCAACGGTGCTTTTATCTGGAGCACCAAGCAGAGTGCCAACGGCACCGATGTCGCGAACAACCTCGCCTTCGACGTCACAAGTAGCTCCGTGCTGGTGACGGGCGTTTATGGCGGCTCGCTCACGCTGGGCAGCACTACGCTCGGCGGCAGCGCGGTGGGCTACTCCTTCGTGGCCAAAATGGATATGGCGTCGGGGAGCTACACCTGGGCGAACCGCGTCGCCGGTACTTCGTACGGGTCGAGCGTCGCGGTGAATGCGACGGGTGAAGTGGTGGTAGTGGGTACGAGTAGTGCGTCCACTACGTTCTTTCCCGTCGGCAGCCTCGCGTATGTCGGCGGCTCCTCGGATGCTTTTGTGGCCAAGCTCACGTCGGCCGGTGTCTGGACGTGGGCGAAACGAATGGCCGGAACCGGGCAGGATGAAGGCTCCGACGTTGCCTTCGCCGCGTCGGGTGATGTAATAACGATTGGCACCTTTGGGAACGGCTCGGCTTCGGTGAACGGGACGGCCGTGACCGGCGCGGGAGCGAATGATATCGTGGTCGCGCGGTTCATCGGCGCGACCGGCGATACCCGTTGGACGTTAGTTGCCGGTAGCCCCGGCGATGACCGTGGCGTCGGCCTCGCGCTGGATGCATCCGGCCGTATCACGGTGGCTGGCCTTTTCAAGCAGACGGCGGTTTTCGGTAGCACTTCGCTCGTAAGCGGCGCTGCCTCTACTACGTTCAACGCGTATGTGGCCCGCGTACTCGATACGGGTGCGTCCGGTACGTGGCAATATGCGCTGAAAGCCAGCAGCCCCGCCGATACCCGCGCAACTACGGTGGCGGTCAACCCCGCCACTGGTGCCACGGCCCTGCCGGTCAGTTCGAACAACGGCCCGGTCACGTTTCAAGGGCTGGCCCCGGCGACCGGCAGCGGTTTTCTGGCCTTCTTCGGCCCGCCGACAGCCTTGGCCCTTTCGGCCACCAGCCTCGACGAGAACGTGCCGGCTGGCACCGTCGTAGGGGCGCTTTCCACCACCGATTCCGACCTCAACGACACCTTCACGTATTCGCTCGTGAGCGGCGCCGGTTCTACGGATAACGCCGCGTTCAGCATCGGTACGGGAGTGAATGCGGGTAAGCTGCTGCTCAATGCTTCCCCCGATTACGAAGCCAAGACGAGCTATTCCATCCGCGTACGCACCACCGATCAAGGGGGGCTGGCTTTCGATAAATTCTTTACCATCAACGTAGTTGATTTAATCGAAGACCGCATCGTAAGCGCGACGGAAAGCATCCTGCCCGGGACTTACCACGATTTTACGGTCGCTAGCGGCGGCACGGCCAACCTCACCGGCAACCTCACCATTACCGGTACGCTGACCGTAGCCGCCGGAGGCACCCTGAATACGGCTTGCCAAATCGTTCTCGGCACGGGAGCTTTTACCCTCGCCGACGGCGGCACCATCACCATATGTGACCCATCAGGGCTGACCCAGACGGCGGCTGCCGGGGCGGTACAGGTCACCGGGTTGCGCTCCTACTCAACGGATGCCACTTATGGATACGGCACCAACAATCCTCAAGTGACCGGCGATGGCTTACCGACCCTCGTTCGCGCCTTGAACCTCACGGGCAAAAACACCGTGACGCTCACCAGAGGGCTGGAAGTCAAGACGGTGATCAATGTGGCGTCATTAGCTAATCTGAGCCTCAATAATCTGCCGCTGACCCTTCGTAGCGACGCCACGGCCTCGGCTTACGTGGTGAACAGCGGCACGGGCCGTATCCTTGGCAACACCGCCACGGTGCAGCGTTACATCACCGACGCCACCAACGGCGGCCTCGGCTACCGGCATCTGTCGGCGCCGGTGGCGGGGGCTACTGTGGGTTCGCTGGCTGCGCCGGGCTTCGTGCCGGTGGTCAACGGACGTTACAATGCAGCGGCGGTCCCGACTGGCGTGCGGCCGTTCCCGAACGTCTTCGGCTTCGACGAAACCCGTCTGCCCGCGCAGGCCGATTTCGGCAGCGGCTACTTCTCCCCGGCCGCTACCGCCACTTCTACGGCCCTTACGGAAGGCTTGGCGGTGGGGCGCGGTTACTCGCTCTACAACGCCGCCAAGACGCACGCCCTCGTCGGCACGCTCAACACGGGCAATGTCGTCACGACGCTGACCCGCACCGGCGCCACCGCCAAGAGCGGCTGGAACCTGCTCGGCAATCCGTACCCCGCGCCCATCAGCTGGGACAACGTAGCCGTCCCCACCGGGATGAGCAGCACCATTTACGTACTGAAACCGCTGCCCAACAACGCTTACGTGTACCTCACGCGCCAAAGCAACGGCAACGGCACGGGCACCGGCACCCTCTCGGGCGGCCTGCTGCCGATTGCGCAGGGCTTCTTCGCCGAAGCGACCACGAACAACACCGCCTTCACCTTCCGGAACACGCACCGCCTGACCACGGCCGCTAACCCGGAGCACTACCGCAACGCGCCCGCCACGGCCGCGCCGACGCTGAGTCTGGTGCTGCGCGATGTAGCCGCCGTGAGCAATTGGGCACAGGACGAGGCCTTCGTGGTTTTCCACCCTGCCACCACCGGCGCCTCGGCCACCTACGATAGCGCCTTCGACGGGCAGCGGCCGGGCCACAACGTCGGCGTGCCGACCCTCGCCACGCTGCTACCTACTCAGGAAGAATTGGCGATTGATGGCCGCTCCGAAACCGAGCTAGCCGCCGGGACCACCATCGAGCTGCTGACCGACGTGCCCGCCGCTGGCACCTACCAATTCAGCCTCGGTCAGCTGACGAACCTCGCGGGGCAGAGCATCGTCCTGCGCGACCGCCTCACCGGCACCGCCTACGATCTGCTCGCGCAGCCCGTCGTGACGTTCACCACCACCCAACCCGGCGAAACCCGCAACCGCTTCGCCCTCGAAGTGAACCTGAGCCGCGTACTGGGCACGGCCGCCGCCTCGGCCCTCACCCCGACGAAACTCGTCCTGCAACCCAATCCCGCAACCGGTGGCACCGTGCGCCTGCTCGGCCCGGACGTGGTAAGCCGCCCGGCAATCGTGCTCGATGCCGCTGGTCGCGTGATTCGGACGACGACTATCGGCGCCGACGGCACGCTGTCAATCGGCGCGTTGGCTCCCGGCGTTTACGTGGTGCGCGTCGGCACCGCCACGGCGCGGCTGGTCGTCGAATAAGGCGAAGTCAGGCTGAGAAGTAAGCCTGAGCTGAGCTGACTCGGTGGCGCTTCACGCCATTAAAAAGCACGAGCCGGATGAGGGTGTAACCCCTTCATCCGGCTCGTGCTTTTTGGTGATAAGCTTGAGCATTTTCAGGATCGATGTACGTCCTCGTAGGGACGCCTACTGGCGTCCACGGGCTGCATAGGACGCCAATAGGCGTCCCTACGCACATACACGGACCTTAAATCGCTTTAATCCGCCGTTACCCCGCCGGGGTCGCGTTGGCGACGGCATCGAGCGAATCGTCGTCGAGGGGGAGCCAGCGGCCGTGAGCTTTGAGCACGGTTTCAATCAGCTCGCGCACCGCGCCGCGCCCGCCGCCGTGGTGGCTGACCCAATGGCAGCGCATCCGGATATCGCCGACGGCATCGGCCGGGCACGTAGCGACGCCACACCGCCGGAGCGCGGCGAGGTCAGGAAGGTCATCGCCCATATAGGCCAGCTCGGTGAGGGTGAGGCCGGTTTGCGCGGCCCATTCCTTCAGAACCGCCACTTTATCGGGCACGCCGAGAAACATGTTCTCGTCGGTGATGTCGAGGGAATAAAGCCGCCGACGGACGCCTTCTTCCAGTCGGCCCGAAATAATCCCCACGCGGTAGCCCTGCTCAATGGCGTGCCGAATGGCGAGGCCATCGTGAATATGAAAAGACCGCACCTGCTCGCCAGAGGCCAGCGCCAGCACAGTGCCGTCGGTCAAAACGCCATCGACATCAAAGACGAAACCGCGAATGGTAGCGAACATACCCGAGGGGCGTATACCGTAGGGGCGGGCCTTGTGCCCGCCCGCACAGCTTGAATGATTTAGTACGACAGCAATTCCGTCACCTTCGCCCGGAACCGGCCCACCGGCAGGAACTCCTTCTCCAGCGGCGGCGCGAACGGCACGGCCGTATCGAGCGAGCCGATGCGCGCAACCGGCGCATCCAGATTCGCGAAGCAATGCTCCGAAATCCACGCGGCGATTTCGGCGCCGATGCCGCCCGTGAGCGTGTCTTCGTGCAGCACGAGGACGCGGCCGGTCTTCTCGACGGTGCGGCGCACGGCATCGGAATCCCACGGCAGCAGCGTGCGCAGGTCGAGGACGTCGATGGAAAGGTCGGGTTGGTCTTTCAGCAGGTCGAGCGCCCAATGGACGCCCATCCCGTAGGTGATGATGCTGAGGTCGGTGCCTTCGGCGGCGAGGGCGGCTTTGCCGATTTCGGTCGTGTAATACGCATCCGGCACCGGCGCCGAGATGGCGCGGTAGAGCGCCTTGTGCTCGAAGTACATCACCGGGTTCGGGTCTTCGATGGCGGCGGCGAGCAGGCCTTTCGCGTCAATCGGGTTGCTCGGGTACACGATTTTCAGGCCCGGCGTATGGAAAAACCACGCCTCGTTCGACTGCGAGTGGAACGGCCCGGCGGCCGTGCCTGCGCCCGTCGGCATCCGCACGACCACGTCGGCGTTTTGGCCCCAGCGGTAATGGCTTTTGGCGAGATTATTCACGATTTGGTTGAAGCCGCAAGTCACAAAATCGGCGAACTGCATCTCCACCATCGCCTTCTGCTTGCGGATGCTCATCCCGAGGCTGATGCCCACGATGGCCGACTCGCAGAGCGGCGTATTCCGCACGCGGCCTTTGCCGAACTGCGCCACAAAGCCTTCCGTGATTTTGAACACGCCGCCGTATTCGGCCACGTCCTGCCCCATAATCACCAGCTCCGGGTAGCGCTCCATGGATTGGCGGAGGCCGTCGGAAATGGCGTCGATGAGGCGCTTTTCGGTGGTCGGGCCAGTGGGCGCCACCACTTCCTGCGTGAACGGCCGGTACATATCGGCGATTTCCTGCTCCACGTCGCACGTAATCGTCGGGGTGCCGAAGGCTTCTTCCAGACCCGCTTCGATGAGGCCTTTGCACTTATCGCGCAGCGCCTGTTGGTGCTCGTCGGTGAGGATGCCGGTGTCTTGCAGGAACCGCTCGTAGTTCACGACCGGGTCCTTTTTCGCCCACTCCTCAAACAGCTCGCCGGGGACGTATTTCGTGCCCGACGCTTCCTCGTGGCCGCGCATCCGGAACGTCATGCATTCCAGCAGCACCGGGCGCGGGTTCTCGCGCATCGATTCGGCGAGGCGCTTCACGGTGTCGTACACTTCCAGCACGTTATTCCCGTCGACCTGCACTGCTTCCATCCCATAGGCGGGGCCTTTGTCGATGAAATACCGAAACTTGAACTGCTCGTTGCTCGGCGTCGAGAGGCCGTAGCCGTTGTTTTCGATGACGAAGATGACCGGCAGATTCCAGACCGCCGCCACGTTCAGGGCTTCGTGGAAATCGCCTTCCGACGCGCCGCCGTCGCCGCTATACGTGAGCGTGACGCGCTTTTTCTGTTCCAGCAAATCGGCCAGCGCAATGCCGCCCGCAACCGCCAGCTGCGGCCCCAGATGCGAAATCATTCCCACGATATGGTGCTCGTTGGTGCCGAAGTGGAAGCTGCGGTCGCGCCCCTTCGTGAACCCCGTATCCTTCCCCTGAAACTGCGCGAACAGCCGTCCGAGCGGCACATTCCGCCCCGTAAACACCCCCAGATTGCGGTGCAGCGGCAAAATGTACTCATCCTCGTGCAGCGCCAGCGTCGAGCCGACGGCAATCCCTTCCTGCCCAATCCCCGAGAACCACTTGCTCACGCGCCCCTGCCGGAGCAGGATGAGCATCTTTTCTTCAATCATCCGCGGCAGCAGCAGCCCTTCATAGAGGCGCAGCAGGTCGGCATCGGTGTAGTCCTTACGGTTGAAGGTCATCGGGTTGATGGTGGTAGGGGCGTCGGCGGTTTGCATGATGGTGCAAAGGTAGGGGAGGGCGGCGGGGGGTAAAGAGGGGGTTGGCGAGGAGGGAAAGCAAACCGATTTTCTAAAATTGAAAACTAATAGGTAGTAAAACCCAGAAAACGCAAGGTCTCCCATCCTTTAAGGCAGGGCGGTATCAGGTTGCTAGTGCATCAATTGGGGTTTCGAGCAATTGATTAAAAATTTGTTTGGGAGTTTTCCAGTCGAGGGTTAGTCGGGGTCGCTCGTTGAGGGCTTGCTGAACCCAGTTGAGCTTCTGGGCCGAG
>JANNMJ010000136.1:0-12014 GCA_031397815.1 Hymenobacteraceae bacterium
AAGAAGAAGTGCGGGTTGATCTGCGCTTTCAGGAGTGACAGCTCCGTTTCGAGCTTCTGCTGTTCGAGGCGCAGGCGCTCTTCGGTGTCGCGTTGGGCGCGCTGGACAGCGGTGATGCTCGTAGCCAAGCCAATCACCATCAGCGTCGTCAGCAGGATGCCGGAGTTGAAGAGGCCGCCGCCTTCCAGCTCGGCGCCGAGCTGCGGCCGGGGGCGGGGGGCGCACCATGGGTTCGGCGGGTTGAGGGCGGCATCGCGGGCGCTCGCCACCAGCTCCGGCACGTGCAGACGGCGCTCGACCTGCTGATGAATCCCCAAGACCCCCAAAACCGCTACCACGTTGAACAGCAGATACGCCGGAATGCCGCGCCGGGAAAGCAGCCGCGGCGCCGCCCAGCCAGTGTTGAAGTAGAAAACCCCCACCAGTAACCCGAAAACCACGCCCTGCTTTAGCCAGAACTCCACGGGTTTCGGCCCGGGATAATCGGGTTGCTGCAACACGAGCAGCATACCCACCAGCCCCCACACCAGCGTGTGCAGCAACAGCGTAAAGGCAGAACGGCGTAACAAAACAGCCACAGGCTTCGACGGGCTTAACGAAAAACGGAATCTCCTGCAAGCTACGCGGCCCCCCCCGACGCTTCCGACTCCCTTCGCCCAAGCCCCGAATTCTGCCGACCGATCCCAATTTTCAGCCGATGAGCGGCGCGGGGGGCGTGGAACGGGCGTGTTGAGCGCGCATCAGCAAGGCTGCTTTTGCGCGTTGGTCGATATGCACAGGCCGCTGGTCGATTTTCAGGTGAAGAAGGAGCGAATGGGGCGCAGATTCGACTTATCAATGTCTAAATGACCCGCCAGCGCCTACCTTGCCGCTGCCCGCGAATGGGTAGCTGACCCGGTCACTTTCGCTCTCCGAATCCGGCTCCTGCTCGCGTGGGGGCGCTTTGCGCGGTTTTCCTTCCTCATGAAGCTCAAGCTCAAGACCTCTATCGCGACGAGCGAGAACGGGTTCATCTTCAACCCCGCCACCGGCGACTCATTCGTCGCGAATCCGCTGGCGGCCGAAATCCTGCTGCTGCTGAAGGAGAATCAAGCTTCCGCCGACATCAAAACCACGATTCTGGCCCGCTACGACGTATCAGCCGCGCGCCTCGAAGCCGATTGGGACGATCTGGTCGCGCAGCTCCGCGAATTCAATCTGCTGGATTATTCGCCCGAACTGAAGCCTGAACCACCGCTCGCCCCGTGATGCTGCAAAACCCTTCAGAGCTTTCAACCGAAGAGGAGGCGCGCCCGCCGCGCCCGGCGCGGGTGCCGCTCACGGTGGCCGTGACAGGTCTGAATGCTGGCGACAGTCCGGGGCCGGGCGTGGCCGTGATTCGGGCGCTCCTCGAAAGTCCCGATTACGCGGTGCGCGTGGTGGGGCTGTGTTACGAGGCGCTGGAGCCGGGCGCGTACATCCCCGGCCTGATTGGGGAAGTGTACCAGCTGCCGTACCCCACGGCGGGCACGGCGCCGCTGCTGGAACGCCTGCGCTACATCCACGAGCGCGAGGGGCTGCACGTCATCATCCCCAATTTCGACGCGGAGCTGCATAATTTCATCCGCCTCGCGCCGGAGCTGCGGGCGCTCGGCATCCACACGTTTCTGCCCACCGAGGCCCAGTTGCACGAGCGCGACAAGCCAAACCTCGGCCTTTTTGGGAGCATCCACGGCTTCCGGATTCCGCCGACCCGCCCCGTTTACCACGCCCACGAGCTGCCCGCAATCGGCGCCGAGCTGGGGTGGCCGCTGGTGGTGAAAGGCAAGTTTTACGAGGCGACCATCGCGCACTCCCCGGCGCAGGCCGAGCAGGCGTTTCACCAGCTGCAAGCCCGCTGGGGGCTGCCGGTGCTGGCGCAACAGTTCGTGACCGGGCAGGAAATCAACCTCGCCGGACTGGCCGACGGGCACGGGCGGGCCGTCAGCCTCGTGCCGATGCGCAAGCTCTCGATCACCGACAAAGGCAAAGCGTGGGCGGGCATCACGCTAGAAGACGACTCGCTCCTCGACCTCGGGCGGCGGTTTGCCGCCAGCACCGGCTGGCGCGGCGGCTTCGAGCTGGAAGTCATCCGCACCCCCGCCGATGAGCTGCTTATTCTCGAAATCAACCCCCGCTTCCCGGCTTGGATTTACCTCACCGCCGCCGCCGGTCAGAACCAGCCCGCCGCCCTGCTGCGTCTCGCGCTCGGCCTGCCCGTGGAGCCGCAAACGGGCTACGCGGTGGGCAAAATGTTCGTCCGCTACGCCTGGGACGCCATTACCGATTACACCGCCTTCCAGCAGCTTGCCGCTTTCGGGGAAGCCGCAGGGGCGCCGCCCGCGCACTTGCCTTCGAACCGCGCTGTCTGATTTCTGTCGATTTCTGTCGATTTCTGTCGATTCCCTTCGAAATGAAACTCCCCTACGAACGTCCGCTCATCCGCAAGCTCACGGCGGGGCCGCTTAACAAGTTTGGGCCGCGCGCGGGGCATCAGCCCGTGACGCATCTGGACGGCGTGGCCGTGCAGACGCTGCGCGAAACCTACGGCTCGCCGCTTTTCGTGATGAGTGAGCGGCAGCTGCGGCGCACGTATCAGCACGCGGTGCGGGCGTTCAGCACGCGGTATCCGCTGGTGCAGTTCGCGTGGTCGTACAAGACGAATTACCTGAACGCCGTGTGCCGGACGTTTCATCAGGAAGGCGCGTGGGCGGAAGTGGTGTCGGGGTTCGAGCTTGAGAAAGCCTTGGGCAACGGCGTGCCGGGCCACCACATCCTGTTCAACGGCCCCAGCAAAACCGCCGCCGACTTACGGCAAGCCGTCGCGCACGACGCCGTCATTCACCTCGACCATTTCGACGAGCTGCACACGCTCCTCGCGCTGGCGGAGGCGGGCGAGTTGGGCGAATTAGGCGGACGCCGTCCGCGCGTGGCGGTGCGGGTTAATATGGACACCGGCGTGTACCCGCAGTGGGACCGTTTCGGCTTCAACTACGAAAACGGCCAAGCGTGGCAGGCGCTTACGCGTATCGTGAGCACCAACGAGTCGGCACCGCTCGATTTAGTCGGGCTGCATTGCCACATCGGCACGTTCATGCTCCAACCGAACGCCTACGCCGTCGCCACCGCGAAGCTCTGTGAGCTAGCGCACCGCTGCCGCCGCGAGCTAGGCGTCACGGTACAATACCTCGACCTCGGCGGCGGCTTCCCCTCGACCAACACCCTCAAAGGCGCCTACCTGCCCGGCGCCGACACCGTGCCGCCCCTCGACGACTTCGCCGACGCCATCACCCGCACCATCCTGAGCGCCGGGTTCGGGCCGGATGAGCTGCCGCTGCTGATTCTGGAAGCCGGGCGCGCGTTAGTCGATGAAGCGGGGTCATTGCTCGGGAGCGTGGTAGCAACCAAACGGCTAGCCGACGGTCGGCGGGCCACGATTGTCGATTTCGGGGTGAACCTGCTCTTCACGTCCTATTGGTACGACCACATCATCAGCCCCACCCGCGCCTATTCCGAGCAGACCGAAAACACCGTCCTCTACGGCCCGCTGTGCATGAATATCGACGTGCTCCGCGAGAGCGTCAATCTCCCGCTCCTCGCCCCCGGCGACCAGTTGGTGGTCCACAAAGTCGGGGCGTATAATCTGAGCCAGTGGCAGCAGTTTATCGGCCTTCGCCCAAACGTCGTCTTGATCGATTTAAATGGAAACCCCCATTTAATCCGTCAAGCCGAAACCCTCGATTATCTGCAACAGCTTGAGCAAGTACCTGAACACCTTCGGTAATTAATAATTAACAATTAATAATTAAAAATGGGCTGCTGCGATGAAGCCGTGAGCTGTGAATTCTAAACTCCCCGCCCCGGAGGGGAGGGGTGGCCCGCTGGGCCGGGGTGGGGGACACCTAGATACAGCCCGCCATAGAAAACCTTCTGCCGTCGCTCAGCCGCATTGCTCAACCGCGTTCCCCACCCCGCCCCATCGGGGCACCCCTCCCCCAAGGGGGCGGGGAGTTCGTTTTAACCGATATTACTTCCACATCGACCCACATCTCCCGCATCTCCCACATCCCCCCCAATCCCCCATTGTCCCTCTCCCTCTCTACCCTTCGCACGCTTGGTGCGGCGGTTTTGCGCAGCTACAGTATGCTCTTCTTCTCGCAGCATCGCGGGTTTGCGGGGTTGCTGCTGATTGCCACGTTCGTGCATCCGTGGGCGGGGGCGGCGGGGCTGAGCGCGACGGTTTTGGCGGTGCTGGTAAGCTGGGCAGGCGGTTTTAATCGGGAGCTGACGAAGACAGGGGCTTATAGTTTCAACGCCCTGCTGACGGGCCTCGCGCTCGGCACCCTGTATGCGCCGAGTCCGCAGCTGGTGCTTGTGACGGGCGTGGGGGCGGTGCTGGCGTTTGGGCTGTCGGTGGCGCTGGGCGGCTGGCTGGGTGGGCGCGGGCTGCCGTTTTTATCGCTGCCGTTCGTGGGGGTGCTGTGGATGATTGGGCCGGGCGCCGGTTCGCTGTTGCACCTGCAAACCAGCGAATGGGGCGTTTTTTGGCTCAGCGACCTGTACGCCGTCGGCGGCAAACCCTTCGTGGAAGCCGCCCGCTGGGTCAGCGACTGGACGTGGCCGCCGCCCCTTACCACCTACCTGCGCGCCCTGAGCGGCGTGCTGATTCAGGACAGTCCGGCGGCCGGGCTGCTGGTGGCGGCGGGGCTGCTATGGCACTCGCGGATGGCGTTCTCGCTCTCGGTGCTGGGTTTTTTGGCGGCTACGGGCTTCGTTTCGCTCACCAGCACGCTCACTGGCGAACCGCCCGGCGGGCTCGATACCTACAACCTCGGCGCGAACTATATGCTGACCGTGCTGGCCGTCGGGAGCGTGTATCTGCTGCCGAAAGCGGGGGCGTACCTGCTCGCGCTCTTCACGGTGCCGCTCACGGCGGTGCTGCTGAGCGGCTTGGCGGCGCTGCTCGGCAAGGTGGGGCTGCCGGTTTATTCGCTGCCGTTCTGCCTCAACTCTTTGCTGCTGATTTATGTGCTGCTGCTGCGCGAAACGCCGTCGCGATGGCTGCCGCTGACTCCCGTTCAACAGTACTCGCCGGAGCGAAATTTATACGCTTACACCACGCATCAGGAGCGGTTCGCGGCGACGCACTACTTCCCGCTTTTCCTGCCGTTCCTCGGCGAGTGGCGCTGCTCACAGGGATACACCGACGGAGGTCCGACGCACAAAGGCGATTGGGGTCAGGCGCTCGATTTCGATATCACCGACGCCGACGGCCGCACCTACCAAGGCACCGGCACCGCCCTCACCGACTTCTATTGCTTCGATAAACCCGTCCTCGCCGCCGCCGACGGCCTCGTGGAAGAGGTGGTGAGCCACCTCCCCGATAACCGCATCGGTGACGTTGATACGCGCCATAACTGGGGGAATACCGTGGTGCTGCGCCACGCCGTCGGGCTGTACACGCAGGTTTCGCA
The DNA here is from genome assembly GCA_031397815.1 of Hymenobacteraceae bacterium. Classification (GTDB taxonomy): domain Bacteria; phylum Bacteroidota; class Bacteroidia; order Cytophagales; family Hymenobacteraceae; genus JANNMJ01. The sequence continues at coordinate 5,493 of JANNMJ010000136.1, forward strand.
CCTCCGCGCCGACTCGGTGCGCGTGAAAGTGGGGGAGTTCGTGCGGCGCGGCGACGTGCTCGGCACCTGCGGCAGCTCGGGCCGCTCGCCGGAGCCGCACGTTCATTTTCAGGTGCAGGGTACGCCATCCATAGGGTCGCGGACGCTGGCGTATCCGCTGGCCGAATACCGTTCGGGCGCCGCCGAGGGCGTGGAAAAAGGCGCGCTGCGGCGGTTCGCGGTGCCGCAAGCGGGGGAGACGGTGTCGGCGGCGGCGGTGCATCGGCTGCTGAGTCAGGCGCTGCGGATGCCGCCGGGGTATGCGTTCGATGTGCAAGCCGTGGGCGCCGATGGCGTGCCGACCGGCGAAATCTGCCGCTGGGAAGTGGCGACGGACGCCTACAATCTGGCGTACCTGTGGTGCCACACGACGGGCGCCGTCGCGTATTTCCAGCGGGAAGCGTCGGTGTTCTATTTTACCACGTTTTACGGCCCCGAATCGGCTTGGCTGTACCTGTTTTACCGTGCGGCCTATTGGCTGCCGCTCAGCTACTTTCCGGGACAGGAAGTGCGCGACGTGCTGCCGCTGACCGTCGTGCGCAACCCGCTCCTACGCGCCGCGCAGGATATGCTGGCGCCATTCGTCCGCTTTATCCATCCACACTTCCGCCTCCGTTACGGCGCGGGCGGGAACATCAACAGCCGTTCCCTGACACTCCACAGCGACGTCGTTCTCGACGTTCTCGGGCGCTCCCGCACCGAGCAGGAAACCGACCTCCTCCTGCAAGACGGAGCCCTCGCGGAGCTGACCATCCGGCGCCCCCATCACCCTAACCTGACCCTCCGATGCACCCCCGCAAGCGTTTGAGTCAGTCATTTCGGGCGTTGACCACCACGTTAGCCGCTACGGTGGCGCTGGTTGTGGGGGCACCAAACGCCGCCGCCCAAGGTCTACGCGATTTCCCGTACACCGATAGCCTCACCGCCGCCCAGCACAAACAAGCCCGGTGGCGCGCCCTCGATTCCACCGGCCGCCTCGCGCTCGGTTTCGGCACCGATTACCCCGCACTGCGCCGCCGCCTCGGCGCAGCCGCGTTGCACCTTAATCGGCCCGCAAACGCGATGCAGCATTACCGCCGCGCCCTCCGCGCCGACCCGCTCGATACCACCGCGCGGGTGGGGCTGGTGGTGGCGTGCCTGACGATGAATCAGCCCGAAGCCGCCGCTTTTTACGCCCGTCATCTGGCCGATTCGGTCAGGGCCGGGCTGCATTTGCGGGCGCGGTACGCCGTGCGGCAGATTGAGCTGGAAGTGAGCGGCCAAAGCACGACGAGCGATTTTCGCGGCAACGCGACCTTTACGCGGCTTAGTATCGGCAGTCAAATCAGCCCTCGCTTTTTTCTGACGCAGGCGGTGAGCTATTACGGGCAATCGGTGCAATTGCCGGAGCTGAGCTTCACCGACGTGACGTACGCCATTCGGCAGCCCGAATATTACGCCCTGCTCACGGGGCAAATCAGCGGACGCTGGCAGGCGCGGGCGGGCTACCATTACATCGGTTGCCAGTTCGGCGACCGCGACTATCCGGGGCATATCGGGTACGCCGGGCTGGCGTACGCGCACCCGTACCTCGTGGTGCAGGGCGGGTATTCCCAAGGGACGCTCACCGATACCGTTCGGCGGCAAGCCGATTTGCGCCTCACGGCGTACCCGCTTGGCAATATGCGGCTTTACGGGTTCGGGCGCACCAGCGTGGTGCGGTCGGGTGGCCGGAACGCGCCGAATACGCTCCTCGGCCTCGGGGTGCAGGTGCGCCCGTGGGGTTGGCTCGAAGTTTTCGGGAGCAGCGGCGAAGTGCCGATTCTGCTCGAAGCGAATGCCGCGTACGTCTACAACCTCCTCGACCCGCAACGGCGGCGGGCCGGGGCGAGCGCCTACATTCGTCTGCCGCACCACCTCCTGTGGCGGGTGCATTATACTGCCGAACAGCGTCACCGCGCCCTCACCGGCGCCACCAATTACACCCTTTACGCGCTAACCACGGCCCTCGCATGGACTTGGTAAACCCCCTCGCCACCCTGACGCTGCTGGTCTGTATGCTCGTTCGCCCTTTCGGCGCGGCAGCACAGCAGGCGGAGCAATCGGCGGCGTTCGCCACCTCCTACGCCGCCGAATCCAAGGCCAATTACGCGGAAGCTATCACCGCCATCAAAGGCGTTTATTCGGGAACCTACGAGCAGAACCTGCGGCTTGGCTGGCTTAGTTTTCTGGCGAAGAATTACACCGTTTCAGCCAATTACTACCAAAAAGCCGTCGACCAGCGGGCGTACGCTATTGAGCCGAAATTTGGGTTGGTAAAGCCCCTCAACGCGCTCAATCAGATTGATCGGATGTTGAAGCTCTACGAGGATATTCTGAAAATAGACCCTCAGAACACGCAGGCGAATTATTGGCTCGGCGTTATTTATCTCAATCGAAAAACGTACGATAAAGCCGCTAAGTATTTCGAGCGGGTCGTCAACCTTTATCCTTTCGATTACGACGTCAATCTCTCTTTGGCGTGGACGTACGTCAATCTCGGTCGCAAGCCGGAAGCGCGGGCGCTGTATCAGCGTGTACTGCTTATCCGGCCGGGTGATGAAACGGCGTTGAATGGGTTGAAGCGGTTGCCGTAAGCGTGCTGCTTGTGCCCGGCGAGTGCCCGGCGAGTGCCCGGCGAGTGCCCGGCGAGTGCCCGGCGAGTGCCCGGGGTTGCCGAAGGCTACCCCGGGCTACTGGGATGAAACCCCTTCGGGGTATTTTGATTGGTTTATTGGGACGTTATTGGGACGGCTGTATTAGATGCGGTTGGCTCCAGCCCCGTGTCGCCTATTCGCGGGTCTCTTGACCCGCCACCCCAATTGGCTACGCATTCTTGTGGCCAACTCTGTCCCAAAGATGGCGTCAAACGGCGAATCAACGCCATCTCTGGGACAGAGCTGGCCACGCGTCACAATCAATCCTTGCCACCGTCCCCATCCACCCGCTGTTCCCCAATCTCACGCAGTGTGCGCCCTTGCTCGCGGCCGAAGCGCAAGTGCTTGGCGCGACCCAGCACTTGCGACGAATAAATACCCGCGTGACCGGAAAACAGGTACGCCGTCGCGCAGGCCAAGCCGAGGAAGGTGCCGGTGCTTGCGCCGAACAGCTCGATGCCCATCAGCGTGCAAGCCAGCGGCGTGTTGGCGGCGCCCGCGAAAACCGCCACGAACCCCATCCCCGCGAGTAAGGCGACGGGGAGCGGAACCACCAGCGCCAGCGCGCTGCCGAGCGTGGCGCCGATGAAAAACAGCGGCGTCACCTCGCCGCCTTTGAAGCCGCTGCCGAGCGTGAGGGCGGTGAGGCCGAGCTTCAGCGCGAAGGCATAAGCGGGAAGCGGGGCCACAAAAGCGGCCAGAATCATCGGAATTCCCAAGCCGATATAATCAGTGGTGCCGAGTGCCCAGACGGCCGCCGCCACCCCCGCACCGCCGAGGACGGGGCGCAGCGGCGCCCATTTTATGTGTCGCCCGAAGAGTTGACTAATGCCGTGCGTCAGGTGGGAAAAGCCGCGCGCAGTCAGGCCGAAGGCGGCGCCGCAAGCCAACGTAAGCAAGACGGTGGCGGGCGTGAGCGCTGGCCCGACCAGCACCGGATACGCCGTGTGCCCGACGCCCCACGCGCGGGTGATGTAATCGGCGACGACGGCAGCGAGGAAGCTCGGCAGCAGCGCATCGTAGCGAATGGAGCCGATCAGGAAGACTTCCAGCCCGAAAACCGCCCCCGCCAGCGGCGTGCCGAATACCGACGCAAACCCCGCGCTGATGCCCGCAATCAGCAGGAGGCGGCGGTCGCGGGGGCGCAAGCGGAGAGCGCGAGTGAGCTGGTCGGCGAGGGTGCCGCCCATTTGTACGGCCGTCCCTTCGCGTCCTGCCGACCCGCCGAACAGGTGCGTCAGGAGCGTGGTGAGCAGCACGAGCGGCGCCATTCGCAGCGGAATGATGCGGCGCGGCGAGTGAATCTCATCGAGTAGCAGGTTGGTGCCCTTTGCCACCGGCGCCCCCGCGAAATGGTAAAGCAACCCAATCAGCAACCCGCCGAGCGGGAGCAGGGCGATGATCCAAACGTGTTGCTCGCGCCACGCCGTAACTGCATCGAGCGCCAGCAGAAACCCCGCCGACGCCGTGCCTGCCGCAACGCCCACCGCGCTCCCGATCAACGCCCACCGCAGCAGAAACAGCAGCGACGGACCAACGTGCGACGGGCGGCGAGACAGCGGTTTCAAAGGCAAGGAATGTTGACTGGACGAGCGACAAACTTACAGCAGGCCGTTCCGCCCTGAGGCGTTAAAACGTAAAAACGGGGCCACCAGCCTACGCTGATGACCCCGTTCAAAGAGTAAAACCTTTTTAACGCAGCGCGTTACTGCACCACAATCGCGCGGTTGAGCTGGGCGCCGCTTGCTGGCACGCGGACGTGCAGCGTGTAGGCGCCAGCGACCAAGCCGGTCAGCGGGAGGTCGCGCACGACGGTGCCGCCGGTGGCAGTCAGCGTCATTTGACGAACCGTGCGGCCGAGGGCATCGACCAGCGTAGCGTTTACCACGTCGGCGTCGGTGGCGAGGCCGCGCAGCTCAACGTGAAGCGCCGAGGAAGCAGCGACTGGGTTCGGGAACGCGTCGAGCGTGAGGGCCGCGGCGGCCGTCAGGGCCGATTTGCTGGGCTTCGTGCCGCCGATGTGGAGCGTGAAGCGGGCACCGGCGAAGGTGGTTTCCTGCTCGAAGGTGTAGCTCGCGTCGGGCGCGGCGAGGTCGGTTACGGTGCCGGTTTTGGCATCCATCAGCCACAGCGGCTGACCGGCTGGCAGGCCGCGCAGGTTAGTGGCGCGCAGCACGTGGGTGCCGCCGACGTTGGTCAGCACGCGCAGCGGGAGTGCCGGGGCGGAGTTGAGCGCGCTGGGCGACATACCGCTGATTGCCAGCTCCTGACCGTCGGCCAGCAGGCTGATGGTGGGCGACTGTTCGAGGGAGCGACCGACTTTCGGAGCATCGAAGTGACGGTCGAAACCGGCGGTGGCGCCGTCTTCAAAGTACACGATGGCTTGGTCGGTGAGGTCGGCTGCGGCGTTCGTGAGCGCCAGCGTCAGCATCGGCCGGGCGTCGGGGGCGGCGCGGAAGTGCGTGGGGTTGGTGTAAGTGGTGGCGCGCATCGCATTCGTGAACTGGAAAACGGGCGTAGACCCCGCCACCGTGTTACGTACGAAAAAGCCCTGACCCGCCGGAATCAGCCCACCGGGCAGCGTCCCGACGCCGTTGATGTACGTCAGGTACGTGCCCGTGTTGGAGCCGCTGCTCTTGAATACGTGTACCGCATGGCTCATTTCGGCCGGAATGGCGCCGGGGATGGCGCGCACCAGATTCCAATCCAGCGGCGCCGGATACGGGTTGCCGAGGAGCGACCAGCCCGAAGTAGCCGTGCCGCCCGTGTTCGTCAGCGTTTCGCTGTTGATCGGGCCGTTGTTAAGGGAACCGATGAAATCGGGCGTCGAGGTTGCGCTCGTGCTCGGGGGCATATACACCGAATAGCCTTTGCCGGGTATCATCAGGCTCGCCGGGGAGCTGGGCGACTGGTAGCCTTTGCCGAAATCAGCCGAAGTAAGGTTCTCGGCGAACGCGAACACGTTGGGGTACGGCACGACCGTCAGTGGCGTCGGTGAGGAGTTGAAGCCGGTGTTCGTGACGATGCTGAAGCCCGTGAAATTGAGGTCGCTGAGCGCCGCTGCCTGCATCGGCGACGCCATGTGCCGGTAACCCAGCCCAACGGCCGTGCCCTGCGTAATGAACCGCTGCATCGCCATCGTGCCGTTCGCCACGCCGCCGTTATTGACTACCATCGCCGTACCCGAGGCCGTCGAGCGCAGCACGGGCGGCGTAGCGCCGGCCGTCAGGTTGCCCGTCAGGGTCAGAAGACGCGTAATGCTCATCCCGGCGCCCGCATCGGTCAGGCCGGCGGTGCCGACTGTCAGATTAATAAAGCCGATGGCCGCCGTACCGAAAAGCTGCTGCGCCGCTGCGCCGCTAAAGCTCACGTTGCCTTGCAGGTCGGTGCTGAACGAGTGGTTCGTGAGGTTGCCTTTCACATCGAGCGGGGTGCCCGAGTTGAGCTTGAGCTGTGACCCCGCGCCGAGCGTCAGGTGGCGCACGGAAGCTGCGGCGCTGATGGTCGGCTGGTTGGTGGGCTCGCTGGAAACGTAGCCATCGGTGGTGGCCGACGGGACGGCGAAGGTGCTCCAGTTACTGGTGTTCGCCCAAGCGGTGCTGACGTCGCCGGTCCATGCGCGCCGCGCTTCGAGGGCGATGCGCTCGGTGGAAAGGGCGCTGCCGTAAATCACGAGCTGACCCACGCGGCCCGCCAGCGATTGGGTCGTCGCGAAACCGCCGCCTACGATGTCTTGGTCCTGCCCGATCAGGAATCCGCCGGGCGCAATCACCATTGGCGAGGCGCTGCACGTACGTGCAGCGCCGAC
>JANNMJ010000155.1:0-4387 GCA_031397815.1 Hymenobacteraceae bacterium
CGCGCTTCGGCATCCTCGGCGGCCTCTCTCCAATTCAAGTGAAGGGCCTGCCCGACCCCGCCGAAGACCTGTACTCGGTCGCCGCTACGGCGTTCCGCATTCCGTGGTACGTCGGCCTGTACGTCATCGCGCAGATTGCCCTCGGCTACCACCTCTGGCACGGCTTCAAGTCGGGCTTCCAGACGCTCGGCCTCAACCACCGCAAGTACACGCCTGCTATCAAAGTGACCGGTTACGGCTTCGCTGTGGCGATGGCCGTGCTCTTCGCTGCTATCCCGCTGGTGATGTTTTTCGACCAAGCGAGCTACCCGCCAAATGCCCCTACGGCTGAAGCAGTGCAGGAATCGCTGTCGAGTCTGAATTTTTTGCGCTAGTCGCCGCTAACCGAAACCGCCTAACACTTGTTAGCGCCGAAAACCTAGTCGTTTCCGCCGATGATTAAGCTCGAATCAAAAGCCCCCGAGGGGCCGTTGGCCGAAAAGTGGGACTCCCACAAGTTCAACGTCAAGCTCGTCAACCCTGCCAATAAGCGTAAGTACGACGTGATCGTCGTCGGCTCGGGGCTGGCTGGTGCTTCCGCTGCTGCCACGCTCGCTGAGCTGGGCTACAACGTGAAGTGCTTCACCTTCCACGATTCACCGCGCCGGGCGCACTCCATCGCGGCGCAGGGGGGCATCAACGCTGCCAAAAACTATCAGAACGACGGCGACTCCGTTCACCGCCTGTTCTACGATACCATCAAAGGCGGCGACTATCGTGCCCGCGAAGCCAACGTCTACCGCTTGGCGCAGGTATCGGTCGATATCATCGACCAGTGCGTGGCGCAAGGCGTGCCGTTTGCCCGCGAATACGGCGGCTTGCTCGCCAACCGCTCGTTCGGCGGCGCGCAGGTGAGCCGCACGTTCTACGCCCGTGGCCAAACGGGACAGCAATTGCTGCTCGGCGCTTACTCGGCGCTCTCGCGGCAAATCGCCTACGGCAAAGTCAAGATGTACCCACGGCACGAGATGCTCGACGTGGTGACCGTTGATGGCCGGGCGCGCGGGATCGTGACGCGCAACCTGATCACCGGCGAGATTGCGTCGCACGCCGGGCACGCGGTGCTCCTCTGCACGGGCGGCTACGGCAACGTGTTCTACCTGAGCACGAACGCGATGAACTCGAACGTGACCGCCGCGTGGCGCGCCCACAAGCGCGGCGCCCTGATGGCGAACCCGTGCTTCACGCAGATTCACCCGACGTGCATCCCGGTGTCGGGCGATTATCAGTCGAAGCTGACGCTGATGTCGGAGTCGCTGCGGAACGACGGCCGCGTGTGGGTGCCAAAGGCGAAAGGCGATAAGCGCGACGCTCGGCAGATTCCCGAAGAAGAGCGCGACTATTTCCTCGAACGCAAGTACCCCGCCTTCGGTAACCTCGTCCCGCGCGACGTGGCTTCGCGGAACGCCAAGCTGGCGTGCGACGAAGGCCGTGGCGTCGGCTCAACGGGCCTCGCCGTGTACCTCGACTTTGCCGACGCTATCAAGCGCGACGGTATGGAGCGGGTGAGCCAGAAGTACGGCAACCTCTTCGAGATGTACGAAAAGATCACCGGCGACAACCCCTACGAAGTGCCGATGCGGATTTACCCCGCCGTGCACTACACGATGGGCGGCCTGTGGGTCGATTACAACCTGATGACCACCGTCCCCGGCCTGTACGCGCTCGGCGAAGCCAACTTCTCCGACCACGGCGCCAACCGCCTCGGTGCTTCCGCGCTGATGCAAGGGCTCGCCGACGGCTACTTCGTGGTGCCTTACACCATCGGTGATTATCTGGCGCGCATCCCCGGCGCCCCGATTGCTACCACCCACGAGGCCTTCAAGCAAACCGAAGCCGACGTAAAAGCCCGCACCGAGCGGCTGCTGAGCATCAACGGCACCCGCACCGTCGATGACTTCCACAAAGCCCTCGGCCATTTGATGTGGGAATACTGCGGAATGGCGCGTAACGAGAAGGGCCTACGCCACGCGAAGGCCGAAATCTCGAAGCTCCGCGCCGAATTCTGGCGCGATGTGCGCGTCGTCGGTTCCGGCGCCGAGATGAACCAGACGCTGGAGAAAGCCGGTCGCGTGGCCGACTTCCTGGAGCTCGGCGAGCTGATGGTCGACGATGCACTCAGCCGTAACGAAAGCTGCGGCGGTCACTTCCGCGAAGAGTATCAGACCGAAGAAGGCGAAGCTCTCCGCGACGACGACAATTACGCCTACGTAGCCGCGTGGGAATTCCGCGGCGATAATCAGCCCGAAGTCCTGCACAAGGAAGAGCTGGTGTTCGAGAACGTGAAACTCACGCAGCGCTCTTACAAGTAATTAATTAATAATTAACAATTAAGAATTAAGAATTGGGGAGACGCGGCTTTTGTCGCGCTATCTCCTTCCGGTTCTTGATTGTCGCCTCACTCGCCGAAAGGCAAACGGGCGCCCTAATTGTTAATTATTAATTACTAATTATTAATTACCCCACCCATGGCCGGTTCTAATCCTAACGCTCAACCGCTCGACCTCACGCTGCGCGTGTGGCGCCAGAAATCCCGCGACGCTCAGGGCGCTCTCGTGGAGTATCCCGTGAAGGGCATCTCGCCGGATATGTCGTTTCTGGAGATGCTCGATGTGCTCAACGAGAATCTGCTGCGCAAAGGCGAGGAGCCGATTGCGTTCGACCACGACTGTCGGGAAGGCATCTGCGGGTCGTGCAACCTCTTCATCAACGGCCGCGCGCACGGGCCGGAGCAGGGCACCACGTCGTGCCAGCTTCACATGCGGAAGTTCTCCACCGGCGATACCATTACGGTGGAGCCGTGGCGTTCGGCCGCTTTCCCGGCGCACAAAGACCTTAGCGTCGACCGTTCGGCCCTCGACCGCATCATTCAGGCGGGCGGGTACGTGAGCGTGAACACGGGCGGTACGCCGGACGGTAACGAGATCGCCATCCCCAAAACCATCGCCGACCGGGCGATGAGCGCTGCTACCTGCATCGGCTGCGGCGCGTGCGTGGCAGCGTGCCCGAACTCGTCGGCGATGCTGTTTACTTCGGCGAAGGTGGCGCAGCTTGCGCTGTTGCCGCAGGGCCAGTTGGAACGCAAGACGCGCGTCGAGAATATGGTCGCGCAGATGGACATCGAAGGCTTCGGCGCCTGCTCGAACATCGGTTCGTGCGCGGCGGAGTGCCCGGTGGGTATTTCGCTGGAAAACATCGCCATCCTGAACCGCGAGTTCGTGTCGGCGAAGGCTACTAGCGATAATATTGGGTAAGGGGGCGCGGCGTGCGCCGCCTGTCCTTTAACTGTATCAGAAAAGGGTCAGCGCCATTGGTGGCGCTGACCCTTTTTGCTTGCTGCGTAGGGCTGTTGGCGCGGGCAGCGCGCGTTAGCCCGGGGTAGAGCGCGTTAGCCCGAGGTAGAGCGCGTTAGCCCGAGGTAGAGCGCGTTAGCCCGAGGTAGAGCGCGTTAGCCCGGGGTAGATTTCTGCGAAATCAACCCCGGGCTTTGGAGAAGAACCCCGTTGGGGTTACCCGATTCTATGCACAATGCGAACCCCAACGGGGTTGTTCTCCACAGCCCGGGGGTTGGCGGCGCTTTGCGCCGACTACCCCGGGCTAACGGGGCTACCGCGGTCCCCGGCAACGGGCACCGTCCCGCCCCACACCACACTTTACCCGGCGCGCTCGGCCAGCATCTCTTTCACCAGCGCATCAAACTCACGTTTCCACTCCTCATAATATTTCCCGGTGCCGGGACCGCTGAAACCGGTGTGGACGCGCCGGACGCGACCGTCGCGGCCGATGAAGATGGTGGTGGGGAAGGCTTTTACGTCGCGGAGCTGGGGCAGAGAGGCGGCGGCGGAATCGCTGCTCGCGATACCGGCGAGGAGGATGGGGTATTCCATTCCGTAACGCTTGGCGAGGCGGCGGAGGCGCGGATGCACGGTGGCCGTATCGCGGGTGCGCTCGTAGGCGAGGCCGATCAGCTCCAGGCCTTCGGCGCGGTGGGCGCGGTAGAAGGGCGCGAGGTATGCGGTTTCGTCCATGCAGTTAGGGCACCATGTGCCGAGGAGCTGCACGATGACCACTTTGCCGCGAAAGCGCGGGTCGCGGGTCGATACGGGTCGGCCGTTGAGGTCGGGGAAGGTGAAGGTGAGGCTATCCTGACCGGGTTTCCTCGCGCCTAGCCTGGCGCTTTCTGGGGCTCCAACGCAGCGATGCGCTAAGTGTCAACAGACCCTAATTCCCTGATTTTTATTAAGCCTTCGGTGCCGCTATGACCGCGCAAACCATTCGTCCCAGCTCCGGCCTTGCTAACGTGAAATACGAAATTCGCGGCAAGCTGGCGCGGCGCGCCCAGGAAATG
>JANNMJ010000169.1:0-9342 GCA_031397815.1 Hymenobacteraceae bacterium
CAACGCCCACCTCACCGTCACCGACGCGGTAGGGCGCTTGGTGTGGCAAGGCCCCGCCACCGGCCCCGAAACGCGGCTCGACCTAAGCCATCAACCCGCCGGGCTATACGGCCTGCGCCTGACGTGGCCCGACGGGCGGACGGTGACCAAGAAGCTGGTGCGGTAGCACAGGCAAAACTCCCCTCCCCGCAGGGCCGGGGTAGGGGACAGCCAACTTTGCGTGTGCTTAGCCGCCGTTGCTAAGCCACAAATCTCTCGCTGGCGCGCGTTTCGGTCGACCGCAGGTCGAGCTAACCACGAACATCTGTAGGGGCGCGGCCTTGTGCCCGCCCGCATGTGGCTGGGCGCGCCAACCGCCTTTTTCCGGAGCCGCCCTGCCGTAACCGCATTCCCCACCCCGCCCCCAAGGGGGTGGGGTATTCGTCTCCGGTAGCGCGGTTTGCGCTCTACAGGGCTTTCTTGTCAAGGACGATGACATTCTCGAAGACCCTCAGCCCGACAACCTCCTACAGCCTCCCCGCCCCGCTCAGCGGCAGCACGTACCAATACACGGCGCAGAAGTGCGCCACACTACCGCCCAGCACGAACAAGTGCCAAATGGCGTGACTGTATTTCAGGCGCTCCCAAACGAAGAAAACGACGCCGAGCGTGTAAAACGCCCCACCCGCGATGAGCAGCCACAGCCCGGCGCTCGGCACGGCCGCAATCAGCGGCTTGAGGGCGCCAATCACCAGCCACCCCATCAGCACGTACACGATGGTCGAGAGGCGCTTGAGCCGTTGGGCGCCAAACACCCCCTTCACCGTCACTCCGAGAATGGCGAGCGTCCAGACGATGCCGAACAGAATCCAGCCGGCGGTGCCGCGCAACGGCACCAACACGAACGGCGTGTACGTGCCCGCAATCAGCAGGTAAATGGCGGCGTGGTCGAGGCGCTGAAACACCTCTTTGGTGCGCGCCCCCGGCAAGGCGTGGTAAAACGTCGAGGCGCCGTAGAGCAGCACGAGCGTGGTAGCATAGACCACCGCCGCCACCGTGCGCCACGTATCGTGCGCGCTCAGCGCGGCCAGTAGCAGCAGCGGCAGCGCCCCAAGGCTCAACGCCAATCCCAGACCGTGCGTGATGCTGTTCGCGATTTCCTCACCCAGCGTTTGCGGACGTTCAGTAGCCATATCGAAACAAAAAGAAGCGCAGAAACGCCGATGAGAAGGAACCGCCAAACCGGCGGACAAGCGGCAAACGCCGTGTATGAAGGTTTCGTATATGGGTGCAATTTTCGGTGGATGGTAACCCGCTGTTTTTCCACCGATTATGGGTTCACGCAACCATAACCATCTGGTGTACCCCGAAGGGGTTTCATCCTTGAAGCCCGGGGTTGCCGAAGGCTACCCCGGGCTTATGGCGGGCTTCTGGCGGACTTGCGGTGAGCGCGCGTGGCCAGCTCTGTCCCAGAGATGGCGTCAAAAAGACAGCACGAGGACGTCAATAGGCGAATCAACACCGTCTCTGGGACAGAGCCGGCTACAGGGAGATGGCGTCAATACAGCGAATCAACACCATCTCTGGGACAGAGCTGGCTACGCTCCATCCCCCCAAAACCAAAAACGCCTCGCCGGTCATCAGACCAGCGGGGCGTTTTAGTTTCAGAGCGAAACAGCCGCAGCGGCTAGTCGCGCACCAGACGCTTCACGACCGACCCTTCCGCCGTTTGCAGGCGGACCAAGTACACGCCCGTTGGCAGGTGGTGCAGGTCTAGGGAGGCGCGGGTTTCGTTCGCCGGAATGACCGACGTGAAGACCGGCCGACCCGTGATGTCGTACACCGTGAGTGGCGTGGCGGCGGTCGAAACCGGCATCTCCACCGTCACCATCCCGTCGAGGGTTGGGTTCGGGAAGACCGTGACCGGCAGCGCCAACGCCTGCGCGTGGGCAATCCCCGTCACCGTAACCGACATCGGCGCCGAAACCGGCGAGACGCAGCCGTTCACCGTCGAAACCACCGTGTAAGCTCCGTTCAGCGCCGCTGCCGTCACGGTGTACGTGACGCCGAGCGCGCCGGGAATCGGCGTGCCGTTGAAGTACCACAGGTTGCCCGTGGTCGCCGACGACGTGAGCACCACGAAACCGCCCGCCGGCGCCTGCGTGATGGTCGGCGCCAATGGCGTAGCGGTGATGTTCACCACGAACGAGGTCGAGCCGGTGCAAGTCCCGTTCGTGCCGGTCAGCACCACGGTGTGGGCGCCCGGTGCGAGCGTCGTCGGGTTGAGCTGCGTCGCTGCAATGCCGTCGATGGTGAACGAACCGGTTGCGGTCGTTACCGCCACGCCGTCAATCGTGCCGGTCAGGGTTACGGCGCCGTCACCGGCGCAGTAGTTCGCCGCGAGGCCCGTGAACGCCGCCACTGGCTGCGCGTTGATGGTCACTTGCGCCGTATCGGTCACGGCACCGCAGCCACCGCTTGCAGCCAGCGTGTTGATGACGTCGTACGTGCCCGCTTGGCTCGTGCTCAGGTCGATGGCGCCCGTCGTCGGGTTCAGCCCGAGGCCGCTGAACGGCGTCGAGAACGTGCCCGCCGTAGCGCCCGTGCCGAGCGTCGCGGTGAGCGTGCCGGTCGAGCCAGCGCAACCAGCCGCCGTGTAGCGGAACGTGGCGATGGCCGGGGCCGTCAGGGTCACGGTCTGCGTTTGCGTAGCTCCGCAGGTGCCGCTCACCGTGTAGGTCACGGTGTAGGTACCGGCGGTAGAGGTAGCCAAATTGATGGCGCCGGTGGTGGCGTTGATGGCGAGGCCGCTCGGCGTTGCCGAGAACGTGCCGCCCGTGGTGCCCGTCACGCTCACCGTCGGCGTGGTGCCGTTGAGGCAATACGTCGGGGCGTCGTAGGCGAAAGTGGCCGTAGCGCGCGGCGTGGTGGTGGTGACCACCGGGGCCGAAGTGGCTTGGCAACCGGCCGCGTTCGTCACGGTCACGGTGTAAGAACCGGCTTGCCGGACGGTGATGCTCGGGGTCGAAGCGCCCGTGCTCCACAGGATGGTGCCGCCGCCGGCCGCTGCCGTCAGAATAACCGAATCTCCGACGCAGAAGCTCACTGGGCCGCCTGCGTTGATGCTCGCCACGGGTTGCGCGCCAATGACCAAGGTCGAAGTGGCCGTACCCGCCGCGCAGCTACCGCTGCCCGCCACCGAGTTGGTCACCGTGTAAGTGCCCGCTACCGAAGTGGCGAGGTTGACTTCGCCGGTGGTGGCGTTGATGGTCAGGCCGGTCGGCGTCGCCGAGAACGTGCCCGCCACGGCTCCCGTCGCCAGAGTCGGCAGGAGGGTGCCGGTGGAGCCAGCGCAAGCCGGAACCGTCGTCGCGTAGCTGAACACCGCCGATGGTGCGGCCGTGAGCGTCACGGTCTGCGTAGCCGAAGCCGGGCAAGGCGAGCCGAGGCCCGTCGAGTACGTCACGGTGTAAGTACCGGCGGCCGAAGCCGTCAGGTTGATTTCACCGGTAGCGTTGTTGATCGACAGCCCGGCCGTGCCTGTGAACGTGCCGTTCGCGGCGCCCGTCACGGTCGGAACCGGGTTAGAACCGCCGAGGCAGTACGTCGAAGCCGCGTAGCTGAAGGCAGCCGATGGCGTCGGGTTCACGGTCACGGTCGTCGGAGCCGAGGTGGCCGAGCAGCTCGCGGCATTCGTCGCCGTGACCGAGTAGCTGCCGCCCTGCGTGACGGTGATGCTCGCGCTGGTAGCGCCGGTGCTCCAGAGGTAGCTGGTGCCGCCGCTGGCGGTCAGGGTCACGGAACCGCCGTCGCAGAACGTGGTCGGCCCACCGGCCGCAATCGCCGCGTTCGGCGCCGCGAGGAGCGTCAGCGAAGCGTTGGCCGAAGCCGCCGCGCACGAGCCGCTGGCGGCGATGTTGTTCGTAATCGTGTAAGTGCCGGGGAGCGAGGTAGCTAGGTCGATGCTGCCGTCGGAAGCATTGAGGCTCAACCCGGTTGGGGTCGCGGTGAACGTTCCCGCCGAAGCGCCGGTGCCGAGGGCAGGCGTGAGCGTACCCGTTACGCCGGTGCAGCGCGTGCCGGTGGTAGGGTACGTAAACGCCGCTGCCGGAGCCGTCGAGAGGGTCACGGTCTGCGTCAGCGTAGCCGGGCACTGTCCGCCGACCGAGTAAGTCACTGCGTAAGTGCCCGCCGACGATGCGCCGAGGTTGATGGCGCCCGTAGTGGTGTTCAGCGCCAAGCCCGTCGAGGGGGTTACGCTGAATGTGCCGCCCGCCGTGCCCGTGAGGCTCGGCGTTGGGTTGGTGCCGCTGAGGCAGTACGTCGAGGAAGCGTAGGCGAACGCGGCCGAAGCGGCTGGGTTCACGGTTACGCTCACGCTGGCGGTGCTGGTAGCCGAGCAGCCGGAGCCGTTGTCAGCGGTCACGGTGTACGTGCCGCTTTGGGTGGCGCTATACGTCGTGCCGGTCGCACCGGGAATCACTTGCCCGCCGAGCAGGAACTGGTACGTGGCGCCGGTCGCTCCGCCGGTAGCGGTCAGGGTCACAGAGCCGCCATCGCAGAACGTGGTGGCGCCGGTGGCGGCCACGGTCGGGGTCGGGTTGCTGTTGACCACGGCCGTCACCGAGGTGCGGGGGCTTTCGCAGCTGGTCGACGTGATGGTGCTCACGTAATACGTGGCCGCGCTGGTGATGGAAGGCGTCACGTAAGTAGCCGTCGAAGCGAGCACCGTGGTGCTGCTGCTCGTGGCGTACCACCGGTAACCGCCGCCGGTAGGGGCGCCGGTAGCCGTCAGCGTAACCGTACCGGTTCCGCAGCGCGAAACGGTCGGAGCCGTCGGAGCCGCCGGAGCTGGCGTAACCGTCACCACCACACCCGTAGCGCTGACGCCCGAGCAATTGCCCGCGCCCGCCGATACCGTGTAAGTGCCCGATTGGGTCGCGGTGTACGTCGTGCCCGACGTGCCGATGATGAGCTGGTTGTTGCGGTAGAACTGGTACGAAGCACCCGTGCCGCCGTTAGCAGCCGTCAGCAACACGCCGTCGCCTTGGCAAACGGTGGTCGAGCCGGTGGCAGTAACCGTAGGGGTTGGCGCCGGAGTCACCGTCGCGATGACCGCCGTGCGCGGGCTTTCGCAGCTTCCGCTAGCTATGGCGACGTAGTACGTCGTGGTGGCCGTCACGGTCGGCGAGTACGTAGCGCCCGTGGCAAGTGCCGTGGTGCTGGTAGCCGAGGAGTACCACTTGTAGATGGCGCCAGTGGCACCGCCGGTAGCCGTCAGGGCCACGGTGCCGGTGCCGCAGCGGCTGCCGCCGGTGGCATTCGGGGCGTTCGGGGCGGCCGTAACCGCCACCGTCACGGTGCGCAATACGGAGCAACCGGCGCGGGTCAGGGTCAGCGTGTAGGTGCCGGTAGCGGCGGCGGAAGCAGCCGTAATCTGCGGCGTCGCGCTGGTCGAGGTGAAGTTGTTCGGACCGGTCCACGCGAGCGTAGCGCCCGGCGAGAGGTTCGTGGCCGTCAGCGTCAGCGCCTGACCGGCGCAGATAGGGCCGTTGGTGGTGAGCGTCGGCGCGGTCGGTGGGGTGTTGACGATGACCGACGTAGACCCGCTGATCGAGCAGCCGTCTTTGCTGATGGTCAGCGTATAAGTCCCGCTCGCGGCCGACGTGGTGCTGGCGATCTGCGGTGCAGTGGCCGACGACGTGAAGCCGTTCGGCCCGCTCCACGCCAGTGTAGCGCCGGGCGTGAGGTTGGTGGCGTTGAGCGTCAGCGCCTGACCCGCGCAAAGCGGCCCGTTGCTCGTCACGACCGGCGTCGCGAGCGTGCAGCCCGGCAGCATCGTGAGGGTATAATCTTCGGTTTCTCCATCGAAGAAGGCCGTGCAGGCATCCGGGTAGAGAATACCGGCGTTGCGGCGGCTCCGAATCCGCAGGCCCACTTCCCCGGCCACGGCCGTGATCGGAATCGTGAACTGGAACGTCCGGGGCGTACCGGCTACGTTCGGACGCGGCGCAATCGGAATGAATTCCGCCGAATCGAAAACGCTGTTGCTGTTGTAATCCATCCAAGCCACCACGGCACCCGCCGCCGATGGCTTCACGGTGATGCTGTACGTCAGCCCCGCGCGCAACGTGGCAGTGGTGCTGTCGAGGGCGGGGAAGTTGGTGTAGCCCGAGCCGCTGGCGCCGCTGTTGCAGCCCGTGCCGCGGTTCCGCAGCGTGGTGCCGAGGATCGAAACGCCATCGATGTAGCCCGTCGTGCAGGGCGCGGCGTTCGGATCGGCGCAGTAGCGCGGCGCGGCACTGACGTTGATGTAGTTGGTGCGGGTGAGCGAATCGCGCCCGGCGCCGTTCGTCACGGTCTGCCGAACGGTGTAAACCCCGCCCTGCGTGAACTGCACGTACGGGCTGGGGCTGGTCGGCGTGGAGTTGGCGATGTACTGCCACCCCGACGTCGGGAAGATGCGGTACCGCCACGTCAGCGGCCGGTTCGTCGATTGGTCGATGAGGCGAATGAAGTCGTTCACGCTGATCGAAGTGCGGTCGGCGATGAACTGCGACGTCGGCGGCGACGGCGCTAATACCGTTACGCGCACTTGGTCGGTAATCGTGCAGCTCCCGCTCGTGATCGACGCCGTGTAGGTGTAAATCCCCGCCGTGGCATACGTCGGCGTAATGAGCGGATTGGCGGTGATCGTGCCCGTCAGGCCCGTCCCGGTCCACTGCACCACGGATGGGTTCAGCGTCGGCAGACCCGAGTTGATCGTGCCGATAGACTGCGGCACAGCCTGCGCATCCGACCAGTTCGTCGCGGCGTTGACGTCGGCGCCGTACAGCCCGGCCCCGGCAATGTTGCGGGGGCTAGGGGCGCCGGTGCCGCTCCAGTTAGCCGACGTAACCGGCGGAGTCACCGGGAACGCATTCGCCACCACGGCATCCACCACCGTCCCGCTCGGCGACGACAGGATGAACGCCTGGTCGTTGCCGGACGTCAACTGGTCGTTGGCGCCGCCCGTGTGGTAATAGAGGCTGCCGGGATCGTCGGTGCCGGAGCCGATGTGCAACACCAGCACCCCGCGCGACGGAATGACCGTCCCGTTCGGGAACGAGTACGTCCGGGCAGCGGCCCCGCCTTGCACTTCGAAGCCGTAGCTCGAAATATCCACTTGGCCGGTGCCCATGTTGGTGATCTCGATGAGATCTTCCGTGCCCGGATCGATATAGCCCGGGTACGGGTTCGTGGCGCCGGTGCCGCCCGAGAACATCGTAAACTCAGTAATCCGGACGGTGCCACCGAGCGAGGTGCTTGCGGTCAGGGTCGCGTTTTCGCCGATGTAGCGCGTCTGGTCGGCGCCCGCGTTGATGGTCAGCGAAGCATCGCGGTACGATTGCGACGGCGACAGGCTCACCAGCCGGTTAGCGCTGTTGTCGGTGGCGCGGATGTAATACGTGACCCCGTTGGAACCCTGCGCCGGAATGGTCGCCGAGTACGTGGAGCCGGTCCGCGTCATCGGCAAAACCACCGGCGTGGTGCTGCCACTGACGATGTACAGCAATTCCACCGAGAACAGGCCGGAAGCGTCCGTCGGGCTAGCCGTCACGGTGTGCGCCGATGGTAGGCACGAGCCGCCGAGCGGCGTCGTCGTGACGTTACCGATCACCGGCGGCGTCAGGTCGCCCGTCGGAACGTTGAAAATGTACACCTGCCCAGAGGTTGGGGTGTCGGCGGCGCCGTTATTCGGCAGCACGTCGGCGGCATTGGTGGTGGCTACAGGTGCCCCCCACGAGCCGGTGAGCGCGCGCACATCGGTGAGGCTATTGCCGCGCAAACCAACTTGCACGCCGTTCGTCGAGCCGGGGAGCCAGTTTGTGCTGAACGTCCCGTAGTGCATCTCGATCTTCCCGCCCTCATACAGCCACAGCTGCACGTTGCCGGTCGCGGTTTCGTTTTGATACTGCGTGAAACCGGCCGCCTGAATCTTGTGGATGCGGTTTGGCGCCGTACCCGTCGTGATCGACGAGTAAACCGTCGCAAGGCCATCCGAGCGCAAGTCCTTCGCGAAGAACCCGATCATCTGGTTCACCGAGCCGGTCAATGGGCTGGCGTACGGCGTGGTAGAACCCGGTCCGAACGTGATCCAGCCGTTCGTATTCACTACGTACGAGGTGTACGAGTTGAACCCAAACTGGAACGAGAACGGAATCGTCTGAACCGTCGAAAACCCGTCGTCGGCAGTACCGCCGCCGCTGATAGGGTCGAAGGTGGTGCCCCCCGTGATGGGCTGATACGGGGAAGTATTGAAGGTGAAACCGTACAACGGAATCACCTGCGCGCGGGCGCTCTCCGGCGTCAGCAGGCTCAGCACGGCACTACAGGCCAGCGCGGCGGCAGTACGCCACCAGCGGCCAGAGCCGGATGTAACCACGCCGGGATCTGGGTAAGTGTTCAACATAAAAGTGGAAAGGTGACGGGTAGACCGGTGATTTCACTGACTCCCAAAGCTCAGCGGAGCCAGAGAAATCAGTGCTTGATGGAGCGAAGATATCAATCTGATTCGAGTACACGATAGCTTTTTATCAGACTTGATACTATCGCCCCGTTTTTTTGTACAATGCCAAGGCGTTAGATTCGGACAAAGCCCCGAAATCGCCCTTTGAAAATCAAAAATCACTGTCCGTCAAATGGATAGAATCTTTGATGGCTCCGCAAGCGCTTAGAACATTTTTTACAAACCTGCTCCGCCGAAAAGCCCTGCAAAGCCGAATCGCGCAAGGCTATGCCCTGTGCGGGCTATTCGCGGGCCTCTGGCCCGCCACCCCAATCGGCGCAATCCAAACGTGCGTGGCCAGCTCTGTCCCAGAGATGGTGTCAATAGGCGAATCAACGTCATCTCTGAAACAAAGCTGGCCACGGCACCCGCCACGCGAAAGCCCGGGGTTGATTTCTTTGAAATCAACCCCGGGCTTCAAGGATAGAACCCCTTTGGGGTACCTGATAAATCTGTAAGGCAAGGACTTGACGCAGGGCTCTGCCCTGTGTCGCCTATTCGCAGGTCTCTTGACCTGCCACTGACCCGCGGGGGCCGCGCAGTGCCCCAGAAGGGGGGGAAAAAATATGAAGAGGGGGGCAAAAACCGGGAAAAAGCTAGCACCTCACACTGCGGGGGCCGTTTTCGAATCGAGCGTTTCGAATTTCACGGAGGCGGTTTTTGCACGGCTAGCCCACCTTCGCCCCGGCGAGTGGTCGGTCGATACGATAAATTCGCGAGCCCAATTAGTTATCGGAAAATATGAGCAATATTCTCATTTGATTGAAGTTCAAAAAATTGCGGCGCTAAATCCCGATTTAGCAGTTTTTATAGGC
>JANNMJ010000177.1:0-10321 GCA_031397815.1 Hymenobacteraceae bacterium
TTGTTCCTGCTGGCGAAGGATCGCAACGATTTGCCCTTCGCTGAATCGGCTTTTACGCATCAGTCAACTGAGTTTGGGTGGGGGAAGATACCCGCCAAAACTCTACTTCTGACTGACTACGTTTTGGGGGAAGAGGACAACGCGGGTGCTTATATCTATTTTGAAAAGCGGGGACGTGGCAGCTCCATTATTACGCATTATCAGCTCGCCGGTCGGAAGAAAACAGGCAACGACCCAATTGGGATGGGAAGCAAAGCCGCCGCCGGTCACTGTGCCAAGTATGGTTACAGAGCCGTCATCGGCCACCCTGACCAGCTGGTCGCCCGCTATTCCATAGAGATAATTATCAAGCTCATTGTAGGCGCTTGCGTTATAAGAAACCGTTGCTGGGCCAATAGGGATGAGCGTTGTGCTACCAATAGCCCCTTGGTATAACTGCGTATTAGAGGTAGCGGCGGATGTGGAGCTTGCTGTGATGTAGTACAAGGAAGAACATGTAAACGGTCCTTGTGCGGCTGCACGTTGGAAAGACAGCAATAGAGCGACTATCAAAAGAGCCGCTTTGGCCAGCAGAAGTGTTTTGTTCATGGGTGATGAACAGTTAAGGGTTTAGGTGAAAAACATTCAACACAATAGTTGAATCGACATAAAACTAGTTACTATTTGCTTCCCCCGCAAATACTAAATTTTTCCGTACAAGTACAATTGCTTCACCCGGTAGCATTTGGTTGATTCTAGATAGCAGAACGTGTTCTTAGCTAAGGATATGCGCCACGAAAAGCCCGCCGATGACCGCAATCGACTGACTATACATGATAGCAACGACCATAGCCGATGCAAACCGGCCCGCGCCCGCGCCCCGCGAGCGGCGCTACCAGCCACCCGCCAGCTCGCCCCCGCCGCCGGTTTCAACGAATGCCTCGACTTCGGCGGAACCGACAAGTCCGAGCTACTCGAAAGCCTCGCGCTGTGCTGGCTTGACCTAGCCATCGTGCAGGGTCACGGGGGCGGCATGGCGTTTAAGGTGGTGCGCCGGTGATTTGGGCGAGGTAACGAGGTGCTGATTAAGCCTGAAAGCCGGGGGGGATTGCTCGTTATCGGCTTTTGTGGTTTTTAGCAGTCAATCATTTCAACGCAGCTAAACGCTTTGAATCATTTGAGGCATGTTGAACCATCCTGAAAACCTCGTGAGGATTCTCGATAGCGTACCAACTATCGTGAATTTTTGTAACTACCCCTTCTTCATCAACTTGCGTATGACCGCTAAAAAAATTAATTGTCCCGACACTATACTTTCGTTCAACCACATTCACACCTACTTCAATGTTGGAAATTTTTTCATAGTTGATACTTTTAAAATCTGTTCCACCAACACCATTTCTCATCAACACCCTTGTTTCTGAAAATCTATACAAAGCTTTAGGAAAGCAAAGGATGTTTTTCAGCAAAGAATATAAGCCTTGAAGCAAAGGAACAAGACCAAACAATCCCACAAACAGCCCGGGAGACGTTCCATCATCGGTTTTTTCGTTTAACGAGAATGTCAGCCAAGCTATACCAAACACGGCCAAAAACAAGCCCGAAATTAAATTTCTTAAAATATACGGAACAAACTTAGGCCTACCTCCCCACAGCAATTTCTCGCCTTCGCTTTTGACGCTATCGAAGCCGGAAAGCAACTCGTTGGCGGACACTAAACTCATGTTGCCTTATTTGCCTTTGACAGCCCTTTTAACGACTGATTTTCAAATACTTGAACCAGACATACCATTTCTAAAAGTAAATTTATCAAAACTTCCACCACTTTTTTGCCACAGCAACCCGAGCAGATGATTGATCAATGACGTCCTTACCAGTCAAGTTCAGCGATTCGAGTTTAAAAACAAGAGGAATTAACTCAAAAAATGAATGCACCGAATCTTCAGTACCGTTCTCAAACTGCTTAGCAACTTTCGCAAACGGGAATATTTTATTTCCAGCATCGAAAGCAACACAAATTGCGTTGCTATCAGCATCCATATCCCAATCGCCGCCATAGTTCTCTATAATACACTTACCCAAAAAGGCAGCGATACTATTTACCAACCCAGAACTCTCACCCTTAACAAAGGCACCCCTATTCCGCTCAATAAATCCTTCGACAAACTCCACTGACTTTACATCAAAATCTAGGCTGAGCTCGGTTTTGACTAACTGCGCCAGTCGCTCTAACTCTTTTCTGGTCTCAATCTCAATCATGGTAGTGAATAGGCGTAGTCTTTACAAATTCTTCCCACTAAAAAACAGCGGCAATAACGCCGCCGCATCATCAATCACGCGGACGGGGATGGCGGTATCGGGGCAGGCCATCAGCACTTGGATGGGGGCGTTTTGATGCACCCGCACTTCTAGGAGGCTTTGGCGGCAGAGGCCGCACGGCGAGAGCGGGGCGTGCGCGAGGGCACGGTCGGTTTCGTAGGTGACGGCGATGGCGCGCACGGCGGGGCCGGTCATATCGAGCATCCCCAGCACCACGCGCTCGGCGCAGATGCCGACGGGGAAAGCGGCGTTTTCGTGGTTGGCGCCGGTCAGGATTTCGCCGTTTTCCAGCAGCAGCGCCGCCCCTACACGGAAAGAGGAATACGGCGCGTAAGCCCCGGCCGCGGCCTGCTCAGCCGCCGCCAGCAAGCGCCGCTCATCGGCGGCGAGGTGCGCGCGGTCGGTATCGCGGTAAGAAAAAGAGAAGTGGCTCATATCGAAATAAAGCGCCCCCAAACCCCGGCAGGCTGACAACAAACTTAACTCCCCGCAACCCTGAGAAAAGGGCGGTAAGCCTAGCAAAGCGCCCGGTAAGTCCAGCAAAGCGGTTGGTAAGCCTAGCAAAACGCCCGGTAAGTGGGGTAAGACGCCCGGTAAGCCGTGTAAGACGCTTGGTAAGCGGGGTAAAGTCTCCGGTAAGCCGTGTAAAGCGCCCGGTAAGCCGGTACTCGATTTTAAGCCAAAACTTCCCGCAGGAACCCCTTCAGCGCCTCAAAATCGGCGGGAAGGTGGGTGGAGAGGATAGGCAGATGCGCGACGGCAGCCAGTGCGGGCGGCAAAGGGACGGCTATCCTGAGGATGGCTTCGACGCTCTCCTGAAACTTGGCGGGGTGGGCGGTGCCGAGGAAAATGCCCGTTTCGTGCGGTTGGCGCGTGGCCGCGAGGGCCGCCCACGCCACGGCGCCGTGCGGCTCGCTGAGGTAACCGGAATCGGTGTAGAGGTGACGTAGGGCGGCGCGGGTTTCGTCGTCGGAGATGCTTTGGGCGGTGAGGTGCGGCGGGTGGGGGCGCGCTAGTAGCGCCGCCACGCGGGGCCAGTTGTTCGGCGCGCTGACGTCCATGGCGTTGGAGAGGGTCGCGATGGTGGGGCGCACTTCCCATTGGCCGGTTTGGTAGTAGCGCGGCACGGTGGCGTTCGCGTTCGTCGCGATGACCCACCGGCCGACCGGCAGCCCCAGCGCCTGCGCGAGCAGCCCGGCGGTGAGGTCGCCGAAATTGCCGCTCGGCACGCTGATGACCGTCGTGGCGCGGCGCTCCGGCGGCACCTGCGCGAGGGCTTCAAAATAATACAGCGTCTGCGCGAGCAAGCGGGCGAAATTGATGGAATTCGCCGAGTTCAGACCATACCGCGTCACCAGCTCAGCATCCGCAAAAGCGGCTTTCACGAGCGCCTGACACGTATCGAAATCTCCTTCCACCGCCACCGGCAGAATATTCCCGCCGAGCGTGCAGAACAATTTTTCCTGCAATTCCGAGATTTTTCCCTGCGGATAAAGCATCACCACCCGCACGCCCGGCTGCCCGAAAAACGCGTGCGCCACGGCCGCCCCCGTATCACCGGACGTAGCAGACAAGATGGTCAGCGGGGCCGAATCAGCCGCACGCCGCCGCAGCACGCCGAGGGTGCGGGCCATAAACCGGGCACCGAAATCCTTGAACGCGAGGGTCGGGCCGTGAAAAAGCTCCAGCGTGAAAACGCCTTCCGAAACCGGCACGAGCGGCGCCGGAAACGCAAAAGCATCGGTCAGGATCTCGGTGATTTCGGCTTTCGAAAATTCATCCCCGAGCAGCCGCCCGATGATTTCAATCGAGCGCTCGACGAAGGGCAGCGACAGCAGGGCGTCTGTATCAGCAAAAGGCGTGATTTCCGAGGGAAAAAATAGGCCGCCGCCCGTGCCTATGCCACGCCGCACGGCTTCGGAAAAGGTAACGGTTTCGGTGGGGTGAAGGAGGTTGTGGAGGCGCATGGGGTGGACGTGTGTTAGTTATAGAGTGGCATCCGCAATCCGACAAACCCGCGTAAACCGGGCCGCATTAACAGGCATTGCCGCCTCAATGGCCGCAGCAACGGCCGTCGCCGCTTCCGCAGAATCCACCAATGCCACGCACGTCGGGCCGGAGCCAGAGAGGCCGAACGCCAAGGCGCCCGCCGCCAGCGCCGCAGTGCGCGCCTCGGCTAAGCCGGGCACCAGCTGGGCGCGGTGCGGCTCCACTAGCTCATCGCGCAGGAGGCGGGCGGCAGCGGGTCCGTCGTGCCGGTGCAGCGCGTCGATGAACGCCGCGAGGCGCTGCCCGAACGCTACCGCTTGCCCCAAACGCCACGCCGTGGGCAGGATTTCGCGCGCCATTCGGGTCGAGACTTCGATGCCGGGGTAATGCACCACGAAGCGCCATTCGGGCGGCACCGGCAGCGGACGACAGCGGCGGCCAGTGGCCCGAAACTCATCGTCGGGGAGCAGCAATTGGAGGCCGCCGAGCAGGCACGGCGCCACGTTATCGTAAATCGGGTCGCCGCTGACGGTGCCTTCCAGCTCAGCGGCTAGCGGCAAGAGCTGTTCGGTGGAAAAAGGCAGTCCGTAAAATTGATTTAAGGCGCGTAGCGTCGCCACGATGGAGGTTGCGCTTGAACCCAGTCCGCTCCCGACGGGCAGGTTCTTGAACAGCGTCAGCTTGCGCCCACGCGGCGCTATGCCCCGCCGGGCCAGCTCGCGGTGGAATACGGCATCAGCCAGTACGGCCAGATTATCCGCTGCCGGGCCGGGCAGCCGCGCCGCGTGCGTTCCGGCGAGGGTGAAGGAGAGGCCGTCGCCGGTTTCGGCAGGCAGAATCTCCACTTCATCGCCTAATGGCGGACCGCCGTCAATGGCGGTTAGGGCCGCGCCAAGCACATCGAAGCCGACAATAAAATTACCAATCGAAACAGGAGCGAAAGCGACCATAATGTAGCAGCGTCTCTCCGAGACGCGTGTCAATGATTAAATCAAACCCAAGCATGCGCACCAAACCAACGAGGATTGCTTCGTTCCTCGCAATGACAAAATCCGTTTAATTACCCCACCCGCAGCACATCGGCAAAGACTCCGGCGGCGGTCACTTCCGCCCCCGCGCCGTACCCGCGAATGACGAGCGGCACCGGCGAATACCGCCGCGTGGTGAATGCCAGCGCGTTTTCCCCACCCCGAATGGCAGCTAGTGGGTGGGCTTTCTCTACTTCCATTAGGCCGACGCGGCAGTGGCCTTCGGCAGTGATTTCGCCTGCGAAACGCAGCACTTTTCCTTCCGAAGTAAGCGCCTTGATTTTCTTTTGAAAGAAGGAATCGAGCGCGGGGATATTCCGCATAAATTCCTCTACGGAACCGGTGGCGTCGAAATCTGGGGGGAAGATGGAGGTGATTTCGACATCGGCCAGCTCTTGGGCGCCGCCTGCTTCGCGGTGGAGGATGAGGAGCTTGCGGGCCACGTCGAGGCCGGAGAGGTCGTCGCGCGGGTCGGGTTCGGTGAAGCCGCGGCGACGGGCTTCGGTCACGGCGGCGGAGAAGGTTACGCCGTCTTCAAGGAGGCCGAAAATGAAGGAGAGCGAGCCGGAGAGAATCCCCGCGAACCCGGTGAGGTGGTCGCCGGAGCGGAGGAGGTTTTGCAGCGTATCAATCACCGGCAGCCCTGCCCCGACGTTCGTTTCGTACTGGAACCGCCGCCGATGCGCCGCCGCCGTCTGGCGCAGTGCCCGGTACGTACTTAAGGCTCCCGAATTGGCTTTTTTGTTGGCCGTGACCACGTGCAGACCACCGCGCAGGGCGGCGAGGTAAAAGTCAGCCACCACTTCCGACGACGTACAATCGACCAAAACCGGGTTCAGCGGCTTCTCAGCGCGCACATAATCCAGAAGCCGCGTGAGCGCGACCGGCTCAGTAGGCGCCGCCGCGAGTTGGGTGCGCCAATCGGTCAGGTTCAGGCCGTTGGGGTTGAGGAGCAAGTGCCGCGAGTTCGCCACGGCGCATACTCGCACATCGATGCCGCTGGCTAGCAGGGCGGGCTGTTGCTGCTGAAGCTGGTCGAGGAGCGACGCGCCGACCGTCCCGACGCCGAGCAGCACCACCTCGATGCGGTGCGCCGTCTGGAAGAACTGCTGATGCACCGCCCGCAGCTCCCGAGGCCTGTCGGCGCCGTCGATTACGGCCGAAATGGAGCGCTCGGAAGCGCCTTGCGAAATGGCGGCGATGTTGACCGCCGCGTGCGCCAGAGCCTGAAAGAACGTCCCCGCCACCCCGCGCCGCGTCCGCATCGGCTCCCCCACAAGGCAAATGACCGCCTGCCGACGGCGCACATCGAGCGGGTCGAGAAGAGCAGCTTGCAGCTCCAGCGCAAACTCTTCTTGCAGGGCGGCAGCTACATCATCAGCTTGATTTTCAGCGATTCCGAAGCTCAGCGCATACTCCGACGACGACTGCGAAATCAGCACCAAAGACGCTCCCCGGCGCGCTACGGTGTTCAGAATCCGCGCCGCTACGCCCACCAAACCCTTCATCCCCGAACCGGCCACCGTGAGGAGCGCCACGTTTTCGAGGCACGTAATGCCGCGCACGGGGTTGCCGCCTTCGGGCGTGGGCGTAGGCGCCGCGCAGATGAGCGAGCCGGGCGCCTTGGGGTTGTGGGTGTTCCGAATCCAAGTGGGGATGCGGTGGCGGGCGAGGGGGCCAATGGTCTGCGGATGAAGGACTTTGGCGCCGAAGAACGACAGCTCCATCGCTTCCTCGTAGCTCATTTCGGGCACGAGCTGCGCGTCGGGCACGAGGCGCGGGTCGGCGGAGAAAATGCCGTCTACATCGGTCCAGATTTCGCAGCGTGTCGCCCGCAAACCCACGGCGAGAAGGGCGCCGGACAGGTCGGACCCGTTCCGCCCGAGGAGCGTGAGGCGGTCGGTTTGATGGTCGGCGCCGATAAAGCCCGGCAGCAGCAGCACCCTCGCGCCGCTCGTGCGCAGCGGCGCGCACCGCTCTTCGATGGCCGCTAGCACGGGTTCGGCGGCGGTGGCCGGGCCTTTCGTGCGGATGTAATGACCGGGGTCGAGCAGGTCGACTTCCACACCCCGGCCGCGCAGCAGCGCCGCCAACAGCCGGGCGCTCACGCGCTCGCCGAGGCTCAAAATGCGGGCGTGGGCATCCAACGGGCACTCGCTCAGGAGCTGGGCGCCGCGCAGGAGCGTCTCCAGCTCCGCCGTGTGCGCATCGACCACCGCCGCGAGCGCCGCCCCATCGAGGGCGGGCGCAGCGGTGAGCAGGTCGGCGAGCATATCGGCGTGGCGCTCGCGGAAGGGCGCCGCCACTTCCGCCACTTCCAGCCCGCTGAGCGCTGCCGGAATCGTGGAAACCAGCAGGTTCGTAATCCCCGCCACCGCCGAAACCACCACCCCGACCCGCGTGCTATCGGCGCGCTCCACAATCAAATCAACAACACCAAGCAGCCGCGAGGCCGACCCGACGGACGTACCGCCAAATTTTAAAACGTGCATGTGAGGGTGGTTTTTGGTTTGCGGTTTTTGGTTTTTAGGCCGATACTTTGGCGGCTGATTCTGCTTCAGGGGCAATAAAAAACCCGCTACCTGAAATGCAGGTGCGGGCGGGGCGGGAGACCGAAACGGCAGCGACTTTAGCGCCTACCAACAGACTTCCAACCCCGGCGGGGCGGTTGTAGTTGTTGTGGTCGTAGGGCGATTGAGGCGTAGCATCGGGGCCAAATATGGCAGCCGGATGGTGTATTGACCAAATCGGGCGCCCGAAAGAGGCGCGCAGCGTCGGGCTACCTTTGCGGGGCTAACCCCAAGTATCAACACCCCGAAAACCGCCCCCTTATGGCCCGCCCGCAGATTGTCGCCGGAAACTGGAAAATGAATCTCGACTTGAACGCCGCACAAGGGCTGACGTCGGAAATCGTGCAAATCCTGCGCGATGAAGCCCCGACCAGCACGGTGCAGGTCATCGTTTGTCCGCCGGCGCCGCTGTTGGTGCCCGTGGGGCGGTTGCTGGAAGGCCGCGTGGCGCTCGGCGGGCAGAATTGTCATCAAAAGGAAAGCGGCGCTTACACGGGCGAGATTGCCGCTGGGCTGCTCCAATCGGTGGGGTGCGAGTACGTGATTCTTGGACACTCAGAGCGCCGCCAATACAACGGCGAAACCGACGAGCTGCTCGCCCAAAAGCTGCAAGCGGCTTTGAAAGCGGGTTTGAAGCCGATTTTCTGCATTGGCGAGACGCTGGAAGAGCGCGAGTCGGAGAACACGTTCTCGGTGTTGGAGCGGCAGCTGAAAAACGGTCTTTTTGGTCTTTCGAACGAGGATTTTGCGAAGGTCGTGATTGCCTATGAGCCGGTTTGGGCTATCGGCACGGGCCGCACGGCTACCAGCGCGCAGGCGCAGGAAGTCCACGCCTTCATCCGCGAACAAGTGGCGCGGGCGTACGATGCCGCGCAGGCCGAGGCGATGCCGATTCTGTACGGCGGCTCGTGCAACGCGCAAAATGCACGGGAGCTTTTCAGCCAGCCCGATGTTGACGGCGGACTGATTGGCGGGGCGGCGCTCAAATCGCGCGATTTCGTCACGATTATTCAATCGTTCTAACGCCCCCTCACGGCCACCCGATGCTCCTGTTATCGTCCCTTTTCGCTTGGCTGTTCGCCGTTGCGCCCGCCCCACCGGCTCCGCTGGTGGCGCGCCCGGCGGACGTGGAGTTTTGCCAGATTTTCGGGGCGGTTTATTTGGAGCGTGACCCTCGGTACCGCCCATTCTGCGCGTTCATCGCCTACGAAGAACCCGACGAGGCCTTCACCGACCTCAACGTCTTCCGCGAGGAAAACAAGCTCTTCGCCGACCAGCAGGGTCTGTGGTTCATCACCCCCACCCGCGAATTCGCCGATTACGTGGTCTTCGTGACCCCCACGCGCGGACAGGCCGACTTTTCGATTCATTACACCACCGCCCGCACGTTCGCCGGTTGTCGGCGGTGATTTCCCCCCTACGCTCCCCCTCGTGGACTTTATCGAGCTGACCGTTACCGCCCCGCCCGACGCGGCCGAAATCCTCATCGCCGAGCTGGGTGATTTGCCCTTCGATACGTTCGAGGAAACCGCCACCGGCTTTCACGCCTACTGCGACGAAGACGCCTTCGCCGACGCCGAAGCCCCCGCCTACGCCCTCATCGCGCATTACGCGCAGCAGTGGGCCGACGTGCAGGCCACGCACCGCGTGATTACCCGCCAGAATTGGAACGCCGAATGGGAGAAGAATTTCCAAGCGCTGCTGCTCGCCGACGGGCAGGTTTCGGTGCGGGCGCCGTTTCATCCGAAGCCCGAAACGGCGACGTATGACGTCGTGATTATGCCCCGGATGTCGTTCGGCACCGGCCACCACAACACCACGGCGCTGATGCTCGAAACGCAGCTCACGCTGCCGCAGGACGGCAAGCGCGTCCTCGATATGGGCTGCGGCACGGGCATTCTGGCCATTTTCGCCGTGCTGCGCGGCGCGTCGGAAGTAATCGCCATCGACACCGAGCCGTGGACCGTGGAAAACGCCCGCGACAACGCCGCCGAGAACCACGTCGCCGACCGCATCACGGCGCACCTCGGCGATGCTGAGTTATTGAAGAACGAGGCGCCGTTCGATGTCGTGTTGGCGAACATCAACCGCAATGTGCTCCTCGAAGATATTCCGGCGTACGTGCGGGTGTTGAAGGCTGGCGGCCCGCTCGCCCTCAGCGGTTTCTACGAAGAAGACCTTCCCCAAATCCAAGCCGCCGCCGAAGCCGCCGGACTGGTTTACGAGACGCACCGCGTCCGCGAAAGCTGGACGGCGGCGGTGTTCCGCAAGCCGGCGTAAGGGCGGTTTTTGCACCGACACACGCAACGTATCCGGCACCGTTCCGGTGCCGGTGGTTAAGCCACGTTCCTGAACCATTGGCGACCAACGTAGGGGCGGGCCTTGTGCCCGCCCGAACAGCCCGAACAGCTCCACAGCGCGGGCGGGCACAAGGCC
>JANNMJ010000214.1:0-38856 GCA_031397815.1 Hymenobacteraceae bacterium
GTTCAGCCGGAAGTTCGCGGCGCGTGTCGAACGCGTCGCCGCACGCCAACGCCCCCACCACGAACGGCACCCGCCACCCCCACGCCCGCAGCTCGACGGGGGTCAAAACGGTTTGCATCAGCACCAGCACCAAGAGCGCCACCAGCTGCCCGCCGAGGAGGGTCACGTACTGAAAGCTCGACCAAAACCCTCGGTTATCGGCGTCGGCCACTTCGCTCAGGTACGTGGCGGAGGTGCCGTATTCGCCGCCCACGCTCAGCCCTTGCAGCAGGCGGGCGAGGAGCAGCAATGCCGGGGCGCCCCACCCAATCACGGCATAGCTCGGCGTACAGGCAATCATCAGCGAGCCGCCGCCCATCAGCAGCACGCTCAGCAGCAGCCCGGCACGGCGCCCGTGCTTATCAGAATAAGCCCCCAGCAGCCACCCGCCGACGGGCCGAATCAGGAAGCCAAACGCAAACAACCCGGCGCTCTTGAGGAGCTGCACGGTGCGGTCGTCGTCGGGGAAGAACGAGGGGGCGAAATAGACCGTGAAGGCCGAGTAGGCATACCAGTCATACCATTCCACCAGATTACCAATGGAGCCGCTGACGATAGCACGGAGACGTGAAGCCATAAAAGGGGGGTGCGAAGCAATAAAGAAAGGGGGTGGATGGCGGTGTGGGTGAAAATGGCGCGCGTGGCCCGGCGCGTGGCCCGGCGCGTGGCCCGGCGCGTGGCCCGGCGCGTGGCCCGGCGCGTGGCCCGGCGCGTGGCCCGGGGTAGATTTCTGCGAAATCAACCCCGGGCTTTGGAAAAGAACCCCGTTGGGGTTCCCCGATTGATTGCGTAATGCAAACCCCAAGGGGGTTCTTTTCCACAGCCCGGGGTTGGCGGCGCTTTGCGCCGACTACCCCGGGCTAACGCGCCCCGCGCCGACTACCCCGGGCTAACGCGCCCCGCGCCGACTACCCCGGGCACTACCCCGTCGCCTCCCCTACCGCAGCTCCTCCACATACTTATCCCCCCCCAGCTGCCGCATACTCCGCTGCACCCGCGTGGCTTTCCGCCGAATCTTCCAATCGGGGCGCTTGACGGAGTATTTATTCGGATTCGGGAGCACCGACGCGATGAGCGCCGCTTGCTGACGGGTGAGTTTCGAAGCAGAAGTTTTGAAGTATTTCTGCGCCGCCGCTTCTACCCCGAATAAGCCGGGGCCGGTTTCCGCCACGTTGCAATACACTTCCATAATGCGCGCCTTCCCCCAAAGCAGCTCGATGAGGAAGGTAAAATAGGCTTCCGCCACCTTGCGGATATACGAGCGTCCCTGCCACAGAAACACGTTTTTCGCGACCTGCTGCGAGATCGTCGAGCCACCGACAAGCTTCTTCCCCTTGCGGTTGCGCTGGGCGGCCTTGTACATCGCATCGAAATCGAAGCCGTGATGCGTCAGGAAGTTCTGGTCTTCGGCGGCGATGAGGGCGAGCGGCACAGCAGGCGCCATCTCATCCAGCGACACAAACTGGTAGCTGATCGGCTGGTGCAGGGTATCGGGGCCGAAGCCGGAGATGCGGCGGCTCATCATCGTGAGCGTGACGGGCGGCGCCATCCAACGCAGCACCAACACCCACATCAGGCTAAAAAGAAACGCCCCGAACAAGCCCTGCAAGAGCCAGCGTTTGAGGGGCAGACGGGCGAATACGTGCTTCAAGGCCACAAAGGTAGTGGCGACCCGCAAGGCACACCCCTACCCGGCACCGTCGTGGTGCCGGTGGCGGAGCTACTGAAGCCAATCTGAAAGCTGGCGCGCGTTTGGGTCGACCGAAGGGCGAGCTAACGCGTGCCTGACCGGGTGGCGCGTCTGTGACGCGCGTTCGCGTAAGCGAACAACCTGCGTAGGATTGGCGCGTCCAGTTTGAGGTAGCCAAGCGGCCGTAGTTCGTCGCGTTCCGCGCCGGTGCGTCACAGACGCACTCCCCATATAGACACGCGTTAGGTCGACCTGCGGTCGACCCAAACGCGCGCCAGCTTGGGCTTTGCCAAACTCCGGGGCGGGGAGTTCTTGAAGAGAAAACCCTACAGCTTCAGCTCACTCGGCACGCCTTGCGGGTACGCTTCCTGAATGGCGTGCTCGATTTCGCCGATGCGGTTGCCGGGGTTGGGGTGCGTTTTCATGAACTCGGGCCCGCTGCCCGACCCGCCGACGCGTTCGAGGGTTTTCATCACTTCAATCATCGCGCGGGGGTCGTAGCCGGATTCGGCGGTGTAGCGGACGGCCATGCGGTCGGCTTCCAACTCGTCTTCGCGGCCGAAACGCAGGGTCATGAGCTTGCCGATCATCGCGGCGCCCGCGGCGGCGGCGGCGGTGCTGGGGCGCTCAGGGTCGTAGGCGGCGACGGCAGCGGCCCCGCTCAAACCTTGCGTCAGACGCGATTTAGCCACCTGCTCCGCCGAATGCCGGCCCACGACGTGCCCGACTTCGTGCCCGAGCACGCCCGCCAGCTCTGCCTCCGATTTGAGGTTCTTGAGCAAGCCGGTCGTGATGAAAATCTGCCCACCGGGCAGCGCAAAGGCGTTGACGGTATTAGGGTCGGCAAGAAGATGAAAGTCGAATTTGTAAGGCGATTTCTGCGCGTCCGACTGCGCCACTACTTGCTGCCCAATCGCCTTCACGCGGGCCGTCACATCAGCATCCTGCGAGAGGCCGCCGTACTGCCGCGCCATTTCCGGCGCCGCCTGCAAACCGAGGGCAATCTCCTGATCGGTGGTCATGTTGACGTGCTGCACCTCGCCCGTCACGGGGTTCGTCGAGCGGTTGCAGTAATAGGTAACGAGGGAAAACAGCGCAATCAGAATGGCGCCGATGAACCGTAGATTTTTCATGGGGAAGGGGGGAATTAGAACCGAAGGTCGGGCGTGTACGGAAAAACGCGGGGTTGGTGGTAACCTCAGGGGGTACTTTTGTGCGATTGGCGGCTGAATGAGCATTTATTTTTTTGCTACCTCGTCTCGCCACAGCTCTCCGCACCCGCTCCTTTTCATTTCCTTGCCGATGCTTCGTCTGACCGCTTCTCTCCTGCTGCTCGTGTGTCTCACCTTCGGCTGCCAGCCGAAAGCGCCCGACCTGCCCGGCCTCGACACCACCGCCTTCCGCGCCGACCGGCGGGGCTGCACGGGGTTCCGCGCCCGTCATCTGGAAGATATCGAGAAGATTCGGCCGCTGCTGCTCGGGCTATCGGAGCCGCAAATCAGCGCCGCATTCGGTCACCCGGACGGCAATGAGCTTGGCGACCGTGGGCAGCGCGTTTACCTCTACTTACTGGCCCCCGGCCCGGCCTGCGGCGGCGACGTTTTCAACGAGCCGCCCACGCTCCGCATCCGCCTCAACGCCGTCGATAAAGTCAGCGAAGTGACAGTGGCGCGGTAAAAGCGGCGGCGTTCAGAGGCTCAGCTTTTCAGCAGCTTTTCCAAAGCCGTCCACATTTTAGTGGCGGTGCTCGCCCAATCGTACCGTTTGACGTGCTCGAACCCCTTCGCTACGAGGGCGGCGCGCAAGGCAGGGTCAGTGTCGAGGGAAGTGAGGGCGGCGGTGAGCTGGGGCACGTTGGCGGGGTCGACGAGGACCGCCCCGCCGGGGCCAGCCGCTTCGGGCAGCGACGACGTATCCGACGTCAGCACCGGGCAGCCGCTAGCTTGGGCCTCTACCACCGGCAGCCCGAAACCCTCGAAAAACGGCACGTAGCACAGCGCCCGCGCCGCGCCGTAGAGGCGGGCCAGCTCCGCATCGGTGAGGCGCCCCGTGAGGTGGACCGACTCTTTGTGCTGCATTGCCGCGTAAGTGTCGGCAGTGGCGGAGGCTTGCCACGCCCAACGCCCCACGAGCACTAATTGCGTGGCAGAGCCAGTGGCGGTCTTGAAGGCATCGAACGCCCGCAAGAGGTTCGGCAGGTTCTTGCGCGGATGCAGCGCCCCGACGAACAGGAAATACGCCGCGCCCTGCGCGTATTGCTCGCGCACAGCGGCTTGCGCGGCCTCGGCCAGCGGCTGGAAATGCGCGGCGGGCGCATTCGGCGCGACGGTTATTTTCTGGGGATCGAGGCCGTAGGTCTGCACCAAATCAGCCTTCGTTGCTTCTGAAACCGCCACCACGCCCGCCGATGCCCGCGCATAACGTGGCGTGAAATGCTGATAATACCGCCGCACCAAACCCGGAATTCCCTGCGGGAAATGCTCGAAAGCCAGATCGTGCATCACCGTCAGGCGCGGCACCGTGGTGTTGAGCGTGGTGTAACCGTCGAAGCTCAGGAACGCATCCGGGCGGTTCCGGCGCAGCCACCGCGCCACGCTTACTTCGAACCAAATCCACCACAAAAACGGATGCCGGGCGGGTGGCCCGAGTACGTGCGGCACGACGTTCGGCCCGAATTGGTAGCGCGGGTCAAAGGGCCGGTCGAAGAGGAAATCGAAAGTGATATCCGGATGCGCCGCCACGAGCCGCTGCACCGTCTCGAAGGTGTAGCGCCCGATGCCTTCCAGCTGCCCACCGGGCAGCAGAAAACGAACATTGACAGCGATGCGGGGCAATGGGGAGATGGGAAAGAGATGTGGGGATGTGAAGGGGATGTGAAGGAGATGTGGGTCGATTTGAATCAATTTCCTACTCTATCCCCTACTCGGCGGGTGTCGTGGGGCGCAAACTGCGCAGTTCATCCAGGCGGATGATGCGGGTCAGGAAGAGGATGCCGAGGAAGATAGGCGCCATTAATGCTCCTTCGATTATCCAGTTATCGAGAGTGGTTTTCAGGCCCCACCAGATGCCGCAAATCAGGCCGAATGCTGCTGCCAGTCGCGCTAAATGGCCCCACGGTACGGCCACGCCCGCGCGCCGTGAAACGAGCCACACGTACCCGCCCGACACGATGACGGCACACGCCAGCGTATTCGCGGCGCCCGCTACGGCGCCGTATTGCCGCAGAAAAATGGCGTTCAGCACCACGTTCAGGCCAATGCTGAGTGCCACCAGCATCGAGACGGGCCGCTCGAAGCGGGTGCTGGTGAGAAGAGTCGAGTAAATGGCGAAGAAGCCGTGAACCAGCACGTTCAGAAACAGAATCTGTACGCAGCGCGTCATCTGCTGCACTTCCACGGGCGTGCTGTGGCTGAGCTGCCAGAACAGCACCTCGCCGCGCATCAGCACGGCTGCGACTACCAATAGTACCGGCGCGGCGGCCACCCGTTGGCCCACGCTCAAGAGAGCAGTTTGGGCAGGACGGTCGGCGGAGAGGTGCGCGAAACGGGCGAAAAATAGCGGTAATACCGTCCAGAGGTACATCATGGCGGCGTCGGTCCAGCGGTAGGCTCCGGCGTAGAGGCCCGCCTCGTGCGGTCCCGCGAGGCGCTCGATCATGATCATATCGATGCGCTCGTTGAGGCCGTAGAGCAGCGTGATGAGGGCGAGCGGGAGTGAATCGCGCAGCAAACCGCGCGCGGCCGTGCGGTTGAGGCGCGGCCACACCCACCCGCCGAGCAGCCGCGCCACCACCACCGAGAAAACGGCGCACGTAACGGCCGCCGCTACCACCCGCGCGCCCACATACGTGCCGAGCGAGAGCGCACCCGTCGGAATCAGCGCCAGCACCAATCCCAGCAGCAGGGCTTTTTCGAGGACGGACAGCCCCGCATCCAGTCCGAACCGCTGCGCGCCCTGCACGGGCCCGCGCAAAAACTGCGCGTACTGCGTCAGGAGTAGGCTCAGACCAATCAGTCCCAGCCAGCCGAGCGCCTTGCTATCGTACCCCAGCGCCCACCCAATACCAATCATCAACCCCAAAAACACCGCCGACAACCACCCTTTCAGCGGCAGCAGCGTGGAAAAAAAATCGGGCAGGAAGCTAGGCTCTGCCGCCACGCGGCGGGTCGTGTGCTGCGTCAGGCCCAAATCCGAGACCGACGCCACCACCAACGCCAGCGCATAAAGCGCCGTGAACGTGCCGAAAGCGGCGTGCCCCAACTGGTTCTGCACCACGTTCTCGACCAGTATCCAGCCGGGCTTGATGGCCAGATTCAGCACAACGGCCAAGCTCAGGGAACCGAGAAAACGTTTGATAGGGCAGCGCGTGAAGGAACGACGGGACGAGCGGCAAAGGTAGGAAGGCGGGTTAGGCGCGGCGGCAGGGGCGCACTCCTACGGACATAGACCGAGCACCGCTCTATCCGTGGCCAGCTCTGTCCTCAGAGATGGTGTTGATTCGCCTAACGGAAGTTCTCTTGACGCCATCTCTGAGACAAAGCTGGCCACGCGCCAATTTCCTCTCCGGGGCGGGGAGATCGTTTTTCATCCGAAATCTCCTAATCGAACAATGCCACCTTTGCGCCGTTGAAGGCAGCAAAGCGCACTGAATGAAGCTTTCTTTCAAATTACTCGCGGGCTTCCTGTTTCTGGCGGTGCTGTTCGTGGCCGTCACCTTTGCGAATTACCAGCTCTCGCGGCGGGTGGTGCGGATTTCGCAGCGCGTGTCGTCGTCGCAGCACGTGACGAGCCGCTCGAATCAGCTTTACCGGCTGATGGTGGATATGGAAACCGGTTTTCGGGGGTACCTGCTGACGGGACGGGAAGAGACGTTGCAGCCGTATTACAGCGGGCAGCGGCGCCTAATGGATATGCACGACGA
The DNA here is from genome assembly GCA_031397815.1 of Hymenobacteraceae bacterium. GTDB lineage: Bacteria > Bacteroidota > Bacteroidia > Cytophagales > Hymenobacteraceae > JANNMJ01. The sequence continues at coordinate 6,651 of JANNMJ010000214.1, forward strand.
GCTGCAAAGCCTTATCGGCGACCAATCGCCGCAGCAGCAGCGCCTGCGCTTCATCGACCGGCAGTTTCGGGAATGGATCAAGTTTAGTCAGCTGCTGATTTACGAAAACCGCGCGCTGTTGCGGAAAGACCCTAGTCATTCGGGTCTGGCCGGACTCCCGCACGGCAACCTCTCGCGCCAGCTGACCGGCAAGCGGATGATGGACAAGGTCCGAAAGCAGTTCGCGGAGTTTGAAGCTCACGAGAGTCGGCGGCGCGCTTCGCAGAACGAAAAGCTTTCGGAAGCCATCACCGATACGCGCACCACGTCTATCCTGCTCACAGTCACGGGACTGGGCTTTGGCCTTTTGGGCGCTACGTACCTGATTCGGCTCCTGAGCCGCCGAATCAACCGGCAAGTGCGCTGGGCCGAACGCCTCGCGGAAGGCGATTACGACGCCCGGATGCAGGACACCGTCGGCGATGAGCTAACCACGCTGAGCACGTCCCTCGACCGCATGGCCGAGCGGATGACGACCACCATCGCGCAACTTGAAGCCCGTAACCGCGAGCTGGACCAGTTCGCGTATATCGTCTCGCACGACCTCAAAGCCCCCCTGCGCGGCATCGAGAGCGTGAGCCGCTGGATTGAAGAGGATATGGGCGCCGACACCCCGCCGCACATCCGCGAGTTTCTGGAGCTGATGCGCCGCCGGGTGCAGCGGATGGAAAACCTCATCAGCGGCATCCTGTCGCTTTCCCGCGTAGGGCGCACCGCCGTGAAGATTGAGCGCGTGGACGTGAGCCTGATGCTCGCCGAAATCATCGAGGATCTGGTGGTGCCGCCGGGCTTTCGGGTGCGACTGCCGCCGAAGCTGCCCGTGCTGAACACCAACCGCACGGCACTGGCGCAGGTGTTTCAGAACCTGCTTTCAAATGCCATCAAGTATCATCATCAGCCGGAAACGGGGTCGGCGACGGTGTCGTGGCGCGTCACGACCCAGCACCACGTCTTCACGATTACCGACGACGGTCCCGGCATCGCGCCGGAGTATCACGAGCGCATCTTTCAGATTTTCCAGACTCTGCAAGAGCGCGATTCTTTTGAGAGCACCGGCATCGGCCTGACGATCGTGCGCAAAATCGTCGAGCGGCAGGGCGGCACGGTCACAGTGGCGTCGGATGAGGGGCGTGGGGCGGCCTTTACCTTCTCGTGGCCGCTCGTGGATGAGGTGATTCCGGTGGTCGAAAGGGGAAAATCGGCCTGATTATTCCCCCTGAAAGCTGAAACAATTTCCGTCCGGCGCCGCTTAGATACCCCAGCGGTCCGCCGACTTTCCGCCTAATTGTCCCTTTCCGCCGAACTTCACGGCCCGAAACAAGGCTATCGAAGCTGCATCATGCGCTTCGAGCCGTTGTTTTTCCAGTCCCCCCAATGGCTCAACCCGGCACCAGTATCCTTCTCGTCGAAGACGATCAGCTCGACACGATGAACGTCGAGCGTGAGCTGCGCAAGCTGCAAATCACCGTGCCGCTGCACAAGGCCCGGAACGGGCGCGAAGGGTTGGACCTGCTACGTGGCACTCCCAGCCAACCGGCCCTCGACCCGCTCCCGACGGTCATCCTCCTCGACATCAACATGCCGCGCATGAACGGGCTGGAGTTCCTCGCCGAGCTGCGCGCCGACGCCCGCCTCAACGCGCTCACGGTCTTCATCATGACGACCTCCGAAGAAGAAACCGACCGCGCCACCGCCCAGCGCCTCGGCGTGGCGGGTTACATCGTCAAGCCCCTCACCTTTGAGCAATTTGGCGATGGCGGGACTGGGGTTGATGGGTTTAGCTTGTTTGTGGAGTTGTTGAAGTTGAAGTAGGGCCTAGGGGTCTTTCAGGATTTTCCCATTTGGGCAGCCCCGTTAGGGGCTACCTTCCGGTAGCCGGGGGCAACGCCCCCGGTTAGGCGATTCCCACCCGTCGGCAGCCCCGTAAGGGGGCTACCCCCGCCCGATCAAACGCATCATTAGGTAAAATGAAAAGCCGTCAGGGTAGCCCCTACGGGGCTGCCATTGGGTCGCTTTGAGAAAGTTCTACCGGAAGAAAGCCCCTAACGGGGCTTGCCCTCTTCTTGTATCTTCTTTCGCACTCTCATCCTCCCCCTAATACACCAACCGAAACGTCCGCCGGTGATGCTCGGTCGGGCCGTGTTCAGTGAGGGCGGCGCGGTGATGCGTGGTAGGGTAACCGGCATTTTGCGCCCAGCCGTAAGCGGGGAAGGCGTCGTGAAGGCGGTGCATCAGCTCATCGCGGTGGGTTTTGGCGAGGATGGATGCCGCTGCAATTGCGAGGAATTGACTATCGCCGCGCACTACGCAGGTGTGCGGAATTAGGGGATACGGACGGAACCGGTTACCGTCGACTAGCAGGTGCTCGGGTTGGGGGGTCAGGCTTTCTACGGCGCGATGCATCGCTAAATAGCTGGCTTGCGCGATGTTATGGCGCTCGATCTCTTCTACGGAAGCTTCGGCTACGGCCCACGAAACGGCGTCGCGGACGATATCTAGACGCAGGGCATCGCGTTGGCGCGCTGAGAGGAGCTTGCTGTCGGTGAGGCGGGAGTGCTGGTAATGGGGCGGCAGGATTACGGCCGCCGCCACCACCGGCCCGGCCAAGCAGCCGCGACCGGCTTCATCGAGCCCGGCTTCCACGAGGCCTAACGTATGGTAAGAGCGAAGCACGATTTTCAGGAGTTTTGCAGAAGGTTTTGACGGGAGCGCAAAGGTCGGGCGCCGTCCGCAGCCCGTAGCTTCGCCGTTGGGAAAGGCGTGTTTCGGCGCCGATCCTTGTCTCCCACATTTCCCCCCTGCTCCGCAACCGTGATTGAGTTTACCGCCTTTCAAGTCCGCGAAGAGGCGGACGGTACTTTCAGCCGCCACCTCATTCGGCGCACCACCGACGAGCTGCCCGCGGGCGACGTCCTGATTCGGGTCGCGTTTTCGGCCCTCAATTACAAGGATGCCCTTTCGGCGAGCGGCCATAAGGGCATCACGCGGAAGTTTCCGCACACGCCGGGCATCGATGCATCGGGCATCGTGGCGGAAAGCAGCGTGCCGGAGTTTACGGTCGGGCAGCGCGTGCTGGTCACGAGTTTCGATATGGGGATGAACACCGCCGGGGGGTTCGCCGAGTACATCCGCGTTCCGGCCGGGTGGGTGGTCCCCCTCCCCGACTCGCTTTCCCTCGCCGAGAGTATGATTCTGGGCACTGGCGGTCTTACGGCGGCCCTTTCGCTCTGGAAGCTGGAACGCAACGGTCTGCAACCAAGCCACGGCCCCGTGCTGGTGACGGGCGCGAGCGGCGGCGTGGGTTCCGTGGCGGTGGCGCTGCTGCGCCGGGCGGGCTACGAGGTCATCGCGGCATCGGGCACCCCGGCGGCGTATGATCTGCTGCGCGAGCTGGGCGCGACGGAAATAGTCGACCGCGCGGCCGTGGACGACACTTCCGGCAAAGCCCTCCTGCCGGTCCGGTGGGCGGCGGCGATTGATACCGTCGGCGGAAATATGCTCAGCACGGCCATCAAAGCGTGTCGGCCGGAAGGGTCGGTGGCGGTGATTGGGCTGGTGGCCGACAACAAGTTCACCACCACCGTGTACCCGTTTCTGATTCGGGGCGTGAACGTGTTAGGCATCGAAACCGGCACCACTGACATCAACCTCCGGCGCGAGCTTTGGAACCGCCTCGCCACTACTTGGCGTCTCCCCGACCTGTCGGCGCTAGTATCGTACATCACCCTCCCGCAGCTTTCCGACCACATCGACCTGATTCTAAAGGGCCAAACGCAAGGCCGCATCGTGCTCAAGCTGGCAACTGCGGAATAACGCCATCCAACCTATTCCACAACTGCCTCGCAACTGCGGGCAAAGCCCGAGTTGCCATTCGTTATGTATAATTGATAACTGCCTGATTGATGGAAAAGAACCCGTGGACGCGCCTTAGCTCGCGTGCCATTTATGACAACCGCTGGATTTCGGTCCGCGAAGACCAAGTGCTGAACCCCGCCGGTGGGCCGGGGATTTACGGCGTTGTTTCGTTCAAGAACAAGGCAATCGGCATCGTGCCGGTGGATGCGGAGGGCAATACGTGGCTCGTGGGCCAGTATCGGTACACGTTGGAAGAGTATTCGTGGGAGATTCCGATGGGCGGCGGGCCGAATGAGAACGACCCGCTTGACTCGGCGCAACGTGAGTTGCTGGAAGAAACCGGCTTCACCGCCGCCCGCTGGACGCGCCTCTCGCGGCTGCACACCTCCAACTCCGTCACCGACGAAGAAGGGTTCGTGTTTCTGGCCGAAGACCTCACGCCCGGCCCCGCCCAACCGGAAGAAACCGAAGACCTGCGCGTCTGGAAACTCCCGCTTCGCGAAGCCGTCCGGATGTGCCTCGACGACCGCATCACCGATTGCATCTCGGTCTGCGCGCTGCTCAAAGCCGCCGCCATCCTCGGCATCGACGCGCGCGAGGCGTAAGTGGTGCGCTAGCTGTGCGCTAACTATACACTCAGGTAGCGGGCGGGCTACAAGGCCCCGCCCCTACTTTTGCGTGTATGAGTAGGCTGTTCCGCACCATCGGGCATCGGTTATACACCATCTGGTGCGTGTCGTGGTTCTTGATTCCGTTTCTGATTACGTGGCCGTTGCAGCTGTTACTCAGCAGTTTCCCGGCGGGCCGTCCGTGGCTGCACGGCCTGAACCGCCTGTGGTCGAAGTTTCAGCTTCGGATGTATCTCGCGCCGATTGAAGTGCGCGGCGAGCCGCATCCGGGCGGAATCGGACCGGTGATTTTCTGCGCGAATCATTCTTCTTACATCGATATCCCGGTCCTGTTCGACGCCATTCCCGGTTACACGAACATCATCGGGAAGGCGGCGCTGGGACGCGTGCCGCTCTGGGGCCGCATCTTCCGCTCCACGTACCTCACCGTCGACCGGCGGAGCGCCGTCAGCCGGGGACGCTCAGTGGTGGACAGCGCCCGCTCACTCCTCGCAGGGCGCGACCTGATCGTGTTCCCCGAAGGCAGTATCGGGCCGCGCCCCGGTCAGCACCTGTTGCCGTTCAAGGATGGGGCTTTCCGGCTCGCCATCGAGCAGCAAGTGCCGCTTGTGCCCGTCACGATGCCCTACAATCACCGCTTCTTCCCCGATTTGGGGGGAAGGCTGCGTCTGCGGCGGCATCGGTTCCTGACAGTGTTTCATCCGCCCATCTTCACCACTGGCCTCACCATCGCCGACATCCCGGAGCTGCGCGCCAAAGTCCGCGAAATCATCGAATCTGCCCTTGATCCCGCTTCCGAACCCGCTGATTCTCCGTTCCGGGGAAAAGTAATTTCAGAAGACGAAGGTTGAGGAGAGATGTGATAGGAGATGTGAAAGATTTGAAAGGGATGTGAGAGATGTGAATCATTTCAACGATGCCTTTCTTACGCACATCAACACATCCTTCACACCCCCACATCCTTCACATCCCCACATCTTTCACATCTGTCCCCCCTACCCCCTCCCTCAAAATGACTGACCTCACGACCCTTCGCCAACTGGCGCATTTATCCCGTTTGGAGCTTGACCCGGCGCGGGAAGCCAAGATGCTCACCGACCTCAACGAGATCCTCGCGTGGGTGGATAAGCTTCGCGAAATCGACACGACCGGCGTCGAGCCGCTCGTGTACCTCTCCGACAACGTCAACGTGATGCGCCCCGACGAAGCGCACAATTCCGTTGGCCACGCCGACGCTCTGCGCAACGCCCCGCGCAAGGATTCCGACTATTTCCGCGTTCCGAAAGTCATCGAGTAGCCGCGTAGCTGCCCGCGGGCAGGCTGATGGGCGGGCAATCTGGCCCGCCCCTACCGCAGGCTATCCGAATCTCTGAAGCGCGTCCTCACTATTCTGCATTTGGAAACCGCCGATTCTTCCTTCTCCATCCTCACCTTCTGGCGGCGCTGGCCCGCGGCGGTTCGTCCGCTGCTCGCCCTCGCCGCCATCACGTTTGTAGTGGCGCTCGGGCTGAGCGTCGCCGCCTACCTCCGCGCCGACGACGCCGTGCGTCCGTGGCAAGCCATCACCGACCTCCAACCGCTCGACGTCGCCGTTGATTCCGTGCGGGTCGGCACACTGGCGATGCCCGTGCTGGAACCCGGTTTCGTGGCGACGCAAATCCTCGTCCCGGCGCAGCCCATCGTGAATCTGTGGGCGGCGGGGTGGTTTCTGGCGCTCCTCGCCACGGTGCTAATCGGGTATCTGACGGTGCTGCCGGGCCTCGGCTGGCGCGCTTTTCTGGTGGCGGCGGGGGCGGTTACGTTCTTCCTCAGCACCCTTAATCTCGATTTGCTCGGCTTGTTTCCGCCGTTTGGTCCGGCGGGGTCGTGGCTGAATCAGGGGGCGCTGCTGCTCTCGGTTGTGCTCCTCGTCGGACCGGCTTGGACGCTGCACGCGTTCTACCCCGGCGTCGGGCCGACGCGCCGATTGGTGCTCTTCGCGACCCTCGTCCTCGGCCTCGGTGCGCTGATTTTCTGGCGCAGTCCGCTCGGCGTGGGCCGCACGCAGCTGCATCTGGCGAGCTACGGAATGGCGGGCGCCCTCGGCGGTGTGGTGGCGCTGGTGCTGTGGGTGGCCTACGAAAACGTGCGCGCCATTCTCTGGCTGACGGGGCAGGCCGACACCCCCGCACGGCGGCGCGGACTGGGTGCTTTCGCCTTCGCGACGGCCCTTTACCTCCTCAATCTGCTCCTGCTGTTTCTGGATGCGTTCGGCTTCGTGACCCTCGGCGGGGCGTTTCTGGATGCGTTTTTCGTCCTGCTTTCCTCGATTATCAGCGGGCTGATTGGGCTTCGGCTGCGCGAAACGGAATACGGGCGCGCCATCTCGTACCTGTTGATGCTGCCGCTGTACCTGCTGCTCGCGGCGCTCACGCTCGGCACGCTCGGCTACGGCTTCGCGACCGCCAACGGCCCACTGCTCGAAGCGTTCACGGACGGTGTCGTGCTGACGCACCTGATGGGCGGCGGGGCGTTCTTTCTGTACATCATTTACAACTTCACACCGCTTCTGCAAAAGCGGATGCGGGCGTACCGGGTGGTGTTTCAGCCCCAGCGGCTGCCCCTGCTGATGATGTACGCGGTGATGGCGGTCGGGATTCTGTCGGTGCTCATGCGACAGCAATTTTTCCTGAATCGACTCTTTAAAGCCGCGTACTACAACGGTTTAGGCGACCTCTACCGCGCCGCCCACGAAGACGCCCTCGCCGACGCCACCTACCAGCGCGCCGACGCGTACGTGCCGTTCGATGAGAAAGCGAACACCAGCCGCGCCGCCCTCGCGCACGCTCACGACGAGCTTCAGCTAGAGCAAAATCTCCTCCGCCGGGCACTGAAACGCACTCCTTCCGAGAAGACCTACGCCGCCCTCTCGGCGTCCTACGCGAGCAGCGAGACCGCTTTTTTCGAGCAGCAACGTATCCTCACCGAAGCCCGCCGGGCGTTCCCGCGCTCGCCGGTTCCGGCGCTGCTGCTGGGCACGCTTTACAGCCGAACGGCGCTCTCGGATTCGGTTAAGTATTACTTCGCGAAAGCCGCCCGCTACGCCACCTTGCCCGTGCGCGGCCCCTTGCTCACGAACGAGCTGGCGTGGCTCATCCGGCAGCGCGACGACGTAGCCGCGACCGACCTCGCCCGCCAAGTCAACTACGCCGACCCACTGGCCGCGCAAGCCAATGCGGCGCTGGTCGCACTCGTGACCGGTCGCCGACTGGCCGTAGCGCCGCCCATCGGCAACCTATCCGATTCGCTCACCGCCGAGTCGTTCGCGTGGCTCGCGCACCGGGCGCTGCGCCTGACGCAAATCGGCGACACCTCGCTTCTGCCCGCCATTACGCACCTCACCAATCAGCCCGCGAATTCCGTTTGGGCGCCTGATTTGCTCGAAATCCGCTCCCTCGGCCTCCGCGCCAGCGGTCGGGTTTCTGCCTCCCGTAGCGCCCTTTTGGAGCGCGCCGAAGGAGCCGACGGCGAAGTAGCCGGACGCCGATACCGCATCCTCGGCCTGTGGGCGCTCGTCGATGAGCAGCCCGCGCAAGCCGTGGAATGGCTTTCGAGGGCGGCGAATCGGGGCGACCAGTCGGCGTATCTCTACCGCGTGGTGGCGTTGGCGCGGGCGGGTCAGCTCGATTCGGCCCGGAGCGCGATTCCTGTGCTGTTCACCTCCGGCGACCCGGCCCTCACCCGCACGGCCCGGCGGTTGCAGCTGATTCTCACCTCCTCGGCGGCGGCGATGACCGATGATTCCCTTCGAACCGATTTCATCGTGCTGCGCGCCGCCACGGCCAATCCGGCCCTGCTGGATTCGCTGGCTGCCACCATCAGCCGTCCCGCCGAGCGCGCCGTGGCCGTGGTCGAGCTAGCCAATCGCGCATTGGCAGCCGGGGAAGCTGGTCGGGCTTACCGCCTGACGAGTTTGGCGCCGAAAGCCGCCGCCGTCCGGTGGCTGCGGGCGGAAGCGGCGCTACGGACCGGGCGGATCGCGGAAGCGGGCAAGCTGCTGGAGTCGATGCCGAATCCGCGTGACACCCGCGCCGTCGCGTGGCATTTGTACATCAGCGGCGCGCTCGCGGAAGCCCGCAACGACGTAAAAGGCGCCACTGCCGCCTTCGCGGCCCTACCCGCCCGGGCGCCGTGGCTGGAGCGCGGCCTGTTGGCGGCGGCCGAGTTCTTCACCCGTCACCCGCCCCGCGCCGAGCCGCTCGCAGCGTACAACACCCTCCTGACGGGCGTGAAATTCAACCCGCAATCGGCGGCGCTGTGGCAGGCGTACGCCTTCGCGAGCATCCGCGCGGGCCTCATGGATTTCGCCACCGACGCCCGCGACCGCGCCGCCGAGCTGCTTCCGCCCGCCGAAGCCGTTACCTTTAACGCCCAGTTCGACGCCGCCGTGACGGAAGCCCGTCGGGCCAGCGGCTTTGAGTAGCCCAGCCCGGCAATCGGCTTTCTTTCGAGCACGAAACGCGCAAACTGCCCCCGCAATCGTCGTTTATAGGCAACCCTTCGCAACGCCTGCCACTCCCTGATTTTGTGATGAATGGAAACGTCCCCCCACTCCGAGCTGCCGTCAGCCAACCCCACACCCGCCCAGCCGATGACGCCCCCGTCATCATCGAAACCCGCGACCTTGGCAAGGCCTACCAGATGGGCACCGAAGAGATTCGCGCGCTCCGGTCGGTTTCCATCACCATTCGGCGGGGCGAGTACGTGGCATTCATGGGGCCATCTGGGTCGGGGAAATCAACCCTGATGAACCTGATTGGCTGCTTGGATACGCCTTCCAGCGGCTCTTACGTGCTCAACGGCCAAGACGTGAGCAACATGACCGACAACGCCTTGGCGGAAGTTCGGAACAAGGAAATCGGCTTCGTCTTCCAGACGTTCAACCTCCTACCCCGCGCCTCGGCCCTCGATAACGTGGCTCTGCCGCTCGTGTACGCCGGTTTGAACCGCACGAACCGTCGGGCGCAGGCACTGGCCTCGCTCAAGAGCGTGGGGTTGGAAAACCGAGCGAGTCACCGCCCGAATGAGCTGTCGGGTGGTCAGCGGCAGCGCGTCGCCATCGCCCGCGCCCTCGTCAACGACCCCAGCATCCTCCTCGCCGACGAACCCACCGGCAACCTCGACACCAAGACGAGCCACGAGATTATGGACCTCTTCGAGGCGCTCTACCGCCAAGGCAACACCATCATCATGGTGACCCACGAAGAGGACATCGCCCGCTACGCCCACCGCATCATCCGCCTCCGCGACGGCCTCATCGAATCCGACGAGCCGAATGAGGGCCGGTTGAGCGGGACGCCGGTGGTGGCGGCGGTGTAGGGCAGGCTACCTATTCGTAGATGCGTCCTTAATGGCCTATTTACACTAGCAACACCCGCAGAACCGCGTCTTCGATTTCGCAAATGATGCGGTAAACTCACTTGCGCAGGCGCCACTGGTCGCCACGCACGCGCAGCTTTTTGCAGCCGGGCGGGGTAGGTTCAATCGAATAGTGAGTGTGCCGGTCGGATTAAAGTTGCGAGACCTTGGCAGCCAACGGCACCGGGCTTTTGAAAAATTGTGTGTATTCCCGGAGTGGTTCTGCCATCAAGTCGTCAGCCAGACGTATGGTATTGCCCGCTAAAGCGAAGTCTTTTGCTGGATACAAAATCAAGCACGGTGGCAATACCTTTTCTACGTCTTCTTCAGAATATTTTAATCGCTTGGTCAGAATCTCGCGGTCCCGAGCGTAACCGCTGACTTGCCGGATGTCGGCAACGTCGTAGCTGTTCCGTTCTTGATAAAGAGGTTTATACTTCGCATCGGCGATGATCCGCAGACCATCCTTCGTACGAATCAAGAAGTCTGGAATGACCCCACCGTATCCCTTCACCTCGTCTTTACCATACAAGACGGCTGTTTCGCCAAACTTATCCTTTAGTAGCCCTAGCGTGTGCAATTCAAACAACCGGCTCATATCTACCCAGTGCGGAGGGACCAGCACCGTGTTGTTATCGGCTGATTCAGGCACTATGCTGTCAAGAGAATAACCAAAGCGTGCCAACAGCAATTGCCCGACCCGCAGCGCCTCAGCATACTCCGCAAAAAGTGGATTTTGGCGGCCGGACTGACGCAATACAAGCGCATTCACTTCCTCTTGAACAGGCTCGAAGGCCGGTACGCAGTAGGCAAGCGTGGGAGCTAGCAATCCGTGATATGCCGGGTAAGTGGCTATGAAACGCTGCACAAATCGAAGCACTCGTTTCAAAAACTGGTTTTCGGCGATATCTGTGCTGAATTCATCGTACTGGCAGGCAGTGCTCAGTAGCCGTTGTTTGAAGACCCCTTGCCGAATCGTCCGCGCTACGTCCACTTTTCCCTTCACGCGGGCGCGGAGCTCTTTGGCAACAGGCACATAGCCCTTTTTCAGCCCCTTGCGAACAATTGCCTGCAAGAGCTGCAAAAAATGCGTGACCAGTAGCGGCGTCAGCAGGTCGTCTTGGCGTTCTACCGGAATCAGGGGTGCGTCCAAGTCGAGTGTGTACAGGCCCGCTATGTGGGGCGCTACCGATGGATGGCGCAGACACGCGAATAGCATTCCGGCGTGATCTGTTTCGGGCAGTTTAGGGCTGACCTGTACACAAAGCGCTGAGCGAATCAGCCAATCGCCCCCGACGTAGTAGCTGGCTTGCGTGTCGTGCCCAGTGCCGGTTGCCGAAGGCTTGAAGCATAGTGGACGGTCAGGGTTGCCCCTGAACGGAATGTTCTGCAAGTCCGCCCACCCTACCGGATGAGCGGGTGCCGTCGCATTACCGTGTTCCTTAGCCGTTAGTTTTTCGGGCGCTGGCATCATGCGCTCAGGGCATTAATGGCCTTTTCAGTAGCTTTATCAAAGCCGGGCAGCAGAATCCCGTCGCGCAGGTACTCACGCAGCAGCGGTTTGATTTCGTACCGAAGTCGGTCGGCGAGCGAAAGGCCATTTGCTACTTCCATAAAATAGCTGTGACCGGGCTGCACATCTTCTTTGCGAAACTCGGGCGAGAGGCAGCTATTTGGCCCGTCGAACAACGCCGCCACCTTGCGAAAAAGCACTTTACCGGCCTCGCTTTCAATAGCGCTTTCGCTTGGTTCCACCTCCACGAACGCAAACCGCCGCCGAATGGCGTAGTCGAGGCTGGCAGCCGAGCGGTCGGCGGTATTCATCGTGCCGATGATGAGCAGGTTGGTCGGCAAGCGAAGGGTGCGGTTTGGTTGCCCTCCGGCAGTCGGGGTGATGCCGTAGGGGCTTTCGACATCGGCCTCCCGCTCACTCTCCGACTTATTCTTGTCGAAACGATATTCCAGCGCGTAGATCAGTTCGCCTAGCACGGCCGCTAGGTTAGCGCGGTTGATTTCGTCGATGATGAGTACGAAAGTTTGATCTGAGTGCGCCTCTGCTTGAGCTGCAAACTCGGCCAGCACTTTATTCTGCACCGTGTAGGCCACGGCTCCATCTTTCACTTCCGCCACGATGCCGCGCACGAAGTCTTCGTAGGCATAGGCCGGATGAAACTGAATCAGCTTCGACTCGCCGCGTCCGTTGGCGGTGAGGTCGGCCGCTAACTGCTTCGATAAACGCGTCTTTCCTGTGCCGGGCGGGCCTTGCAGGATGATCTGGTGTTTGGCTTTGAGGAGATTGGCGATGTTTTCTCTCATCTGTTCTTTTGATTTTGCCAAGATTAATTGGTAAAGCTGGTCACACACTCTTTTATCGTTTTGATTGGCTTGCGGATAAAGAGCGTATAGTGCAGGTATTCTACCAGCACGTAGGTAAGCACAATCAGTAAAGTCTAAGCCAGCAGCCTGCAAATCTTGCGTTGCCACTACATTAGCCAATCGCCTGTTCTGTGCCCAAGTAGGAGTGTCAGCCAAATGCTCTCCCTGTGCATCACTGACGACCAAGCCACAAATGAGCAGGCGCTTATTCGAGTTTGGGCCTTTGGCTACAAGAATGATATCACCAATTTCGATGTTTTTTGCGAATGTTAAACCGTGTTGAGCATCAGTCCCCCACCCGATAAATGCCCTATGGGTTGTCAAAAATGCTTCCTTCCAAGCTTCTTCATTCGGGCCGGCATTGACGTTAGGAGAGATAACCCAGTAGTTCATTCGCGTGGATTTGCTAGTAAAAATTCGAAAGTGCGCCCAATGTACGGACCCGGACATCGGTTTCGGGCAGAATTTCAACCCGGTTCAACCGGCGACGCACCGTCTTTTTGTGCTGAAAACCACTCCCATTCTTGCGTCAACACGCGGCGCAAGGAGCTATCATTTTCAAGAGGTGTCTAGCATCCAACAATCCGCTCCGTCCAACTACCTTTGTTTACTGAAAGCTAAACTTCGTGCCCTCCTTCATCGTTAAGCACATCCCGGCGCTACGCGAGATTCCGCATCGGACGGTGGCAGTGGCACAGCTTCTGGTCAACGGTGAAAGCCTCTATGAAGCCTTTTGCACCACCATTCGGACGGCGGGCACTTACGCTGATGAGCTGGACGCCGTGGATGATACGCTGATCATGATCTCGCAGGGCGAGCTGCTGCCTGCGAAGAAGTTTAAGCTGCTCAAACGTGACAGAGGTGATCAAGTACCGGATTTTGAGATTCGTACCCGCAACCTACGGCTTTACCTTTTTGAGTCGCCCACGGGAAAGTTGGTGGTACTGGGTGGGCTGGCCAACAAGACTGATCAACCGAAAGACATTGCCCGACTGAGACGCTTGAAAGCTGCCTTTTACGCTCAGCCTGATCTGTAGGTATTTGAGATTTCGTTCTACCATTCACTTCGTCTCCTTCCCCATGCGCCCCTTCGATCAACTCGCCCGTAGTCGTACCTATTGGCTCAGTCAGCTTCAAAATCGGCTTTTCGGTACCGTTGAACGCTTCCGACTGGCCCGTGGCTGGAACCGTACGCAACTCGCCGACCACCTCGGCGTTTCCAAAGGGTACGTTAGCCAGATTATGAACGGGGATTTCGACCATCGCCTTTCTAAGCTCATTGATCTTTCGCTAGCGGTGGGCGTAGTGCCCAATATTCAGTTTACGCCCATCGACACTTATGTAGCCGACTATCTCAGCGGCTACGAAGGCACCCGTGATATTGCCCGCACCACGGCCACCATTATTGTGACGGCACCCACCACGCAGCCCTCGGCGCCCGCCGCCCTGTTGCTTGATATGCCCACCGCCATTCAATGGCGCGCCGACGCGCCCCCATCGTCCTATGCCTACGCCTGAGACCCCCACCTCCCCCGGATCGCGCCTGGAAGTGGCCCTCACCGCAATGGAGGAAAAAAGCCTCCACCTTCCGGCCCTGCCCGCTACCAGTAATGCTTCGATTGGCCCGCTAACGCTTGATTTTAGCGTAGGCGCTCAGTTTGAGCGGGCTACCGAAATGCTGCATTTTACCTTCGGACTGCGCGTACATGCCGCACAGACGTCCGCCTTATCGACTGAAGAGGCACCCGCTTCCGGCCAGCTAGCGGCCTCCGGCCCGATGCTTTTGATAGAGATGACCACGCTTTTCGTCTTCACCCTAACGGGAGCAACCGCACAGTTCGATGCTGATCCAACTGCCACCGGCCCAGCTTGGATGCGTTTCCCCGTGAATTTGCGCGAAATGCTTATTTCTACGGCTTACGCCACAAGTCGGGGGGTGTTGTTTGGTCACCTAAGCGGCACTTCTTTGCGAAGCTTTGTACTACCCCTGATTGCTCCGGAGATGATTACGCAGTTGGCCATAGGCGCTGTATAGATCAAGTACAGCCAACTGTACAAACAGAACATCTGCCATTTTACCCGGACAATGACATGGTGTCAGGCGTAAGTCGTCAGATGTCGATCGTAAATGATCAAACGTCGATCGTAAATGGTCAGATGTCGATCGTAAATGACCAAACGTCGACCGTAAGTCGTCAGATATCGAGCGTAAGTCATCGAACGTCGATCGTAAATGGTCAGATGTCGATCGTAAATGACCAAATGCCGAGCGTAAATGGTCAAACGTCGATCGTAAATGATCAAATGCCTCTCGTAAGTCTTTTTTGATTGCGCGGCATCAATAGCTCAGTATTCGGGAACGTTGCTAACTTGCTGCGGGAAGATGGTCTTCCTATTGTTTTCTGTTCACAGATATGCACAAGTTTAAGAAAGATCAATTACGGATGATGGGCGTGTTAACGCCTTGGCTCCAAACGAATCTGACCCGGATCGGGCAGAGCAAAACGGCGAAGCTGGAATCGCAGGATGTGCTGGATGGCTACCCGGCCATTCTGGGCAAGGCCGGGCAGACGTCGGTGCAGACGCGGGAAGTCACGAAGCAGCGCAAAGCCGCGCAGAAGGCGTTCCAGACGCAGATCATGACGTTTATGGGGCCGTTGCGGCTGATGGCAAGCCGGGCGAAGGATATCGACCTTCTCGGGCTGGTCACGATTGGGCGGACGGCTTTCCGGGCGCTGCGGCCGGAGATGCAAGCGGGGGTCGGGAAGAAAATCCTCGAAGCCGCTACCGCCAAAGCCACGGATTTGGCAGATAACGGCCTGACGGCTGTCCACTTGGCCGCCGCCCAAACGGCGCTCGACGAGTACACGACCTCGCTGCCGGATACGCAGTCGCTGCTCGATGTGCGTAAGAATGCGAACGCGACGTACGAAGAAGTCCACGGCGCCCAAATGCAGCAGATTTACGAGCTGGATTTGGCGATGGCGGTCTTCCAAACGCTCGACCCAGCGCTTTATAAGGAGTACAAAACCGCTCGCGCTATTCTGGATACCGGAAGCACCAAAGCGCCCGCCAAGCCGGTATAAGCGGTCAGAAACCCCGGAGAAAACCAAGTAAAACTCCCCCCGTCGGCACCCACCGGCAGGGGGAGTTTTTTTGTTACGGAACCGCCACAATCACCACAAAAAACCTTCCTATGTCGTACCTTGAATACCAATCCAAAAATTAAAAAATCCGCTAAATCTGCGATCCCTGTGGCAGTCAAAACCCTCATCGTCCTCACCGGAGCCGGTATATCGGCGGAATCCGGGATTCAAACCTTCCGCGACTCTAACGGCCTCTGGGAGAACCACCGGGTAGAGGATGTGGCCTCGCCGGAAGGGTTTCGGCGGAACCCGGCGCTGGTGCTCGATTTTTATAATCAGCGCCGACGCCAAGCGCAAACCGTGGAGCCGAATGCGGCGCACCGGGCGCTCGCGGGCTTCGAGGAAGCGCCGGGGTGGCGGGTGCATATCATCACCCAAAACGTCGATACGCTGCACGAGCGCGCGGGATCGTCGCGGGTACTGCACCTGCACGGGCGGCTCGACCAGAGCCGCTCGGTGAAGACGGGACAGGTGTTTCCGTGCGACGGCGATATCAGCGAGGGCGATTGGTGCCCGGCGGGCGGGCAGCTACGGCCGCATATCGTGTGGTTCGGTGAAGAGGTGCCCGCTATTGAAGAAGCGGCGACTTTGACGGAACAGGCTGATGCGCTGCTCATCGTCGGGACGTCGTTGCAGGTCTACCCGGCGGCCGGGCTGCTGCACTACGCTCCCCAGACGTCGGGCATTTATTTGGTCGATAAAAACGTCCCGGAAGGGTTGCCGCGCCGGGTGCAGGTATTCGAGGAAGCGGCGAGTACGGGCGTGCTGAAGGCGCTGAAAGTCATTCAGGAAAAAGCGGCCGGTTGAGGCTGAATGTAGTCCGGCATTTTTGCCGATTTTGTCATTGCGAGGAGGCTTTGCGACGCGGCAATCTTCGTAGGATGAGCGCGTTGGCTCAGCCGCATAGCCGAGTAAACGAGGATTGCCACGTCGTCGCAAAGCCTCCTCCTCGCAATGACAAAATTCTCAGCAAGTCTTAGCTCATCGCTTTAACTCGCGTTAATCGCCTAAAAATCTCCTTAAAACTCGCCCGCTTGAGTTCGCGCCAAATAGTCTGTCAGGCGGTGGCGAATTTTGGTGGGCAGCACTCGTTTTTCGTGGTATTGCCGAAGGTTTTGGTAGAGCTGGAGCCGGTTCCAAGCTCCCATTTTTGCCAATCCGAATACCATCGCGGAGAATGGCACCCCGACGGCCGGATAAACCCAGCCAGCATATTCCACATCGCGGCTGCTGCTCGGCATATTCGGATTGGACGACGACGACGACGATGGCGACGACGTAGCCCCCGCGACGGCGCCCGCAGCAGCACTAACCACGGCCGCAATCTGGATCGTCAGCAAGGCGGAGCCGCGCTTTTTGTAATACATATTGATGATAGCGCGAGCCGTATCACTGACGCCGTAACGGGTCAGAAACTCCGCGTGATCAAGCTGATATTCTTCGCTCTTAGGTTTTTCAGCCGCTGGCCAAGCTGCTTTGAAGCCGGGCGTGAAGAAACTCTGAGCGTGGGCATTGAGGGTCAGCAAGAGAACACCAACGAGCAACGCAAGATACTTTTTCATGTAGAAAGCGACAATAAAAAGGGGGAACGGAAACAGGACGACGAAACTAGGAGATTTTTTCTGAAACTCCGACGCAGAATCGATCAGAGGCAGGTTGACGCGGGAAAAACAGTAGCTTCGGGCCACCAAAAGAGCCTGCCGCTGCTCCTTCCCGCCGATGCGTTTTCACATTCCGTACACTCATTATTGCCTTATTCTGACGGCGCTGACCGCCTTTGCACCAACACTTGCCAATGGGCAAGGGGCGGCGCAAAGGCAGGCTCGCAGTGCTACTTCTTCTGTTTCTGCTCCTCCCCCACCCGACTCGCTCCGGCAGACGCTCGATGCGGCGGAGATTAGCGCCACCCGCGCGACCGCCCTCGACCCGGTGCCGTTTGCGGAGGTGAAGCTGATTCGGACGCAAGCGGCGTATAGCGGGCAGGAATTGCCGGTTTTTCTCCAGCGGACGCCCAATGTGGTGAGTAATGCGGAAGCGGGGTCGCCGTTCGGCTACACCAATTTCCGGCTGCGCGGTATCGACCAAACCCGCCTCAATATCACGCTCGACGGCATTCCGCTGAATGAGCCGGAAGACCAGGGCGCTTATTTCGTGAATCTGCCGGGTTTTGCTGATTTTATTGAGTCGGTGCAGATTCAGCGCGGCACCGGCCTGACGCCGAATGGCACCGCCCCGCTCGGCGGCTCCCTTAATTTCCTGACCACCAAGCCCGACGGCAGCGGCACGCACCTGCAAGGGTCGCTGACGGGCGGCGCGTTTGGAACGGGGCGCGGCAGCGTCGGCTACCGGACCGGGCCGACCACGAGCGGTTTTTCGGCCTTGGTGCGCGGCACGTATCAGCAGACCGACGGCTACCGGCGGAACGGTTTCCATAAGGGCGGCTCAGGCGTAGGCGCGCTGAGCTGGACGCGGAAACGGACCGTCGTGCGGCTGCTTTTTCTGGCGGGTGATGCGCAGAACGGGGCATCGTATGTGGCATCATCAGACTCAGCGATTGCGCGCAACCGGCGCGATAATCCGCTCGCGGCGGCCAATAAAGATCATTTCCGGCAGCAAACCGTCGGCTTGACGGTGAGCCACGCGACCGGCGAGCGCGGCGTCTGGACGACCACTCTCTACGGCACCCGGCTGCGCGGCGCCTACGATGTACTCCCCGTCGATACTCTTCTCACGTTCGGCCTCGCCTCGGGATGGGGCGGCGTCATCAGCGCGTGGCAGCTCACGGCCGAGAGGCTCGATTTTACCGCCGGAATCCACGCCTCACGCTACGCTCGCACGCACACCCTCACCGACGCCGGGCAGGAGCAATACCGCAATACCGGCCACTGGGGCAGCGAAACGGCGTTCGCTAAAGCCGCATGGCGTTTCGGCCCCGACCCCCACAACGGCCTCCGCGCCTTTGCTGATATTGGCGTGCGCCATTCGGCGTTCCGATATGCGCCGGATGCGCAGGCGGGGCTGAAGGAAGAACCGACCCTCGACTGGACGTTTATCAACCCGAAAGTGGGCCTGACGTGGGTGCAAAATCAGTTTTCCGCCTTCGCCTCAATTGGTCGGACACAGCGGGAGCCGACGCGTACAGACCTGTTCGCGGGGGCCGACAACCTGACGGCCGACGTCCTCAGCTCGCTCGGCAATCTGGAACGGGTTCGGCCCGAGCAAGTAATTGATTACGAGGTTGGCGTGCGCCTGATGCGGTCAAGGGTGACGGCTAGTCTGACCGGTTTTGCGATGGAGTTCCGCGATGAGATTGCCGCTATCGGGCAGCTCAGCGAGCTTACGGGCTTGCCGCTGCGGCGCAACGTCGGGCGCTCGTACCGGCGGGGTCTGGAAGCGGAGGCGACCTTTTTCGCCACTCATTGGCTGACTATCGTCACGAACGCGAGCCTCAACCTCGCCCGCATCCGCGAATATCCCGACGAGCTCGCCGGACAGACCTACCGCAACGTTCGGCCGCTCCTGACGCCGGTGTTTTCGGGCTACGTAGGGCCGCGTATTTTCCTCGGCAAATCCCATATTACGCTCCTCGCCGACGTGCAGATGCGGTCGGGGGCGTATTTGAGCAATGCCAACGACGCCCGCTTCCGTCTCCCGGCCGCCACGCAGCTCGACGCGGGGATTCGGTATGCGCCGGGGCGGTTCGGCATCACGTATATGTTTTATAACGTAACCAACACGCGCTACGCCGCCGGGGGATTTACGGATGGTATTCGGCCGTATTATTTCGTCCTTGCGCCACCGAATATGTTTATCACGCTTACCTACACCCGTTAATGGCTGCGGAATCCGAGATAAAACCGTATCGACACGCGCTGGTGCTGGGGAAATTTATGCCCCTGCACGCCGGGCACGAATTTCTGATTTCCGAAGCCGCCGCCCGCGCTGATTATGTTACCGTGCTCGTCTGCACCCTCCTGCGGGAGCCGATTCCCGGCACGTTGCGGTATCTGTGGGCTGCCGCCACGCTGGCGCGCCTACCGAACGTGCGCGTCGTTCACGTTTCCGACGAAGTACCCGCGCAGCCTGAAGACTCGCCCGATTTCTGGGCGATTTGGGTACCGCTGATTCATCGTTATTGCCACTCAGTGGCGGGCAGGCCTGATTTGGATGTGGTTTTCACTTCTGAAGATTACGGCGCCGAGCTGGGGCGGCGCTTGCAGATTCCGGCCATCTGCCTCGACCTAGCGCGCACGAACGTGCCGATATCGGCGACGCGGATTCGGGAAAATCCGTTGGCGAATTGGGCATTTATTCCGACCGCAGCTCGCCCTTATTTTGTAACGAAAGTGGCACTATTGGGGGCTGAATCCAGCGGAAAAACCACGCTGGCAGCAGCCCTAGCGGCCCATTTTCACACCGTTTGGGTGCCCGAATTCGTGCGCGATTACCTCGAAGACGGCCCCAATATCGATTATACCGCTGCCGACCTGCACGCCATCGGCGCGGGGCAGCGGGCGCTGGAGCGGGCCTATGCGCCCCTCTCCAACGGCTTGCTCTTCTGCGATACCGACGCCCTCACCACCGCTACGTGGGCCGAGCTTTATTTCGGCGAAAACCACGTGCCGCCGGGCCTCACCCGCTTCGCTCACGCCGACCGTTACCCGCTCACGCTCCTCCTCGCCCCTGACCTGCCGTGGGTGCCCGACGGCACCCGCGACCGTCCCGACCAAGCCCAGCGGGAGCATCATTTCAACCGCCTGCGTCATTGGCTGGAAAAAGCAAATCGGCCCTACGTGGTGATTTCCGGTAAATCCGACGCGCGTTTCAATACCGCAAGGCAAGCCGTAGAGGCGTTGATGACGTATACTTAATCAGAAAAGTAATTTGTCATTGCGAGGAGGAGGCTCTGCGACGACGTGGCAATCCTCGTTGGATGGGCGATGCGGCTGAGCCAACGCACCGAGCAAACGAAGATTGCTTCGTCGCAAAGCCTCCTCGCAATGACAAAATATATTGTCATTATTTTTGGTCGGCTGCTTAATGGCAGACCACGCCCTTCACCTGACCTTTGCACCACATATGCGGGCCACTTTCCGCCGCATCTCCCCTCTCAGTGACCCTTACGTTCCCGATTATTCTTGAAGCCGTAGGGGTGGTGGCCAACTTGGGCGCCGTGGCGTTCTCGGTGCGCCGCCATATTCTGACGTGGCCAATCGGGCTGATTGGCGCCGTGACGGCGGGGTGGCTGTTTTCGCTGAACCGCTTATATGCTGATGCCGCGCTGCAAATCCTGTTTTTCGCGCAGGGCGTTTACGGCTGGTGGGCGTGGAATCAGCCCGTCCGCGAGCTACCGATTCGGCGGCTGACGCCTACCGAGTGGGCGTGGCTACTGCTGGCGATTGGGCTGGGCACAGGCGCGCTGGGCGCCGGCCTCGACCGCTGGACGAACTCCGATGTGCCGTATTCCGACGCTTTTCTATCCGTGGTGAGCGTGTTGGCGAATGGCTTGCTGACGCGCAAAATCATCGACAACTGGCCGCTTTGGGTGTTGGTCGATGTGCTGTACGTGGGCCTTTTCGCTTATAAAGGCCTTTGGGGGTACACCGGCCTGTACCTGCTTTTCGTCGGGATGGCCGCGTATGCTTGGGCCGAATGGCGACGGGCGGCGGCGGCAGAAGCCGCCGCAACTGTAGTTGCTACACCGCCACCGGCGCTTTAATGGCCGGCCACGGGTCGTAATTCTCCAGCCGGAAATCTTCGTACCGGAAATCGTCGATTTCCTTCACGTCGGGGTTCAAGTGCATCGTCGGGAGCGGCCGGGGGACGCGGGCGAGCTGCTCTTCCGCCTGCGCCAGATGGTTGAGGTAGAGGTGCGTATCGCCGCCAGTCCAGATGAACTCGCCCGGCTGATGACCAGTCACTTGCGCGAGCATCAGCGTCAGGAGCGCATAGGAAGCGATGTTGAACGGCACGCCCAAAAACACATCCGCTGACCGCTGATACAGCTGGCACGAGAGCTTGCCGTCGGCCACGTAGAGCTGAAACAGCGCGTGGCACGGCGAGAGGCGCATCGCGGGCAGCTCGGCCACATTCCACGCGCTCACCACCATCCGCCGCGAATCGGGTTGTTGGCGGAGGAGCTTCACCATCTCGGCAATCTGATCGATTTCCTGCCCTTCCGGTCCCGTCCAGCGGCGCCATTGACGGCCGTAAACCGGCCCGAGATTGCCGTCGGCATCGGCCCACTCGTTCCAGATACTGACGCCGTTTTCCTTCAGATACGCCACGTTCGTATCGCCCCGCAGGAACCACAGCAGCTCGTGAATCACGCTCTTGAGGTGCACCTTCTTGGTGGTCACGAGCGGAAAGCCCGCCGCCAAATCAAAGCGCATCTGCGGGCCGAAGATGGAGCGGGTGCCGGTGCCGGTACGGTCGGTCTTGACGGTGCCGTGGGCGAGAATCTGCCGAACGAGGTCGAGGTAGGCGTGCATGGCGCGAAGGTAAAGTCGGCTAGCCGGCAGTTGGCTGGTTAGTGCCATCAGCGGCGCGCCGTGCCTGCACATACTCCGTCACATCGAACGCAAAGCACATAATACCCGCAGGCTGGCCGTGCTCACGGAACTGCCGGTAGATGAAGTTAAAGTACGTATCGCGCAGCTGACCGCTGCCGCCCTCAATTTCGAGCTGAATCGGCACTTCCTGCCCATAATACGTTTCGCCGGAGGCGAAAACGTTGTCGAGAATCCCGATGAAGCCCTGCTCAACCACTTCCGGCACGGCTTCGGCAACGGTCCGCCCGAGCAATTTCCGACCGGCAAAAAGCTGCTGGTACGGCGGATTGACAAACTCGTAGCTATGCTGCGGGCCACGCGTGATGGCAATGAGCGCGGGCGCTTCCTTGAACAGCTCGTGGAAGGTATCGCGCTGGTTTTCAGCGGCCCGAAACGCTTGCTGCGTTTGGTCGGCCAACAACGCCTGCTGCTCCACCGATTGCAGCATTTCTTCCACCACCATTTTCAGCTCGTTGATATCGAGGGTGCTGCTCAGGCGCATTCGCAGCTCGCCGTCGGCGCCGAAATATGAGATGCTGTGCGCGAGCATCCAGCGGTACACGCCGTCGTGGCGGCGCATCCGGAACTCAATCTGCGCTTCCGTCGGCGATTGCATCTGCTCTTGGCGCCAATGCATCAGGCGCTCCCGGTCATCGGGATGAATGGTGTCGGCCCAACCGTTTTCCAGCAGCTCATCGAGGTTTCGGCCCGTGAACTCGCGCCACCGCCGGTTGAAGTAATCCGACGGACCGCTCGGCGGGGTAGTCGCGACCATCACAGGCAGGTTTTCGAGGATAAAATCGGCCTTCCCCTTGGCCTCCATCAGCTCGCGCTCGGCGGCTTGCTGGCGCAGCACGGCGCTGTGCTGCTCGGTGACGTCCTGCGGTTGCTGGAGGATGAAGCGCAGCTCCCCGTCAGGCCCCAAAAGCGGGAAATGGGTAATCTGCCAGTAGCGCTCCTCATACCCGCCGCCTTGCTCGGCGGGGCGCTGCAAGTCGTACCGGGTCAGGGGCATCGTGTGCGGCTTGAGGTACTGGCGCACGTAATCGTGCGATTCGAGCAGGGCTTGCTGGCTTTCCGGCGCTGAGGGGTAGGCGTCGAAGATGTTGCGCCCCACCGCTTCCGCCCGCGGCAGCAGCGACGCCGCTACGTGCGCATCGGAGTTGTCGAGAATCGTCCCGTCGGGGGCAAGCAGCAGGTGTAGGCCCGGAAGAGAGTGGAAGAGATCCGCGTATTCGATGGATGGCAGACCGGAGGTCGACATGGGCACAGGAAGGAATGAGAAGGCGCTTCCGCGGCTGCGCTGACGCAGCAGTTGCGGCAAAAGCAGGGTTTGAGGGTGGGTAAAAAGTTCGGAAAGATATGCGACGATGCCCCACAGCAGCCGTTTTAGGCGACCAAGCAGACTTACCACCATGCCGCCGCTCCACTTTCAGAGCGGCGGCTTCCACTTCACTATAATGCATCCGCCTTTTCCTATTCAGAAATAATCGGGCCGAGGTCTGCTGAAAGCGGCGGACGGTCGATTTTGGATCCGGCCGCGTGCAGCGATACGGCCGTAATTTTGGGTATGCGGCGCCCCGAACTGACCGAACACAAATGGAAGCTCCTCCAAACCCACCCGCTCGGCCACGGCCAGATTGGAGGGTTCCGTGCCGTCCGAAAGCCTGGACGGTGGGCCGTTTGGGCTAGGCTGACGCTGGTTTTGTTTGCAGGCTTTATGGCGTGCGGCCCGCCGGGTGAGCGCCCCGATTGCTTCAAGCCCGCCGGGAGTACCGGGCACGAACATCGGCCCCTGCCCGCCTTCTCGACCTTAGAAGTACACGACAACGTGCAAGTGGTGCTTTCGGCTGATGGTCAGCCGTTCGGGGCCGATTTGACCGGCGGGCGCAACCTGCTTTCGGAAGTCAACACCGAATTGGAAGACGGGAAAATGGTGATTCGGAATCAGAATAAATGCAATTTCGTCCGGTCGCAGAAAAGGCCTATCGTGGTCACCATTCATCTCCCCGATTCCGCGATTCACCGGCGGTTCACGGTGCTGCATAAGGGCGAGGAGCCTATACGCTCGGCGTGGGCCGGAATGGCAATGGATACCATCTTTCTCTTCCAGCTCAATATCGGCGATACCGACCTCGATATCAGCAGCACCTACGTCTGGATTGGCCTCTACGAATACGGCGACATCATTCTCCACGGCCAAACGCGGGAGCTGATTGCCACGGCGTCGGGCGTCGGTTTCCTAAGGGCAGAGAATTTTCGGGCGGAAAATGCCTACGTCAAAGGCTATCGCGATAGTCACCTCTACGTTCGCGCCAGCAATAATATCGGCGTTGAGCTTTTCGGCCGAGGTAATGGGTATTGGTACGGCAACCCGCCGAATACCGATTTACGCGCTTACGATAAAGGACAGATTATTCGTGGCGGCGACTAACCACTCCCACGCCCGCCGGACACGGCTCCAGTAAGTAGAGCCTACGGCAAATCCCCAAGCTGCGGGCGCAGCAGCACCTCCTCCACCACCGTACGCGGCGAGGCGGTCCAAGCCATCCAGATGGCTTCCGCGACGTCTTCGGGCGGCATGAGGCGTTCGGGCGGCAGATCGGAACCGGCCCACGAGTCGGTGAGGGTGGCGCCGGGCAGGATGGCGGTCACGCGTAGCCCGCTCGTTTTCAGCTCTTCGCGCAGCACTTTGGTGAAGCCGAGTAGCGCGAATTTCGAAATGCAGTAAGAGCCGCCCGCCGGGTACGCCATAATGCTCGCCGTGGAGCAGATGGTGAAC
This sequence comes from Hymenobacteraceae bacterium, assembly GCA_031397815.1. Taxonomy (GTDB): domain Bacteria; phylum Bacteroidota; class Bacteroidia; order Cytophagales; family Hymenobacteraceae; genus JANNMJ01. The sequence goes on from JANNMJ010000214.1 coordinate 31,426, forward strand.
AGGTGGCCCCGGCCCCGCGCTAGCATCGCGGGCAGCACGGCGCGGGTGAGGTCGTAGGCGCTCGCGACGTTCGTTTCGAGCAGTTGCCGCAGGGCCCCTTCCGGCTCGTCCTGAATGCGGCCCGGCACGAAGGCGCCCGTGTTGTGGACCACCACATCGGGCACCACGCCCGCCGCCGTCACCCACGCACCAAACGCGGCCGTTTGCGCCGCCTGACTCAAATCCGCCACGAACGTGCGGATATCGGCCGCCGGAAACTCGGCCGTCAGGTCGGCGCGAAGGCGGTCCAGATCGGCGCCAGAGCGGGCGCAGGTGAGCAAGCCGAAGCCCGCGCTCACGAACCGCTGCGCCACTGCCCGACCGATTCCACGGGTTCCGCCCGTTACCAACACATACTTTTGCTCAGCGGCAGCACTCATTTCAGCCATTGGGAAGATTTGTCCGTAAAGGTCGCCATTGTTTCCCTCAGTATGATAAAGACATTCGGCGCGTTCCTCCTCTTCCTGCGAAGCATGGTGACGCGCCCCGAAAGCGTTAAGATTGTCAGCGCGCGCATCTTGGATGAGGCGATGCTGATCGGGATCGACTCGATTCTCATCGTCAGCATCGTCTCGACTTTCATCGGGGCCGTGACGTGCGTGCAGATCGCCTACAACTTCACTAACCCGCTGATTCCGTTTTCGGTTATCGGGTATATGGTGCGGGAGATGACGATTCTGGAGCTCGCGCCCACGATTACGAGCATCGTCCTCGCCGGGAAAGTCGGGAGCAGCATCGCCGGTTCGCTCGGCACGATGCGCGTCACGGAGCAAATTGATGCGCTCGAAGTGATGGGCATCAACTCGGCGTCTTATCTGGTGCTGCCGCGCATCATCGCCGCCGTCGTGACGTTCCCGCTCCTCGTCGTGATTGCGATGACGCTCGGCATCGTCGGCGGCTATTTGGCTGGCTCGCTCAGCGGCGCCCTCACGCCGGACCAGTACGTGGAAGGCATCCGCACCGATTTCATCCCCTACAACGTGGTGTTCGCGCTCATCAAGGCGTTCGTGTTCGGCTTTCTGGTTTCGGCGATTTCGTCGTATCAAGGGTTTTTTACTCGGGGCGGCGCGCTGGAAGTCGGCTCGGCCTCTACGAAAGCTGTTACAGCCTCAGTTATCGCCATTTTGCTCGCCGATTTCGGCCTTGCGCAGCTTTTGCTCTGATTCGGATTCGGGTTTAGAAAGAAACTGCTCACCTGAGAATCTGATTCGAGGCGACCGCCGTCTGTCCTCCTCCCCTTCTGCCCCATGATTGAAGTCCACAACATCCATAAATCCTTCAACGGGGTTGAGATTCTGAAAGGAATCGACTGCGTTTTCGAGACCGGCAAGACGAACCTCCTCCTCGGCGGGTCGGGCACCGGCAAGTCGGTGCTGCTTCAGTGCATTGTGGGGTTGCAGAAGCCCGATATCGGCTCCGTAACCTTCGACGGCAAGGTCTTCACCAATAACAAGGTGCAGATCAAGCAGGATATTCGACGGCAAATCGGGATGCTGTTCCAAGGCGCGGCGCTTTTCGACTCGATGACGGTTTTCGAGAACACCGAATTTCCGTTGAAAATGCTCAAGCCCGAAATGACCATCGGAGAGCGGCGCGACCGCGTTACGGAAGTCCTTAAGCGGGTTGGGCTGGAACAGGCGGCCAACAAGCGCCCTTCTGAAATCAGCGGCGGGATGAAAAAGCGCGCCGGAGTAGCCCGCGCCATCGCCCCCAACTGCACGTACCTGTTCTGCGATGAGCCAAACTCGGGCCTCGACCCGATGACGTCGATTAAAATCGATGAGCTTATCTACGAAATCACGCAGGAATACAATATGACCACCGTCATCATCACCCACGATATGAACTCGGTGATGGAAATCGGCGATCATATTATTTTTCTTCACAAGGGGAAAAAACTGTGGGATGGCGTCAAGGAGAACATCATGCACTCCGGCGTGTCTGAGCTGAACGATTTTATCTTCTCAAACTCACTGATGCGCGCCGCCCGCCGCATCGAAGACGAAGGCGGCGACCTCGACGACCCCGTCGCGGGGATGGAGCGTCAGCCGGGCCGTTAGGATCCGGGAATATCGCCGGAATCAGCGCAAGAATGAATTTCTTGGGTTCAGAGGGAAAATAGCAGTAGCTTTACTGACCGTCAGACAACGCTCCTTTTTCCTCCTGAGATTATGACATTTACTTTACGCACCGCGCTCACGGCCATTGCTTTAGGCGTCAGTCTATCGGCTGTTGCACAATCCGGCACGGGGCGCTGGGGTTGGGCGCAAGCTCCATTCTCGGCAGGTGTCGGCCAAACGCCGGTGGCCCAAACGCACGATGTGGCCCGCCACCGCCTGTATGTATTGACGCGGCTCGACTCGGCGCAGCAGTTTGGAAGCGTTACCGTGCCCAATGGCTTTTCGTTGCACGCCTTCGATGCCACTAACGGTCACTGGCTCAGCGCCACCTCGCTGATGCAGCTCAGTGAAGGGGAGCTTTCCCATTCTAACCTGACGCTGGATGCGGCCTCTGGCGATGTGCTGGTTACGGGTCAATACAACGGCACGCTGCACGCTGGCTCCCAGACTCTAAGTAGCACCGCTTACGACGGGTTTATAGCGCGCTACAGCCCCAGTAACAGCCAATGGCGTTGGTTAAAGCAGATTGTGGCGGCGTCGCGCGAGTCGGCCATTGAAACTGCCGTTGTGCTGTCGGGCGGCGATGTGGTCGTAGCGGGTTCCTTCTCCGGCGATTCACTTCAGGTGGGGTCGACGCTGTTAAGGCGCTCAATGCCGCAGAATTATTGGGGTTGCACGGGGTTCACGGCGCGCCTGGATGGCGCAAGCGGCCAATGGCAGTGGACGCAACCCGGCGTCGGGCGCGACCTTACCTTGCGACAGTCCTTTTTCTCTATGAATTCGCCGGGCGATATGCACAAGCTCGCCCTCGACCCTTCCAATGGGCAGCTCTTGATGCTGGGAGCTTCAGATACCACGGCCACGTTCGGCAATCTGCCGTCGTTGGCAGCGGGCGTTTATGTGGCACGCCTCGACGCAGCAACCGGCCAATGGCTTCGCGCAACGCCCCTCCCGACGCTGGAAGGAATCAACCAGCTCGCTATCGACGCTTACGGCAACACCTATTTCGCGGGCACTATAATGGGCGGCGGGCCGGAATCCTTTTTCCTCGCCAAGCTCAACCCCGCCGACCAGCTCCAGTGGCTCACCCGCGAGGCGAACCCCTTTGATGGTGTCTACGCCGCTGGCCCGATGTGGGAAGCGGCCACCGACTTAGCCCTCGATTCATGGGGAAACGTCTTTATTTCTATCACCGCAGAGGTCTTCGTCTTCTGCGGCACTACGCCGGGCGGTTTTCCCGTGTATCCGTTTACTCCCGCAACGGTTTACAACTACGACGCTGCCTCAGGCACGCGCAAGTGGCGCTTGGCGAGCACCAATGCTTTCGCTGGCGCCTGCCAAATCGAAGCCGACGACCTCGGCAATGCCTACATCTTGGGCAGTTATCACGGCAATGGCTTCCATCTCGGCACCTCGGCAATTCCGGCCACTCAGGGTTACGTTACCCGCTTGTTCCTCGCCGAGCTATCCGACCCGGGCACCGTTTCGCGCGTGTTGTCCACCACTGATGAGCAAGTCGCCCAAGCCCTCGCCCTCTGGCCGAACCCCGCCCACGAAACTGTGCAGCTTTCCGGCGCCAGCCTCGGCACCAGCGCCACCCTCACCGACGCCCTCGGCCGCGTAGTGCGCACCGTCCGCCTCGCACCGGGCAAGGCGCAGATTGACCTTCGCGGCCTGCCCGCCGGGGTTTATTCGCTCCGCAGCGGTGCCGCCGTGCGGCGCCTCGTAGTGGAATAGAATCGCGCACCTTTTATTAACGGGTAAAGCCGACCGTCCGATAATCGGAACGGTCGGCTTTACTGCTTTATTGGGCTGACTTACTGACGCTGGTTTTTCAGGGCTGACTTTTCAGGGCTGATTGCCGCCGAAAAATCTACCCATTCCGCCGGTTCAGCTCGTCGCGAATTTGCGCGGCTTTCTCGTAGTCTTCGCGCTCAAGGGCGGCGGCAAGCTGCTTGCTCAGCTCATCCGTCGAGGCTTGGCCGCCGCTGGTGGGGCGGCGCGGGGCGGGCGTTGGGGCGGGTTCGTCGTCGTCATCGCTGCTACCGCCGAAGTCTTCATCGTGCTCGTCGGTTTCTTCCTCGGTGCTCTCTTCGTCGGTTTCCGATTCGAGGTCGCTGAGGATGATACCGGCTTCGCTCAGCACTTGCTCCACCGTGTAAATCGGCACGCCGAAGCGCAGGCCGATGGCGATGGCGTCGGACGGCCGGGCGTCGAGGTCGAACGTGCGGGTGCCGTCGGTGCAGACGATGCGGGAGAAGAAAACGCCTTCGCGCAGGTCAGAAATAATGATTTCAACGACGCTCAGTCCCGCCTGTTCGGCGAACGACTTGAACAGGTCGTGGGTGAGCGGACGGTTCGGATTGATTTTCTCAATCTGAATCGCAATGCTCTGAGCCTCAAACATCCCAATGATGATGGGCAGCCGACGCTTCCCGTGCTGCTCACCCAGAATCAGGGCAAAGGAGCCGGACTGCGACTGGCTCGAAGACAAGCCTAGAATTTCGAGCGGAATCTTTCTCACAAGGGAAACAAGCGGTGCCCACCCCGCCGGTCGGGGTGGCGCGCAAACGTACTACGAAAGAAGGGGAAAAGGGGTCGGCCAACAAAATGAAAAAGGGTAAAAAGAAGGTCTTGCGCTCCTTTTTACCCTTTTTCGTTTCCGTCGAGCCTTAGCCGAGCGCTTTTACAGCGGCCGTCAGCTTCGGCAAAACTTCAAACACATCGCCAACGATGCCGTAATCCGCTGCCTTGAAAAATGGCGCTTCGGGGTCTTTGTTGATGACCACGATCACTTTCGAGCTGTTGACGCCCGCCAAATGCTGAATCGCGCCGGAAATACCGCAGGCGATGTACAGGTTCGGCGAAACCGTGATACCCGTCTGGCCGACGTGCTCGTGGTGCGGGCGCCAATCGACGTCCGATACCGGCTTCGAGCAGGCCGTAGCCGCGCCCAAAGCTTTCGCGAGGTCTTCGATGAGATGCCAGTTTTCGGGACCTTTCATCCCCCGGCCACCCGACACCACTTTATCAGCTTCCGGCAGCAAAATGCCGCCTTCCGTGGAAGCCATTTTCACTTCCTTCGGCGCGTCGGCGAAGTCGGCGTCGGTGAGGGCGGCGGTGAACGAGACGACTTCCGCCGTCTGGCCCGCCGCGTGCTCTGCTTCGATAGAGTTCTTCTTGACGGCGATGATTTTCCGCTCGCCCATCAGCGTTACATCCGCGAAGGCTTTGCCCGAATACACCCCGCGCCGCACTGTGAAGGCGGCGCCGTTGATGGTCGGCAGCTCGACGGCGTTGGTCGCCAGCGAGGCTTCCAGCCGCACCGCCAAGCGTGAGCCGACGGTGGCGCCGATGTTGGAGTTGGCCAGCACCAGCACTTTGGCGCTCTCCTGCTGCGCCGCCGCCGCGATGAGCTTCACGTAAGCCAGATTGACGAAGTGCTTCAAGCGGGCATCGGCGTCGTGCAGCACTTTCGTGATGCCCTGCTCGCCGAGCTTGGCGAGGTTGGCGGCCGTGACTTCCCCAACAGCAACCGCCGTGGCGGTGGTACCGAGCTGAGCGGCGACTTTAGCGCCATAGGTAGCCACTTCAAGCGACGATTTCTTGACGTCGCCGTGATCGCATTCAATTACTACTAGGACGGACATTGCGGTTGGTTAAAAGGGTTTGATTCTTGGCTTCGAGCGCCGTTCTGATAGGAGAACCGGCCTCTATCAGCTAAAAACCAGTTACCAATTAAAGGACTTTGGCTTCGGTGCGGAGAGCTTTCACGAGGTCGGCGGCTTGCTCGACGGTGAAGAGCTTGACGCCTTGCTTCGCCGGTGGCAGCGCGAACTGCGCAACAGCCGTACGGTCGCTTTGGCCGATGGCTTCGACCACTTTGAGCGGCTTCGTGCGCGCCGCCATGATGCCGCGCATGTTCGGGATGCGAGGCTCGCACATCGGCTGCTGGCACGAGACGACGAACGGCGTCTTCACCTCCACTACTTCTTTGCCGCCTTCAATCTCACGCTCCAGCGTGGCGGTATCACCCGCGATATCGAGCTTGAGGGCCGGCGCGATGGTCGGAATGCCAAGCAGCTCGCCCACCATTCCGTGGACCTGAAAGCCGTTGAAATCGATGCTTTCCTTGCCCATCAGGATCACGTCGTAACCGCCTTCCTTGGCGTAATGCGCAATCTGTTGAGCCACGAAAAACGCATCTTTCGGGAAGGCGTTGACGCGAATCGCGTCGTCGGCGCCGATGGAGATGGCTTTGCGGATAATGACTTCCGTATCCGCTTCACCGACGTTGAGCACCGTTACGGTGCCGCTGCCGGCGGCTTCCTTCAGCTCAATGGCGCGGGCAGCAGCACCACCACGCTGCAAGCCCTTTACTTCCTGAACGACACGTTCGTCCACGACCAGGCCAATCGAATCGCGGCCCGCGTTCTTTCCAGCCGGTCCGACGATGCTAGCCGAATCAATCTGGCCTACGAGCTTTGCTTCAGTCGGCCGCCCACCGACGACGAGCAAGCCAGCGCCCAGCAGTATCTCTCAAAAACCGAAGCTCTCGGAACCGAGCCCTGGCAAAGCCTCATCCGCGCGCTGTTGCGGACGAATGAGTTCGTGTACGTGGATTAGCGGGTCAACGTCCGCAACAGGTTCGTCTAGGGCGGCGGTCCTGGCTCTGCGAATCCTCAGCTCGTGAGTGCTTTCTCTGGCCAGGCGCCGGCTGGTGGAAATCCCACCCCAAAAACGCTACGTTGCAACGCAATCTCGCACACCTCCCCCAACGGGCCACTCCCATGATTCCTCGCCTCGTTCTTCTCTTCGCTGCCGTCGTTTCCTTTTGCTCCCTGCTGAACGCCGCCGACACCAAAAAACCCAACATCATTTTCATTGTCGGCGACGACATGGGCTACGCCGACGAAGGATTCCACGGCTGCCAGGATATTCCCACGCCGCACCTGGACGCTTTCGCGAAGGCCAGTGTCCGCTGCACCAATGGCTATGTTTCCGGCCCCTATTGCTCGCCCACCCGCGCGGGTCTGATGACCGGCCGCTATCAAACCCGCTTCGGCCACGAATTCAATGCCGGCGCCGCCGGCAGCGGACTGCCAGTGACCGAAACGATGATCGCCGCACGCCTAAACGCCGCCGGCTATGCTACCGGCCTCGTTGGCAAGTGGCACCTCGGATCGGAGCCGCAGTTTCACCCGCACAAGCGCGGCTTCGACGAGTTCTTCGGCTTCCTCGGTGGCGCGCACGACTATTTCAACGATCAAGG
>JANNMJ010000012.1:0-19809 GCA_031397815.1 Hymenobacteraceae bacterium
GAACGCAAACCCCACCGTGTCAAGCGCAAACCCCACCGCGCCGAACGCAAACCCCACCGTGTCAAGCGCAAACCCCACCGTGTCGAACGCAAACCCCACCGTGTCGAACGCAAACCCCACCGTGTCGAACGCAAACCCCACCGTGTCGAACGCAAACCCCACCGTGTCGAAACGTAAGCTCCCCGCCCCTCCGGGGCGGGGAATTCGGTAGAAGGGCAGCGTAAATCCCGCGCTCGTTTATAGAAAATTCAGCCGCTTTATAGTAACCCATCGCCCGGGGCGGCGTATGGCATTGCTCCGTTTCCTCTAAAACCGGAACCAGCGATGCCGCAACACGTCATTTCCCCTAACCGCCCGGTGCAGGCGGCTGCCTTGCCGCCACCTACGGCTGCCGTTACGCTTACTATCAACGGCACGGCGCACCGGCTGGAAGTGGCGCCGTGGGTGTCTCTGCTCGATGCGCTACGCGATTATCTGGACCTCACGGGGACCAAAAAGGGGTGCGACCACGGCCAGTGCGGTGCCTGTACGGTGCTCGTGAACGGCAAGCGCATCAACTCGTGCCTGACGCTGGCGGTGATGAAGGACGGCGCCGAAATCACGACCATCGAAGGGTTGGCGAATGGGGAGGAGCTGCACCCGTTTCAGGCGGCGTTCGTGGCGCACGATGCGTTTCAGTGCGGCTACTGCACGCCGGGGCAAATCTGCTCGGCGGTGGGGTTGCAGCAGGAAGGCCGCGTGCGGACCACCGACGATATCCGCGAGCTGATGAGCGGGAATATCTGCCGCTGCGGGGCGTACCCGAACATCGTCGACGCGATTGCCGAGGTGATGCAGACGCCGCGTCCGGCGCCCGCGTCGTAACGCGGCGCTTCCCTTCTGCCTCGCGCCTTTCGCTTCCCGTTCGCTCCCTCCGATTCTCTTAGCAGATGAACAGCTTCACTTACCAGCGCCCCGATGCCGTGCCTGCGGCCGTGCGCGCCCTGACGGCCGACCCGACGGCCAAATTCATCGCGGGCGGCACCAACCTGCTCGATTTGATGAAGGAAAACGTCGAGCGGCCGACCCAGCTCATCGACCTTAACCGCCTTCCCCTTGCGACTATTGAAGAGCAGCCCGACGGCGGCTTGCGCCTCGGCGCGCTCGTCACGAACGCCGATACGGCGTACGATGCGCGCGTCGAAACCCGCTACCCGCTGCTGGCGCGGGCGATTCTGGCGGGCGCCTCGCCGCAGCTCCGGAATATGGCTACCGACGGCGGCAACCTCTTCCAGCGCACCCGCTGCTACTATTTCTACGACACCGCCACGCCGTGCAACAAGCGCGAGCCGGGGTCGGGCTGCTCGGCGCTGCACGGCTACAACCGGATTCACGCCATCCTCGGCACCAGCGAAAGCTGCATCGCCACGCACCCGAGCGATATGTGCGTGGCCCTCGCGGCCCTCGGCGCCACGGTGCAGGTGAGCGGACCGGACGGCGAGCGCAGCATCGCCTTCGCCGACTTCCACCGCCTGCCCGCCGACGCGCCGGAGCGCGACAACACCCTGCGCCCCGGTGAGCTGGTGACGGCCATCGACCTACCCCCGGCGGGCTTCGCCGACCATTACGCGTACGTCAAAATCCGCGACCGGCAGTCGTATGCGTTTGCGCTCGTGTCGGTGGCGGCGGCGCTGGAATTGGATGCGCAGGGCGTGATTACCGACGCGCGGCTCACACTTGGCGGGGTGGCTCATAAGCCGTGGCGCGATGCTGAAGCCGAGGCGCTGATGCAGGGTCAGCCCGCCACCCGCGCCACGTTCGAGCGCGCCGCCGAGCAGGTGCTGCGCGACGCTAAAGGCTTCGGCCATAACACCTTCAAAATTGAGCTGGCGAAGCGCACCATCGTGCGGGCGCTGCTGCAAGCCACCGAAATGCCTTCCGCGCTATGAGCTCTTCCCCGAAAAAAACGTCTACCTCGTCGGTCGCGCCCCCGCCCACCGGCACCCTGACCGGCTACCTCACCGACGCCCCCCTCGACCCCGCCATCAAGCAAACCGGGCAACCGGCGAGCCGCGTGGATGGGCGGCTGAAAGTGATGGGGCAAGCCAAGTACGCCGGCGAGTTCAACGTGCCCGACCTGCTCTATGGGGTGGTGGTGAGCAGTGCCATCGCGAAGGGAAAAATCACGAAGCTCGACACTGCTGATGCGCTGGCGGTGCCGGGCGTGGTGGCGGTTTTTAGTCACGAAAACCGGCCGAGCATGCCGTGGTTCGACCGCTCGTACCGCGATGATGATACCCCGACCGGCTCGCCGTTTCGGCCGTTCTATAAGGCCGAGATTCAGTTTGCGATGCAACCCATCGCGCTCGTAGTGGCCGATTCGTTCGAGCTGGCGCGGTATGGGGCGTCGTTGGTGCGGGTTGAGTATGACGCCGAAACGCCCGACGTGGAGCTGTCGGATAAGTGGAAGGATGAGCTGGAAGCGCCAACGGGAAAAACCGGGTACGAGAAGCCGAAATCACGCGGGAAGGCCGAGGAAGCCCTCGCAAAAGCGGCCGTGCGCGTAGAGGCCGAATACCTGCATTCCGCCGAGCACCACAACCCGATGGAGCTGTTCACGACCACCGCGGAATGGCTCAACGACGGGCAAAGACTCAACATCTACGACAAGACGCAGGGCGTCATGAATAGCCAGCAGTACGTCACGAAGGTCTTCGGGCTGAGCACCGACGAGGCGCGCGTGGTTTCGCCGTTCGTGGGTGGCGGGTTTGGGTCGGGCTTGCGGCCGCAGTACCAGCTCTTCTTGGCCGTGTTGGCGGCGCTGGAGCTGAAACGCTCGGTGCGCGTCACGCTCACGCGGCAGCAGATGTTCAGCTTCGGGCACCGGCCAGCGGCCATTCAGCGCATCGCGCTTGGGGCTGATGCGGACGGCACGCTGCAAGGCGTGCGGCACGAGGTGCTGGCGGAAACGTCGCAGTTCGAGAATTACACCGAGATCACGGTGAACTGGTCGGGGATGCTGTACCAGTGCGATAACGTGCAGCTCCGCCACCTGCTCGGGCGGATGGACGTGTACAGCCCGCTTGATATGCGGGCGCCGGGCGCCGCTACGGGCCTTTTCGCGCTGGAATCGGCGATGGACGAGCTGGCCGTGAAGCTGCAAATGGACCCCTTGGAGCTGCGCCTGAAAAACTACGCCGAACGCGACCAGAACATCGACAAGCCCTTTTCCAGTAAGGAGCTACGCGAATGTTACCGCCAAGGCGCCGAGCGGTTCGGCTGGGCGCACCGCAAGCCTGCGCCGCGCGCCACTCAGCGCGGCACCACCCTCACGGGCTGGGGAATGGCGACGGGCGTTTGGGATTCGAAGCAGAATAAAGCTGCCGCCAAAGCCACCCTCACCCCGGACGGCCGCCTGCGCGTGCAAAGCGCCACCGCTGATATCGGCACCGGCACGTACACGATTATGTCGCAGCTCGCGGCCGATTCGCTCGGTCTGCCGCTCGACGCCATCACCTTCCAGCTCGGCGATACCACACTGCCGCCCGCCCCATTCGAGGGCGGCTCGCAAACCGCCGCCACCGTCGGGACGGCGGTTAAGGACGTTTGTGATGCTATCGCGAAGCAGGTGTTGAAGCTGGCGCAGAAGGTCGAAAACTCCCCGCTGAAAGGCGCCGATTTTGAGGACGTGACGTTCGTCAACGGGCAGATTCAGCTTTTGGCTGATCCGACGAAAACCGTGTCCATCGCCACCGCCCTCGCGCAGGGCGACGGGCAGCCTATCGAAGAGAAAACCACTGCTTTGCCGAATCTGGTGAAGCAGTCGCAGTACTCGCGGCACGTGCATTCGGCGGTTTTTGTGGAAGTCGAGGTCGATGAGGATTACGGCACTGTCCGCGTGATGCGCGTGGTGAGCGCGATTGCAGGCGGGCGGATTCTGAACCCAAAAACCGCCCGCAGTCAGATTCTCGGCGCCGTGGTGTGGGGCATCAGCATGGCGCTGCACGAGGAGAGCATTCTCGACCAAGCGCACGGCCGTTTCATCAACCACAGCCTCGCTGAATACCACGTTTCGGTCAACGCCGATATTCCGCCGATAGACGTCATTTTCGTTGAAGAAAACGACACCATCGTGAACCCACTCGGCGCGAAGGGCCTCGGCGAAATCGGGATTCTCGGGGTTTCGGCTGCTATCGCGAACGCCGTTTACCACGCGACTGGTCGGCGCGTCCGCAAGCTGCCGATTACGTTGGACAAGGTGCTTTAATTATTTTCTTTGGGAATAATTAAAGTAGAATTTGTCATTGCGAGGAGGCTTTGCGACGAAGCAATCTCCGTAGGATAGGCGCGGTTGCTCAGCCACGTTTCCGGTGCAACGAGGATTGCTTCGTCGTCGCAAAGCCTCCTCCTCGCAATGACAAATAGTTAATTGAGTCGAAAGGAACACATCCCGCACATCATCACATCCCCACATCTGCCCCCTACCCCCAATGACCGAGCTTGACCGCCTTCTCCTCGCCTACGACCAGCACCGCGCCGCCGGCCAAGCCTGCGCCCTCGCGACGGTGGTGGACGTGGAGGGTTCGGCGTATCGGCGGCCGGGTGCGCGGATGCTTGTGGCGGAGGACGGCCAGATAACCGGCGCCATCAGCGGCGGCTGTTTGGAAGGCGATGCCCGGCGCCGGGCGCGCCAAGCCATTCAGCAACAACGCCCCACGGTGGTCACGTATGACACAACTGACGACGAAGACCCGCGCCATGGGATGGGGCCGGGCTGCCAAGGCGTGGTGCGCATCCTGCTCGAACCGCTCGATTTCAATGCCCCGGATAATCCACTGGAGCTGTTGCGGGGGTTCGCGCAGCACCCGTCGCGGGCGGTGCTGACGACAGTGGTTGGGCACCCCACGGCGCCTAACTCGAACGCACCTGCCGCGCTCGGTCAGCGCCTGTTGCTGACACCCGACGGGCACACGCGCGGCACCACCACGATGCGCGCCACTGAGGCCGAAAAGCTGCGCGAAATCGCTGCCGACATCCTTCGTCAAGACGCTTCCCAAACCCTCGATTTTCAGACTTCCGACGGCCCGGCGCGGGTTTTTATGGAAGTCCTGCGTCCCCCGTTCCGACTCACCGTCTACGGCGCCGGGAACGACGCGCAACCGCTCGTGCGGCTCGCCGCCTCGCTCGGCTGGCGCGTGACGGTCGTTGATGGCCGACCGATTCAGGCCACCGCCGCCCGCTTCCCGGACGCCGCCGAAGTGCGCGTGGTGCCGTTGGCGGAAATCGGCCAATCAGCGTCTGATGAGGCGTTTACCGTCCTGCTGACGCACAATTACGCGTATGACCTCGCCGTTTTGGCGCACCTGCTGCCCGGCCCCTCGCCATACATTGGGCTGTTAGGGCCGCGCAACAAAGCCGCCCGCTTACTCGCCGATTTGGCCCTCGAAACCGGCCTGAACGCCGCTGACCTGACCCTCTGCCTCGCCGACCGCCTGCACTCGCCCATCGGCCTGAACCTCGGCGGCGAGACGCCCGAGGAGATTGCGCTTTCGATCATTGCCGAAATTCAAGCGGTGCGCAACGGCCGTTCGGGGGAGCAGCTGCGCGAAGTCGGCGGCTCGATTCACGCGCCCGTTGCGGCACTCGTTTCGCGTCCGCATCATCCGCCTTTTCATGCCCACGAGCTGGCTGCCGCCTGACGTTCATATTCCGCCGCCCACCGTCGGGGCGCTGATTTTGGCGGCGGGCGCGTCGAGCCGGTTGGGTCGGCCGAAGCAATTGCTGCGCACGGCTTCCGGCGAAACCCTCTTGCACCGCACTGTACGGGTCGCGCAGGAAGGCGGCTGCGCGTCAGTGCTGGTCATTACCGGCGCGCTCGATGCCGAATTGCGCGCGGCGGCGGTGGATTTATCGCCCGCCTTTATTCATAATGAAAATTGGGCCGCCGGAATGGGCAGCACCATAAAAGCGGGCCTCGCGGAGCTATTGAGCGGGCCTCAACCCCCGACCGCCGTCCTCATCCTCACCACCGACCAGCCCGCCATAACGGCCGCATTTATTCAGGATATCCTTCGATTAAATCAATCCGAAAAACCCCTCGCCATCGCCACCACTTACGCTGATACGCGTGGCATTCCCGCGCTGTTCAGCCACAACCTCTTCCCCCAGCTCGCCCAATTACCCGATGAGCAAGGCGCGAAGCCGCTCCTGAAATCCCTCGCCGGGCAGGTGCGGGAATTACCGTTCCCCGCCGCCGCCCTCGATTTGGATACTCCTGAGCAGGTGGCGGCTTGGGAAGGTGGGTTTGAGGTGAGGTGAGCTTTTGTAGATTGGGTTCTCATGGCGGGCTGTATCTGGGTGTCCCCCCACCCCGGCCGTTCCGGCCACCCCTTCCCTCCGGGGCGGGGAGTTTTGCCTTTTACCTCACAAATAGTTACGAACTCCCCCCCCCTTGTGGGAGGGGTGCCCCGAAGGGGCGGGGTGGGGAACGCGGTTACGGCAACGCGGTTGAGCAACACCACACATCACATCACCAAACCCCTACGGCACGTTGTATTCTTGCATTCCTAACTCATCCTTCCTGCCGTGCTCATCCTATTTCCTACGCGGCGCCGGCTGGTTGGCGCGCTTTGGCTGCTGTTGCTGATAGTCAGCAGCAGCGGGCCGGTGAAGGGCGCTACTGAACCGGTCGGGCCACCGCCACTCGATTCGCTGCGGGCGCGCCTTAAGCAGCCGGGGCTGCCCGATTCGGTGCGACTGAGCTACATGATGATGCTCAGCGCGCTGCTGCACACGTCCGACCTGACGAGTGCGCGCCAGTACGCCGAGCAGAGCGTGGCACTGGCGCACCGCGTCGGGCGCCCGAAACTGGAGATTTACGCCCTCAATAATCTGGCGGCGATGTATTACTACACCGGCGATTACCCCGCCGCGCAGCGCACTTTCGAACAGACGCTCAAGGCCAGCCAACGTGCCCAATTACCGGCCTACATCGCGAGTGCTTGGATTGGGCTGGGGAACGTGGCGCAGGAGCTGGGGAATATCAAGCGGGCGCTGGGGCACTTCGAGCGCGCCCGGCAAGCCTATGCGGCCATGACGCCGCCGAACACCGACGGGCAGCTACTCGTCCTCTATAACTCGGGCAATGCGTACAACCTGCTGCATCAGCCCCAGAAAGCGGCGCAGGCGTTTCGGCAGGCGCGGGCGCTGATTGGGCCTACCACCGGCGTGCATCTGCGGGTGCAGGTTTTGGGCGGATTGGCGGGTTGTCAGCTTCAGGCGCGGCAGCTGGATTCGGCGCAGGCGACGGCGATTGCGGCGTTGGCGCTGGCGCGCAAAGGGCAGGATTTACGCGGCGAGGCGGCTATTCGCAGTCAGCTCGCGGAGACTTATCTGGCAATCTCGCAGCCCGCCAATGCGCGCACCGAAGCGGCGCAGGCGCTCGCGCTCGCCCGGCAGGTCGACAACCCGTTCGAGGAAGAAAATGCGCTGAATATTCTCGCCACCGCGCTGCACGCGCTGCGACGGCCGGAAGCGTACGATACGCTGCGCACGTACCTGACGCTGCACGATACGCTGTTCGCGCAGGACCGGACCGATGCCATCATCACCGCGCAAACCCGTTTTGATGTGGCAGGACAGAAGGCGCGGATTAAGGCGCTGGAGCAGCAGCGGCGGATTACGGCTCTCGAAACCGACCGGCGGGCGCTCCAAACCCGGTGGATTGTAGGGTGGTTGGCGGCGCTCGTGGTGGGCGTGGCGGCGGGGCTTTCGTGGCTCTACCGGCGGCGGCAGGCGCGGCACGATACGGCTCTGCGCACGCGCCTCGCGGCCGATTTGCACGACGATGTAGGCTCGCTCCTGAGTCAGATTGCGCTCCAAAGCGACCTCCTCCACGAGGGGCTGATGCCGGTGGAGCAGCAACCCGCGCAATGGGCGGAAGTGGCCGGAAGCAGCCGGATGGCGATTCGGCAGCTCAACGATGTGGTCTGGAGCCTGGATGCTCATAATGACACCGTCCCCGACCTCCTCAACCGCCTCCGCGATTACGCCCACGAGCTGCTCCCGCCGACCGGGCGCGACGTCCGCTTCCACGCCGACCCCGCCCTCACCACCGGCAGCCTATCCACCTCGGTGCGCCGAAATCTGTACCTGATTTACAAGGAAGCGCTCCACAACATCCTCAAATACGCCCCCACCGATTGCTGCGTGACCGTCACGCTCAGCAGCGCCGCCGACCGCCTGACGCTCGCCGTCAGCAACGACAGCCCGACGGTGGCGACGCCCGCCGTTAACCCGGCGCGGACGTCGGGCCACGGCCTGCGCAACATCCGCGACCGCGCCGTGGCCCTCGGCGGCACCGCCACGGCCGGGCCGCTCGCCGAAGGCGGGTTCAGCGTGCAGGTGAGCGTGCCGCTTGGGGACACGCGGGCGTAAGAGGCGGCTTTTTCCTTCGGAAATCAATCCGTGGGAATCAATCCCCCTAAAACCGCCCCCCCACCCGATGCGTGGTTTTCCGCCTGTACATCCCGTGTACATTTGCTGTTAACCTTCGCTCTCTCTGGTGCGGCACCCTCGGTATTGGCTTCTCATCGTCATACTCCTGCTCGGCGGCCTGTTGCGGGCCCTTCCGTTGGTGGCGGAATCGTGGCAGCGTGACCCGATTCTGAGTCAGCTGCTTATCAAGCAGATGGTGACCGACAAGGCCGGTTATCGCTGGATCGCCTCTGATATCGGTGTCCTCCGTTACGACGGTTACGAGCTGGTGCCCCTGCGGAAGCTGCTGCGCCCCGGCACCCGGCCCGCGCCCGAGCGGCAGGCGCTTTCGCTCACCCTCGACCACGGCGGGTACCTCTGGATGGGGACGCAAAGCGGACTTTACCGCTTCAACCCCCGCACCGGCGACGTGCTGAGCGTATCGCTCCCGAACCTCAGACCCGCGCTCGGCATTGGGGTCATCACGCTGTTCTGCCACCCAGTTTCGGGGCAGCTTTGGGTAGGGTACGATGCCCACAACGTGGCCGTCCTCGACCCCCAGCACCCGCAGCGCCCCGTGGCGCCACCCCGCCGACTGCGCAGCGGCGCCTATTTCTTTCAGACCGACGGTAGCGCCGACGGTGTCTGGGTATCGTTGCGGCAAGTCAATTGGCCGGTTCAGCAATTTTATTCCGACTCGCTTCAGCCCGGCGTTGCTCATCTGCGGCCCACCGGGATGCCGGAGCAGACCTTAGGCACGCGCTGTTTTATGGTGCCGATACCGGGCACCGCGCCGCTGCGGCTGTTCAGCGCGAGCGCCCTCTTCGAGGCCACCCCCGATGGCCGCCTGCGCGAGCTGCAACGCTGGCTACCGGAGGGGAACGAGGACAATTTTCGGCTTCAGATTCCTTCTCCTACTGATAGCGTCCGCGAGTGGGCGTCGCAGGGGTACCGGCTGCGGTTGCTGGTGCGCGGCCCGCACGCGGGCCAGATTCAGCGCGACACGCTCCGGTTCGACGACGGCCCGCTCGACCATCGCCACTCGTTCGTGTTGGAGCAAGACCCGCTCGGTATTCAGTGGTGCTACTCGCAATTCTGGCGCGGCGCTTACAAGCAGCCCGCCTCGCGCCGCCCGGTGGCCGAGCCGCAGCGGCTGGCTTCGGGGCGCCCCACGCCGAGTACGCGCGGCATCCTGCGCCTGCCCGACGGCCGCTTGCTGCTGGGCGCTTACGGCGGGCCGCTGACCCAAGCCGCTGACTCGCCGACTGCGCCGCTGCGCCCGCTGCGGGTCTACGAGAACGGCCGACCGCGCTTGCCGCTCGGCTACGATTTGCTGCGCACCCGCGCCAATCAGGTTCTTTGGACCGAAGAGTTTCGCGGGTTTTCGCTTTTCGATTACCGCACCAACACGCTCCAATCGCTCCGCTACGCTACCCCTGATGTTCCGGCGCACGGCCGGGCGCAATGCCTCTTTGAAGACCACACCGGGCAGGTTTGGGGTGGCACCGAAACGGGCCTTTATCGCCTCGACCCCACCCGGCTGCTCGCCCGGCGCTACGCTCCTACGCAACCCGGTCAGCACCTACCGCCGCTCGAAATCCTCGACATCGCCGAAGACGTCGGCACCCGCTCGCTGTGGCTCGCTACCACCACGGGCGTCTATCTGCTGACACCGGCCACCGGTTGGTTTGAGCGCGTCGGCGATTCGCTCGCTCCCCGCCCTTTACCCACCAACAAGGCGCTGTGCATCGCCTCCGCCGGACCGGGGCGCGCGTGGGTCGGCACGATGGCCGACGGCCTGTTGCTCGTCGACCGCCGCGCCGGACTGGTGCAGCAGCTCGGGCTGGCCGAGGGGCTGCCGAGCAACGCGGTTTGCACGGTATTGCGGCGCCCGGACGGCTCCGTGTGGGCGGGCACTTTCGCCGGGTTAGTGCATTACTCGCCGCAGGCGCAAAGTCTGGCCGTGTTCGGCACCGCTGATGGGTTGGCGAATCCGGAGTTCAACCGAAATTCCGCTTACGCCGAGCCCGGCTCCGATGTGGTATGGTTCGGCGGAGTGGGTGGGCTGCACCGTATCCGGACCTCTGCCGCGCAAGGGGCCGCGCCGCGCTCAGCGGGTCGGCTGCTGCTGACGGCTATCGGCGAGGCCGGGGGTGGCAGCGATTCGACTTCTTCCATCAAACCCCTGCTCACGAATCAGCACCTCCCCACGCTGCATCTCTCCGCCGAGCCGAGCGCGTTCGTGGAGCTGCGGCTGGCGCTGAGCGACCTCAACCTCCCCGCGCTCACGCACTACGCGTACCGGCTGCGGCGGACGAGCACGCCCACGTTCTCGGCGTGGCTCCCGACCACCCGACGCCTGATGCTCCGCAGCCTTCCGGCGGGGGATTATGAGGTCGAAGTGCGCGCCGAAACTGCCAGTGGGCGCATCGCCGGTAACACGATTCGCGTCCGCCTCCACGCCGCCCGCGTGTGGTGGCAGCACCCGGTGGCGTGGGCGCTCGGCGCGGCGCTGCTGGTGGCGCTGGGGTACCTGCTGTTCTGGCTGCAAGGGCGCCGGGCACGCCGGGAAGCCCGGCTGCGCGAAGAGCTGGCGGCGAACCTGCACGATGAAGTCGGGACGCTGCTCACCAAAATCAGCCTGATGGCCGAAATGCTTCAGCAGCCGAATGCTTTGGTGCGTACGGCTGATTCGGGTGCTGATTCGCACGCTGATTCGTCCGAAAATTCACCTGCTGATTCGCGCGCTGTGGTCACCGCGCCGGGCGTCGTCAGTCCGCCGCGTCAACTGGCGTCGCAGCTTACGTCGGGCTTGTTGGCGAACAGTCGCGCCGCCGCCGAGGCCATGCGCGATGTGGTCTGGAGCATCGACTCGCGCGCCGATTCCGTGGCGGCGCTCCTCGACCGGATGCACGATTACCTCGATCAGCTCGCCGGTTCCGCTGGCCCCGCTTACGAGTTCACCGCCGACCCGCTCGCGCGCCTGCAATCGCTGCGGCCGGTGGTGCGGAAGCACATTTATTTGATTTTCAAGGAAGCAGTCGCCAACTCGCTGCGGCACGGCAAGGGCGCCACGCTACTGCAAGTCCGGCTGGTGCGGGAAGGCAACGCCTTCCTGCTGGAAGTCCTCGACGATGGGCACGCCGCCGCCGCCACCGGGCGCAGCGGGCAGGGGCTACGCAACATGGCCACCCGCGCCAAAACGCTGGGCGGCACGCTGGAAGCCGGGCCGCGGGCAGATGGGAAGGAAGGGTTTAGCGTGCGGTTGCGGGTTAGGGGATAATTCTCACAAACACGCGCAAATCGCGGACGTGAATCGCGGACGTGAATCGCGGACACGAATCGCGCGGGGCTCTGCCCCGTGCGGGCTATTCGCGGGACTCTGGCCCGCAACGGCGGTTGAGCGCATTCCTACATACCCAGCACGCGGCAGGCGAGACGCCTGCTAATAGTTACACACGGGGCAGAGCCCCGCGCGATTTTGTACTTTGTACTTCGTATTTTGTATACGGCTCACAACTCCCCACGCGCGGCGCGGCGCATCAGCTCGGTGCGGCCGTCGGTGACTTGGAGTTTTTTGTAGACGCGCTTGATGTATGTGCGGACGGTTTCGGGGGAAATCTCGTAGCGGGCGGCGATTTGCTTGTCGGTGCGGCCGTCGATGATGGCTTCGAGGACTTCTTTTTCGCGGGCGCTCAGGACGTCGGGTTGGCGGCTGGGGGCGGGTTTGAAGTGCGCCAACACGCGGCGCGCGACGGCGCGGCTCATCGGTGCGCCGCCTTCGTGGACTTCGATGATGGCGGCTTTAATCTGCGCCAATGATGAGTTTTTGAGGACGTAACCGCCCGCCCCGCGGCACAGCGCCTGATAGATATGGTCGGGGTCTTCGAAGACGGTGTGCATCAGCAGCTCCACGTCCGGTAGCCGCGCGGTAATGAGGGGGATGGCGTCGAGGCCGCTCAGGCCGGGCAGGCCGATATCGAGCAGCACCACTTGCGGCGGGAGCGCATCGGGGAGCTGCCGCAGAAAGTCTTCCACGGAATCGGCCAAAAGGACGCAGACCAGCTCCGGCTGCTGACTCATGTACAGATGAACGAGCGCGCGGATATCCGGGTCGTCCTCGACGATTGCCAAGCGGATAGAAGCCATTGATTTGAGGGAGAGGAGTGGAGCAGGCAGGAGCGCGCACGAAAACCGCAGCGGAACCGCGACTAAGGAGCGAACAAAGGGCGACCAAAGCGTGCCGAAACCGCCCCGTTTCGCCCCGCAAAGAACGCGTTGCAAAGGGAGCGAAACGGCGGTATCGTCGCAATGGGGGCTTGTCCCCAGACATGGGGACAAGCCCCCATTGCGGGTGCCTATATGTTGCCCCGAATTTTGTCAAACTCTATCTCCGCGCGCTGCTCCGGCAACTTCCGCGGTCAGCACTTCTCTCTCGTCATCATTACCCATCTCGATTATGCCTTCACTCTTACGAGTTGTATGGGCGCTGCTTTTCAGCCTATCCGGCTTTGCTGCGCTCGCCCAAACCCCCACCATCGGCAGCTTCTCGCCGACCAGCGGCCCGGCGGGCACCACGGTGACCGTCACGGGCACCAACCTGACGAATATCCGGTCGGTGGTGCTGCGGGGGATTCCGTGTAATATCACCGCTATCTCAAGTACACAGGCGTCGTTCAAGGTGCCTGCGCAGGCCAGCACGGGGCGGTTTCGGTTGACCACGACGGGCGGAAACGTGCTGAGCGCGAGCGATTACACGGTTACGCGAGCGAGCAATTCGCTCACGTACGTGCTGCGTACTAGCACCTTCAACAGCATCAACGTCGGCGCCTTCTCGACGCCCGCCTTCACCGACCTCGACCACGACGGGTTGATTGACCTTCTGGTCGGGCGGGAAGTCGATGGCTTCGTGAGCCACTACGAACAGAGCAGTGCCAACAGCACCAGCTTCACGCTACGCTCTAACAACCTGAGCGGGCTGACGGGGCACTACAATTCCCTTGTATCCGTGACGGACATCGACGGCGACGGCCTGCTGGAACTGGTGGTGGGCACCGGTGCCGGCAACTTCAAGCACTATGAGCAGACGGCGATGAACGGCACGTCGTTCACGCAATTGTCCAACGACTTCAACAACGTCTTCAGCGCGGGCGGCCTGACGTTCCAGATTCCGCACTTCACCGATATCGACGGCGACGGCTTGCTCGACCTGCTGGTGGGCGACGAGTTTCTGAGCCGCTACGAGCAGACGGCCGCCAACGGCGGCACTTTCACCCAGCTGAATAACCAGAACTTCGGCCCGACAGCCGACGCGTTGAACGGCGGGTCGTCCACCTGCGTGGTGGACCTCGACGGCGATGGTCTGTTGGATATGCTGGTGGGACGGACCAACGGCCAGATGTTTCACTACGAGCAGAACAGCGCCAATAGCACCTCTTTTACGCAGGTGACGGCTACCTTCAACGGCCTCGACGTGGGCAGCTACTCCGCGCCCAGCTTCACCGACCTCGACGGCGACGGCCTGCTGGATATGCTGGTGGGTGGCTCTGATGGCGCGCTGCGCCACTACGAGCAGGTGGGTACCCCCACCATCACCAGCTTCACGCCCACCAGCGGCGTAATCGGCACGAGCGTGACCGTCACCGGCACCAACCTCGACGGCGCCACGGCGGCGCGGGTCAACGGCACGGCGGGCACCATCACGGGGACGCCGACTTCCACGAGCCTCACGTTCACGGTAGGTGCGGGCAGCACCACAGGCGCCGTAACCGTGATTACGCCCGGCGGCACCGCTACCGGCAGCACTTTCACCGTCACAGCGCCCGCCCCAACCATCACCAGCTTTAACCCGACGAGCGGCGGCGTCGGCACGAGCGTGACCATCACCGGCACGAACCTGAACGGTGCTACGGCGGCGCGGGTGAACGGTACCAACGGGACCATCGTGGGCACGCCGACTTCGACCTCGCTCACCTTCACGGTGGGCGTAGGCAGCACGACCGGCGCGGTGAGCGTAGTGACGCCCGGCGGTACGGCTACGGGCAGCACATTCACCGTGACGACGCCCCCGACCATTACCAGCTTCAACCCCACTAGCGGGCCGGTGGGAACGTCGGTCACCATCACCGGCACCAACCTGACGGGCGCCATTCTCGCCCGCGTCAACTTCGCGGTGGGGACGATTACCGCTAATACCGCCACCTCGCTCACCTTCACGGTGGGCGCGAGCAGCACTACGGGCGCCGTGAGCGTGACCACCACCGGTGGCACGGCCACGGGCGCTACGTTCACGGTGATTTCGGCACCGACGATTACCAACTTCACCCCCACCAGCGGCCCGGCGGGCACGAGTGTGACCATCACCGGCACCAATCTGGCGGGCGTGACGGGCGTGCGCTTCGGTACGGGCACGCTCACGACCAACTTCGTGAGCCAGTCGGCCACGAGCCTGACGGTGCGCGTGCCGGTGGTGAGCAGCACGGGCGTGATTACGTTGACTTCGAACACGGGCGCGACGGTCAGCACGGCCACGAACTTCACCTACACGCCGCGCCCGGCGGGCCTGACGGCCACCCTCAGCCCGGCCGGGCCGCTGGATGTCTGCGCGGCGCGGACGCTGACGGCCACGGCCAGCAGCCCGGCCTTTGCGACGGGTACGGGCTTCAACGGCGCCGTGCAAAGCGTGGTGGTGCAGGCCGACGGCAAAGTGCTGGTGGGGGGCAACTTCCTGAGCTACAACGGCACGACGGGCGTCAATGGCCTGGTGCGCCTGAATGCCGACGGCACCCGCGACGCCACCTTCGTGACCGGCACAGGCTTCAACGGCAACGTGTTGAGCGTAGCGGTGCAGGCCGACGGCCGGGTGCTGGTGGGCGGCACCTTCACGAGCTACAACGGCACGACGGGCCTCAATCGTCTGGTGCGCCTCAATGCCGACGGCACCCGCGATGCGAGCTTCGTCACCGGCACAGGCTTCGACAACCAGGTGTTCAGCGTGGCGGTGCAGGCCGACGGCCGGGTGCTGGTGGGGGGCGATTTCACGAGCTACGACGGCACGACGGGCCTCAATCGTCTGGTGCGCCTCAATGCCGACGGCACCCGCGACACGGGCTTTGCCACCGGCACGGGCTTCGACGTCAGCGTGCGGAGCGTGGCGGTGCAGGCCGACGGTAAGGTGCTGGTGGTAGGCGCCTTCACGAGCTACAACGGCACGGCGGGTGTCAATCGTTTGGTGCGCCTGAATGCCGACGGCACCCGCGACACGGGCTTTGCCACCGGCACGGGTTTCCCCAGTACCGGCCAAACCGTGCTCAGCGTGGCGGTGCAGACCGACGGCCGCGTGCTGGTGGGCGGCCAGTTCACGAACTACAACGGCACGACGGGTGTCAATCGCCTGGTGCGCCTGAATGCCGATGGCACCAGCGACGCGAGCTTTGCCACTGGCACGGGCTTCGACGGTACGATACGGAGCTTGGCGGTGCAGACCGACGGCCGGGTGCTGGCGGGCGGCGACTTCGCGAGCTACAACGGCACCACGGGCCTCAACCGCCTGATTCGCCTCAACGCCGATGGTACCCGCGACGCGACCTTGGCCACCGGCACGGGTTTCTCCAGTGTCGGCGAAATCGTACAGAGCGTGGCGGTGCAGGCCGACGGCCAGGTGCTGGCAGGCGGCAACTTCACGATCTACAACGGCACCACGGGCCAGAACCGCCTCGTGCGCCTCAGCGCCACCGGCGGCCTCAACACCACGGCCACGGCCGTGACCGGGGCGACATTCACATTCTCGCCGGGCGGCACCACCACCAACCCGCTCGTGACGAGTACCGCCGGTACGTACACCGCCGTGGCCAGCCTCAACGGCGAAACCTCGGCCGCCTCGAATGCCGTCACGCTCACGGCCTGCCCGCCTAGCATTACCAACTTCACCCCCACCAGCGGGCCGGTGGGCACGAGCGTGACCATCACCGGCACGAACCTGACCGGGGCCACGGGCGTGGCGGTGAACGGCACGGCCGGAACCAGCCTGACCGGCAACACCGCCACCAGCCTGACCTTCACCGTGGGCGCGGGCACCACCACCGGCAACGTGAGCGTGACTACGCCCGGCGGCACCGCCACGGGCAGCACGTTCACCGTGACGGTGCCGACCGTGACGAGTGTGAGTGCCCCCGCTAACGATACCTATGGCATCAGCGATAACCTCAACTTCTCCGTCGTATTCAACCAGCAGGTGACGGTGAATACCGGGGGCGGCACCCCGACGCTGCTCCTGACGGTGGGCAGCACGGTGGTGGCCGCGACGTACCTCAGCGGCTCAAACACTACCACTCTGACGTTTCGCTACACAGTGGGCGCCGGCGACCTCGATACCGATGGCGTCGCGCTCGGCGGGAGCATCAGTCTGAATGGCGGCACTATCCGTAACGCGGGCGGCGATAATGCGCTGCTTACGCTTAACGGCGTGCCGTCTACGGCGGGCGTGCTGGTGGACGGCGCGGCGCCGACGGTGGTCATTACCAGCACGGCGGGGCCGTCGGGCAGCACGACGGGCGTCAGCCCAATCGTGGTGACGATCACGTTTAGCGAACCGGTCACCAGTTTCACCAATGCGGATGTGTCGGTGAGCAACGGTAACCGGAGCGGCTTCGCGACGGTCAACAGCTCGACCTACACCGTCAATATTACCCCCACCGGCACGCCGCCGGTACTCGTGACGATCAACGTGGCGGCAAATGCCGCCCGCGATTTGGCGACCAATAACAGCCTCGCCGCGACTGCCTACACGTTCACGTATACGCCCGGCCCGAGCATCACCAGCTTCAACCCCACCAGCGGCCCGGTGGGGACGAGCATCGTGGTGACGGGCACGAACCTGACGGGCGCTACGGCGGCCCGCGTGAACGGCACGGCGGGGACGATTACCGCCAACTCCGCCACGTCGCTCACGTTCACGGTGGGCGCGGGCAGCACCACCGGCGCCGTGAGCGTGACCACGCCCGGCGGCACCGCCACGGGCAGCACCTTTACCGTCACGAACGCGCCGACGGCGCTTGCCCTCACGCCGCAGAGCGTGGCCGAGAATACGGGGGCGAACGCGGTGGTCGGCACGTTCAGCACCACTGACCCGGATGTGGGGAACACGTTCACGTACACCCTCGTGACGGGCGCGGGTTCGGGGGATAACGCCCTCGTCAATATCAGCGGAAATAGCCTGCGGATTACGGCGTCGCCGAATTTTGAGGCGAAGCCGACGTATGCCATCCGCGTGCGGACGACGGACAACACAAGTCTCTTTACCGAGCAGGCGTTCACTATCAGCGTGACTGACGTGAATGAGGCGCCGACCGCGCTGGCCCTCGCGCCGCAAAACGTGGATGAGAATACCGGCGCGAACGCCGTAGTAGGCACGCTCAGCACGACCGACCCGGACGCGGCGAACACGTTCACGTACACGCTCGTGGCGGGCACGGGTTCGGGGGATAACGGGCTGGTGAACATCAGTGGAAATACGCTGCGGATTACAGCTTCGCCGGATTTCGAGACCCAGCCGAGCTACGCCGTGCGCGTCCGGACGACGGACCAGAACGGGCTGTTTACCGAGCAGGCCTTCACCATCAGCGTGAATGATTTGGCCGAAGGGCCGGGCATCAGCTCGTTCGCGCCCGCTTTGGGGCCGGAAGGCACGGTGGTGACGCTGATTGGGGCTGATTTCAGCGGCACCACCGGCGTGAGCTTCAACGGCACGGCCGCTGCTGGTTTCACCGTGGTATCGGGCACCCAATTGACCGCAACGGTGCCAGTAGGCGCCACGTCGGGCCTGATTACGGTGACCACCAACACCGGCTCCGACCAAACGGCTACTTCTTTTGAAGTGCTGTCCATCTACACCGGCACGTTCAACTCCTGCCTGAGCACCACGAGTATCAGCAGCACCGGCAGCAGCCAGTGGCAGTATCTGCGCGCCGGGAACGGCCAGCTCGTGGCGGCTCTGAATGACCAAGGCCACGCGCTGGGTACGGTTTCCATCGATTTCTATCTGAATCAGGGTGCCATCCGGAGTGATGCCGAGGGCCGCGAGTACTTCGATAGAAACTGGAAAATCACCGCCCAAAACACTTTCGCCGGTCAGCAGGTGCGCGTGCGGCTCTACGCTCGCAACACCGAGTTTGCTGCCTACCAAGCCGCCAACGACGCCGACGGTAACGACGTGACGAACCGCAGCCAGCTCCGCCTCACGCAGTACAGCGGCCCCAACGAAGACTGCCTGCTCAGCAACAACAACTGGACGAGCGCCGACACCCGCCTGCTCACCCCAGCAGCCGTGGAAGCCCTGTCCGGCGCGAACTGGTTCGGCCTAGAAACCCTCGTCGAAGATCACTTCTCCGAGTTCCTCGTCAACGGCGGCATTGACCCGCTGCCAGTGGAATTGGTGAGGTTCGAAGCGAAGCGCCAAGCCACCCAAGCCGTGGGCCTGACGTGGACGACGGCTTCCGAAAAAGCCAATCGCGGGTTCGTAATCGAGCGCAGCGCGGACGGTCGCACGTTCACCGCCGTCTCGGAGCTACTGGCCGGGCGCGGCACCACCAGCACCGCCAACACCTACGTCTGGACCGACCGCCAAGCGCCCGCCACGCTCCTCTACTACCGCCTCCGTCAGCTCGACACCGACGGTACCGCCACGTACTCCGGGGTGGTGAGCGTGCGCGCAACGGAAGCCGCCGTAGCGCTCCAAGCGTGGCCGAACCCCGCCCGCGAAACCCTCACCCTGCAACCGCCTACCGGCGCCCAATCGGTGGAGATTCTGGATGCGCTGGGGCGCGTGGTGCTCACGGTGCCCACGCCTACGGCGGCGCCCATCACGCTCCGCCCCGCCCTGCCAACGGGCATCTACACGGTGCGCGCGGGAGCCGAAACGGTGCGGCTGGTGGTGGAATAGGGGTTGGTTTTGTAAGCATTAGTCTGCCCGGCTCGTGTGGGCCGGGGGGCGAACAGCACCTTTTGAAAGAAGGTAGCACAGGGGTAATCCTGGACGAACAAAAGGCCGCAGCTGGTAGCTGCGGCCTTTTTTGGGTTTGGGGGGGGGAAGATTGAGCGCACCACTGCTACGCATCAGTTCGAAAAAAATGCGGGGGTGGCGCAATCACTTTTCAACCTCTCGCATCCACTTTTCGACCTCTCTAATTCACTTTTCAGGTCGTCGCAATCACTTTTCAACCTCCCTCAATCACTTTTCAACCTCCCTCAATCACTTTTCAACCCCCATCAATCACTTTTCAACCTCCCACAATCAATTTTCCGGGGTTCTCGTATCCGGCACCTTCTGGGTGCCGGGGTTGCGTTTTGGGTGCTGGC
>JANNMJ010000013.1:0-17059 GCA_031397815.1 Hymenobacteraceae bacterium
GCACGGGGCAGAGCCCCGCGCGATTCAGCTTGTGGGATTTCAGGTGATGTTGAAGCTGTGAGGCGATTTTTCTTCCCCTTTTTCCCCGACTTCTTCCTTCTCCCCCACCACACCACAAACCCCGTAACCGGCAGCGACGCCGAAATTAGGCTCCCCAAAAACGCCACGATTTTGCCGCCCGTGCCGAGGATGAGGCCCGTGTGGAGGTCGTAGTTAGCGTCGTTGAGCTTGGCGCCGTTGCTTTTACCGGCGTGCGGGATGGTCTTGAGCAGGTGGCCGGTGACGGGGTGGAAATAGTACTCGTCGCGGTGGTAGTAGCGGAGGGCGCGGGCGTAGGCGAGGCAGTAAACCGGGGCGCTCTTGCTGTCGGCAGGGCCGAGGAGCATCATTTCGGCGGCGGGGGAATGTTGGCGGACGTGCGCGTAGGCGCGGTCGATGAGGGGTACGGCGGATGAGGTAGCGGACAGGACTTGCGTGGTATCCACGGGCGGCGCGGCCACTTCCTGCCCATCCGTGCGCCCGGCGTTGGCCACGAAGCTGGTGCCGTTTCTGACCCATTCGTAGCTCATCATTAAGCCGGTGAAGGCGATGACGAACGCGATGGCCGACGCGTAAAAGCCCACCACGCTGTGCAAATCGTAATTGACGCGCCGCCACCGGCCGCCCCACTTGATGGTGAACGCCCGCTTACGGTCGGTTTTGCGCTTCGGCCACCACAGCACGAGGCCCGAAATCAGCAGCACCACGAACATCAGCACCGCCGGCCCCACCACCCACTCGCCGATGGCGGGCGGCAGGAGGAGGTACATGTGGAGGTACTGCACGATGGTGAAGAAATCGCGCCGTAAGTCCTGCTCGTGCAGTAGCTGTCCGGTGTAGGGGTCGAGGTAGGCGTAGAAGGAGCCGCCAGCCGTATCGGTGAGGTAGACGGCGGCCGAGCGGTCGCGCCCGACGTAGCTCACCCAGCTCGCCGTGGCGCCGTGGTGGTTCGCCAGCGCCACGGCTTGCAAGCGCGACGGCGGCAGCACCGCGCTGCCCGTATCCGTCACGTGCCGCCACGGCTGGATGGCGTCGCGGATATCATCCTGAAACGTGAAGATGGCGCCCGTCAGGCTCACCACGAACACCACTAGCCCGGACGTTAGTCCGAGCCAGAGGTGCAGCTTGCCGATGGCTTGCTTGAGGGTCATAGGCGGAATCAGGAAGTGAGGTTAGAACTTGTACGTCAGGCTCCCGACGTAATTCCGCAGCTTTTGGGCGTTCATCGTGGTGTAGCCAATCCAGTAACGCTCATCGGTGAGGTTATCGACTTTCGCGGCGACGCGGAACCGCCGATGCTCGTAGAAAACCGACGCGTTCAGCACCGTGTAGGCGGGCAGCGTGAAGACGCCGTAATACTGGCTGTTGAGAATCTTGTTCTCCGAAGCATAATTGCCGCCGAAGCCCACGCCGAGGCCTTCGAGGCGCGTGGCGGTCAGGCGGTAGCTCAGCCAAAGGTTCGCGAGGTACGGCGACGAGGCCGTTGCCGGGCGCCGCCCTTCCACATCGGCCGTGGCGCGCAGAATCTTGGAATCGTTGTAGCTGAAGCCCGCCACCACGTTGAAGCCGCGCACCGGGCTGGCAATCACGCTCAGCTCCACGCCTTTGCTGCGCTGAGTGCCGTTCTGGGTTTGGGCATTGGGCGAGGCGAGCGTGGGGGTGCTGCGGAGCATATCGCGCACGCGGATGTCGTAGTAGCTCACCGTGGCGCTCACGCGGCCCGATGCGGCGTCGAGCTTCACGCCCGCTTCCGCTTGGTTGGCGCGCTCCAGCTTCGCGTTGCGGATTACGCCTTCAGCATCCTGAAAAGAGCCTTGGTTATTGAAGCTGTTTTGGTAGTTGGCGAAGACGGAAACGCGGTCGAGCACGGGCTGAAACACCACCCCAAACTTCGGCGATAGGCCCGTCTGCTTGTACGCCAGCGTCTCACCGCCCACTTTTCCGCCTTGATTATCAAATCTATCGAGCCGGACGGCGGCGAGGACGCTGAGGCGGTCCGTGAGGTTCAGCACATCCGAGACGAAAGCGCTGTACGTGTTCGATTTCGTGGTGACGGGGTACGTGAACGCCGGTGGCCCGGCGGCGTACAGCGCGCTCAAGGTCGCGCCGTTGAAGTTAGAATAATCGAAGCCCGGCGTGCGCAGGGGCACTACATCGAAGGTGGAGCCGAAGAAGTTTTGGTTCGAATCAATCCGCAGGAAATCAAGGCCGAACACTACGCGGTTGCGCAAGGAGCCGAGCTTGAAATCGCCGTTGAAGAGCTGCTGGACTTCGTAAGTCTGGTTGCGGCTGTTGCCGGTGGATTGGTCGGCGCGGGCGAGGTAATCGGCGCCCGTGGCGGTGGTATCGCCGGTAGCGGCGGCGTTCGTCACCAAGTAGAAGTACGGCGACATTCCATCGGAGAACGACCGGCTGTAGGAGACGTTCGTCGACGACGTGAACCCCGGCGCTAGCTGATAATTGACCTGCCCAAACAGGTTCGAGCTGCGCGAATCCTGCACCAACCCGCTGCCCACGTACGAGTTGCGGTAATCGAGCGGCAGGTCTTCCGCGCGCGTCGCGCCGAGCTGCGCCGCCGGGGAGTAGAAGAACAGAATCTGCTTCCCGGCGCTCCGCACGCGGTAAAGCTCCGCGTCGAGGGTGATGCTGAGGCGGTCGGTGGGCCGGAACGTGACGCTCGGCGCCACCGCGATGCTGCGGTTGAAGCCTTGGTTCTGGAAGTTGTCTTCGTACTGATACGCCGCGTTGAGGCGCGTCAGCACCTGCTTATCGGCATCGAGCGGCGTGTTTACATCGACACTCGCCCGGTGGAAGCCGTAGCTCCCGCCCGCCGCCGTCGCCTCGCCGCCGAAACGCTCGTAGGGCTTCTTCGTCACCCGGTTCAGCAGCCCGCCGTACGAGGTTAGGGCACTCCCAAAGAGTGTCGCCGACGGCCCCTTGATGATTTCGAGCTTCTCCAGATTCACCGCATCGCTGATGCTCGTCACGGCCGCGCCGAGGCCGTTGCGAAGGCGCCCCTGCACAATAAAGCCGCGTGCATTGAAGTACGCCCCGCCATCACCGGCGCGGCCCGTCGCCTCCCACATCGGCTGAATGCCGGGCGCATTCCGCACCGCCTCATCCACCGTAAAAAGCACCTGCTCCGTCAGCAGCTCCTTCCCGACGGTGTTGTAAACCTGCGGATTCTCCAGATTGCGGAGCGGCATTTTCGAGACGTACTCCGACTCTTTTCGCGCCAGCGGATTCACCTTCTCCCCAGCAATCTGCACCTCCCCGAGCTGCTGCGTCGAGTCGAGGCGCTGCGGGGTTTGGGCGTGCGCTGTGAGCGGCAGACCCGCTGTAAGAATCAATAAAGTCGCCGCCAAACTGGGGCGCCGCGACGAAAAAACGAGGGTAGGAAGCTCCATCAGGAAGGGCTTTGTGACGATTGATGCTGCAAAGCAACGGCAGGCGGAACCGTTTTTCCAAGCTTATTTTGATTGAGTCTAAATAAAAATAACCGCAATCGATTCCCTTCTCCCCCCGCTGTCAATCCCTTATCTTCTGACAGTCAACCGGTTTACGGGAAGTCAAAAGGCCGTCACTTTTTTTCGTTCGGTCAGGCCCGGTTCCCCACAGAAGGGGCTTGGTGCCCGACCTTTGCTCGGGGGAAGCGTATAGCGCCTCCTGTCCAGCCGCTTTCCCTTCCTCCCTTGTCGGTCACTAAGAGACTTCTGTCGCAGACGGCCCTTTATGGGCTGAGCAGTATTGTGGGGCGGGTGCTCAACTACCTCCTCGTGCCGCTCTACACGGCGGTTTTTGCCCCGGCGGAGTACGGCATCGTCACGGAGCTGTATGCGTATGTGGCGTTCCTGAACGTGGTGTTTACCTACGGGATGGAGACGGCGTACTTCCGATTCGCTAATCAGCCCGGCGCCCACCGCAAGCAGCTTTACCGGCGGATTCTGACGATGATTCTCGTCACGAGCCTCCTCGGCGCGACGGCCATCACGCTCTCCGCCGATGCCATTGCCGAATGGCTGCGCTACCCCGGGCAGGGGCGCTACGTGACGTGGCTCGGCTGGGGGTTGGCGATTGATGCCATCGTGGCGCTGCCGTTTGCGCGGCTGCGGCTCGAAAACCGTGCGGCCCGTTTCGCCACGCTTCGGCTGCTCAACATCTTGCTGATTCTGGCGGCGAGCTGGTTTTTCATCGTCTTCGCGCCCACGGTATCGCCGCCGGGCGCGGCGTTGCAGGGGCGTGGCGAGGAAGCGTGGGTGCGCTCTTTGGTGGCCGCCGTGTACGACCCGAGGCTCGGCGTGGGCTACGTGTTCCTGATTACGCTCTGCGCCAACGCCCTGTGGCTGCCGCTGCTGTGGCGGCAGCTCCGCGATTGGCGCCCGTCGATTTCCCCTGCCACTACCCGCATGCTGCTGCTTTACAGCTTGCCGCTGCTGGTGGCCGGGCTGGCGGGGATGGTGAACGAAGTGCTCGATAGGGTGCTCCTGAAACGGTGGTTGCCGCCGGGCTTCTACCCCGGCCTCACCAACGCGGGCGCGCTGGGGGTTTACGGGGCGTGCTACAAGCTCTCGATTTTTATGTCGCTCGTGATTCAGGCGTTCCGCTACGCCGCCGAGCCGTTCTTTTTCGGGCAGGCGACCGACAAGAATTCGCCCCGCACGTTCGCCCTCGTGATGAAGTGGTTCGTGGTGGCGTGCTGCCTCATCTTCCTGGTCATCAGCCTGTTTTTGGATGATTTCGGCCAGCTTTTGCGCTCACCAGTGTACCGGTCGGGCTTGGGGGTGGTGCCGATTCTGCTGCTCGCGAACCTCTTTCTCGGCGTGTACATCAACGCGTCGATCTGGTTCAAGCTCACCGACCGCACCCGCTTCGGCACGTACCTCGCGGTGGGCGGCGCGGTGCTGACGGTGGGCCTGAACTGGCTCCTGATTCCGCGCCTCGGCTATATGGGCTGCGCCTGGACGACGCTCGCCTGCTACGCGAGTATGGCCCTTGCGTGCGTGCTGTTGGGGCAGCGGTTCTACCCGATTCCGTACGCCATTGGGCGCATCGGCGGGTATCTGGCGCTGGCGGTGGGGCTGGTGGTGGGGGCCGGGTACGTCGGCCCGACGGGCTGGTGGGCCGAGCGGGCGTGGCACGCCGCGCTGGTGCTCGGGTTCGTGGCGGTGGTGGCCGTGGCCGAGCGCGGGACGTGGCGGCGGGCGGGTAGGGCGTAAACCGAACCGCCCCCACCGGCACGAAGCCGATGGGGGCGGAATAACCGAGCCGTGAGGCCCACGCGGGCAGGTTAGGCTTTCGGCGCGCCCTTACGGGGCTTGACGGGCCGTTGGGCCGCAACGCGCGCCTTGAGGCGGGCGAAGGTGTAATCGTTGGTCTTGGCTACGTCGGTCTCCTTAAAAACCTTCTTGCCGTCGGAGGAGGCGCGGGCGACGAAGTTGTCGTAGAAGGCGTTGAGGATGTGCAGGTTCTCCTGCACATTGGCGTTGCGGGCGCTGATGAGCTCGTTCTGCGCCACGTTGTTGCGGGCGAGGCGGTCGAGGAGGCGCTTCATCTCGATTCGTTCGTCGGTGGGGTACTCGACGACGGTCAGGATGTCGGCACTGGCGATGAGACGCTGGATGACGTCTTTGCCGTGGGCGGCGATGCCTTCGGCGTCGTGGGCGGTGATGGCCGTGCGGAGGGCCTTAATGCCAAAGTCAGCGGGTGCGACGATGAGCTGCGGGCCGAGGGGCGTTTGGCGGCCAAGGTCGGCGGCGTCGGAGAGGCGCACGTCGAGGTGGTTGAGCAGGGGCCGAATGGCGATGGCATCGGCTTCCATCTCAGCGGTCAGCAGCTTGTGCTGGGCGGTGAAAGTGGCAGGGTTGACGAGGGCGTTGACTTCGTCGAGGGCCGCTTGATAGCCGTTGATGAAGGTATCGCCTTTGTACTTGATCGAAAACGACCGGAGTACGTCGATATCACGCTTGACTGAACTCAGCAGAAATTCGCCAATGGGGGGTAAGTCCTGAATAGGACACTTGAAAGTTGGTTTTAGCGGCTCCATGAAAGCACTTGGGTAAATAGTTGAAGAAAAACGCGGAAAAAAAGAGAAGGAATGGATGGGGGAGAGAGTAGGAAAGGCCATTTGCAGCGTGGGAACGCTACCGGAATCAAAAAGAACACTACCGGAATCAAAAAGAACGCTACCGGAGTCAAGAAGAACACTACCGGAATCGAAAAGAACGTTACCGGAATCAAAAAGAACGCTACCGGAATCGAAAAGAACGTTGCTGGAATCAGGAAGAAGCTTACCCGCATCGAAAAGAAGGTTGTCGATAGAAGGAAGAGGCTTCTTTGGAGAAGAAAGAATAGCCTTGGAGGGAAAAAGAATGGGGTAATCAACGGGAAAAATGGAAGCGGCTTTAGTTAGAACAAAGCCCAAAAAGTGCCCTCTGGCTGCGGAATCGACTACGGCAGCAAACATACTCATTATTTTAAATAATGCAAGCCGAACTACGTGGGCGGCGACCCATCCGTGTTACCAAAAATTCATCGACGGGCGCTTGCAAAGTGTTCCTATATTAGCTGCGGCTTAAGGCTTTACGCGGTTCGTTACCCGCCCGGGGCGAGCTTCGCGACCCTTTCGATTCCTTATTCTACTATTTGGTCTGATGAAGTTTCTACGGCCTTCCACTTCATCAGTAACGCTAAGTGCTGCCTTGTTACCCGGCAGCTCCTAATGATTCCGCTTGAAATACCATGTCAATTCGATTTTTATCTTCTCTCACATGCATTCCGTTGTTTATAGAACTTGCCGCTCAGTCGGCACGCGCGCTTCTCTTCTAAGTTACCTATTCCTGCTGCTCGCGATGAGCGGTTTTTCTTCAACCACGGCACAGGCACAATGCGCTACCGTGACCTTCGGGGCGAATGACTACGCTACTGGTCAGCAGTATGCGGTCAACCTCGGCACCCTACCGTGGAGCCGCAACGGCACATCCGGTTCGCCGGTAACGACGCGTTTCGGCGGCACCCTGCGGATTCCGGCGGGCACCACCATCACGATGGAGTATGCGATTCTGGAGTTTGATGACACCAAGGCGCGCTATAGCTCCGGGAACACGGCCGGTAGCTACGCTAACAGCAGCAACCTACCGGCGCGTATCTTGATTGAGCCGGGCGGTAAGCTGGACGCCTCGCACTGTATTTTTCGGACGACGGCCGGCACCAACGCCGGGCATCTCTTCTACCTGCATGTGGGATGGCATTGCGGTGCTGGGCACGCCCGGCACGCCGACTTTCACGGCAAATGGCCGTTTGAAGCTCACGGATTGCGAGATCGACGATGCCCGCAT
This sequence comes from Hymenobacteraceae bacterium, assembly GCA_031397815.1. GTDB lineage: Bacteria > Bacteroidota > Bacteroidia > Cytophagales > Hymenobacteraceae > JANNMJ01. The sequence continues at coordinate 7,374 of JANNMJ010000013.1, forward strand.
CGGGATTCTGGCGGGGAATCCAGTGTATAATACCGCCAACGGTCTGCTATTGCAGAACAGCACGACCGGCGGCGGCGGCGGACTGTTGGAGATTGTCGGGGCCGATTTTCTGAATTGCTACACGGGTATGACGACACGCTCTACCGGCTCCAAAACGCTGAACGCGATCGTCACCGATTGTAACTTCCGCAGCGACCGGCCCCTCGCCGACCCCTCGTACACGCTGAATAGTGTACACCACGGGATGCAGTACGGAGCCAGAATTTATGAGAACGGCGGTATCACGTTCGACAACTGCACGTTTGAGCTGCTCGATAACAACACGGCATTCGGTAATGCGGTGTTGCCGAAGGGCGCTCGCGGCTCTGGCATTCACCTTATCAACACGGTGGCCGACATTCAGAATGGCTGTGTGTTCCGTAACCTCAATTTTGGGATTGATGTGGGGAACATCAATACAGATGCGTTCGTGGTGAATATCCTCGGCTCGCACTTCTATGGAAATGTGTTTGGCGTTATTATGAGTGCGGCAAATCGGACATCAGTGATGGATTGCGAATTCGTAATGGGACGGAGTAACGACCTCTACGATCTGGGTATCAAGTTCGCTAATAGTAAGGGGTTTAGAGTACAACGCTGCACCTTCACCTCAGCCACTACGGGCTGTAATAATGGCACCTGCTTGAATACCCGTGGTATAGCACTCCAGGATGTCGATGGTAGCATCACGACGCCTTACCCCAATAAGGTATACCGCAACGCATTTTGGAACCTGAGTGAAGGCGCCTTCACGTCTAGTGGCACGCAAGGGCTTCTGTTTCAATGCAACTCATTTGTAGGCCCCGCCCCTGAAACGGCACCCGTCAGCTCAATTACCTATTCCGACATCACGTCTACTGGTGGTGGTGGCATAACTGGTGGTACCGCACAAACTGATTTTTTGCGGTATGAGCAGGGAGATTGCAATATTGGTCGTCCTGCTAACAACCTATTTAGTCATACCTGCGGCAGCGCTCTGGACATTCGGGTAACTGCCTATGGCTCCACCCGGAAGATGCAGTATGCCTACTCTTCAGGAGGTACAGTAAACCCTCGGTTGATACCGGGCGGTGGCGGAGGTTGCTACAGTTCGCGGGTTGACAAGGTGCCTTGTAATCTCCAGTGGAGCAGCTACGATCTAGATTGCCCCGCCGTTACCTCGGAGGCCCGCTCCAAAGCCAGTCTACAGGCGGAAATTGATACTACGAGTGACCTAGCGACACGGGTTGAGCTGATAGATGAGCTACTACGGCGCTACCTGAGCCAGCCGAGCCGCGCCAATGGGGGGCTTGACTCCGCCGTGGCGGTGCTCGATTCGGCTAATCTGTCCCTCTATGACGACGCCCGCATCGCCGTAGCCGCCGTGCGAGATAACGGCACATCGAACCGGGCGGGGGCTGCGCCCACTCCTTACCTATCAGCCGGTGGACGCACACGGGATCTGCTGAGCGAGGCCCGCAATGCCCACCGCGATGTGACGGACGGTAGCGCCCTCGACTACAATGTGGTAGTCCGCGACCTACTCGCTCCGTTCAGCGATGCGGTCCAGATTCGGGCCGCACTCAAGGCTGATGCGGCCCTGCTAGGGCAATTTGAGGCGATGGCCGCCGATACGCTCACGTTAGGCTATACAGTAGCCCGCACGGCCCTGTGGTACTACATGGACTACTCGTTTGTGCCTTCGAACACAACTAACTCGAATAAAGCCGCTGCGTTCACAGCTAGTGCTTCACGCCCGGCACCAGTGGTAACGCTCTACCCGAACCCAGCCACCGGCACCACCCAAGTGTTGTGTGCGGCGTGGCCGCAAGGCGTAACAAGTGGCGAAGTGCGCCTCTACGATAAGTTCGGGGCACTGGTGCGCACGCAGACGCTTGGATATAACTCCGACGGCACCGCGCTCGATTTACGCGGCTTGCGCCCCGGCCTCTACGGCTACGTAGTGCAGCTAGGGAAGCAAACCGCCGTGCGCGGGACGCTTGCGGTTCAATTCTAACTTCATCCTTTGCATTCAGGCTCAACCTACCATTGTGGGGGGTTGAGCCTGAATCTTTTTCCGCGTTATGCTCCGCTTCCTTTTCTCCCTCGCTTTGCTGGGGCTGCTGCCTTTCGGTGGACACGCTCAGACGTATTTCAGTAACCGCTATACCAACCCGACGCCGGGTGCATCAACCAGCTTTACCACTATTGCCGTGCGCGATTCGGGCTATTTGGCTATCGGCATCGCCTACGACTACCCCGCCATTGGCAGTAATTCTTTGCTCCTGCAATTCCTGGCTCCTAACGGACAAACCCAACGCACCCGGTATTATTCTCCTGCCGCTACACCCGGCGGGGCTAACGCCTTGCACCGCCTCCCCGACGGCGGCTACATCCTCACTTCGCAGTACGTACCAGCCACTTTTCCGATTACCCGCTACACGAAGGTTTGGCGCTTTAACGCCCTCGGCGACACTGTTTGGACCCGCCAGTGGACTCGCCAACGCGGCGAAACAGCTCAATCGCTCTGCGTCTTGCCCGACGGTGGCTTTGCTATCATTGGTACGCTGGCCGTGGGGCCGGTGGGCGGACCGAATGCCGATTTCGTGGTGACCCGCACCGATGCGCTGGGCCGCATCCGCTGGAGCCAGACCTATGACCATTATGTGCAGGACTTCGGCTACACTATTGCCGCCTGTCCCGATGGGGGCTTGCTGCTAGGTGGTTACAGCAATGATCTTCGACAGTACGACACCTTCGTCGTCAAAACCGATTCGCTCGGTCAAGAGCAGTGGCGCCGCTCCTTCGGCTCCCCGACACAGGACGATGTGGTCGCCGCTGTGCTGGCCCTGCGCGACGGCTCCTATTTCGTCGGAGCTAATGTTGGCACCCGCATCGACAACGGCACCCAGCTCTACCGCTATGACACCCACCACCTTGATGCCGCTGGACAGACTCTCTGGACCCGTCGGTATGGCCCCGAGGGGCGGTCTAATGAACTACACACGGCCCACGAGCTACCCGACGGGCGTATCGTCGTAGCCGGGCAGCAGAGCCGCCCCGACGGCAGTCAGCGGCCCGAAGCCGTCATCTTCCAGCTTTGCCCCGACGGCGACACGCTCTGGTACCGCACCCACAAGCTGGTCACCGGCCCCGACTCCCACAACTACCTGCGCGACCTGCGCCCCACCCCGGATGGCGGCTTCGTGGCCAGTGGCTTCCTCATTGCCCGCGCCCCTGATGTGGAAGGCAACGACGGGTGGGTGTTCCGGCTTGATTCAGCGGGGTATATGCAGGCCGGGGGAGCGCCCGTGGCCCGCCGCTGCCGCCCCGTGGGCCTGCCCGAAACCGACAGCGAGGAAGACGGCGGGGGCGTGGACCTCTGGCCCAACCCCGCGACGACCACTGTGACCGTGCGCCTGCCCGCTACAAACGGGGCCAGCACGCTCACCCTTTACGACCCTATCGGCCGGGCGTGCCGCCGCCTCGTGCTGCCCGCCGGCACCCGCACCACCGCCCTGCCGCTGGCGGGGCTGGCGCCGGGGGTGTACCGGTATTACCTGCAAGCGGGGGTGCGCGGGTATCAGGGCGCGCTGCTGGTGCAGCCGTGAGGGAGGGCGGCGAGGTAAGGCGGCGGGGTAGCGAGCGCGGGAGATCTCATCTTCCCCCACACGCAGCCCCCTACTTTTGCAGCCAATCGCTCAAAAGCCCGTCTATCCCGCCGTGACAGCCCCCCTCTTCGTTCGCTTGCTCAATCATTCGCCGCATCCGGCGCCCGCGTACCAGACGGCGCACGCCGCCGGAATGGATGTGCGCGCGTGGCTCGCTGATGGCCCTTTGACGCTGCCGCCGCTCGGGCGGGCGCTGATTCCGACGGGCCTGTTCGTGGAGCTGCCTATCGGGACGGAGATGCAGGTTCGGCCGCGCTCGGGGCTGGCGCTCAAGCAGGGGCTGACGGTGCTGAACTCGCCGGGGACGGTCGATGCCGATTACCGGGGCGAGGTGAAGGTGCTGCTCGTGAACCTCTCCGGGGAGCCGCAAACCATCGCCGACGGCGACCGCATCGCGCAGCTCGTGGTGGCGCGCCACGAAACCGTGCAGTGGGAAACCGCCACCGAGCTGAGCCAAACCGAGCGCGGCGCGGGCGGGTACGGCTCCACGGGCCGGTAGGGGCCGGGCGCTATGATTCACTTAACCGACATTGAAACCGCCGCCACGCGCCTCAAGGGGCTGATTACGCGCACGCCGCTGCTGCCGTTCCGGGCGCCGGATGCCGAGGCGGGTGGCGCGCGGGTGTGGCTGAAAGCGGAAAATCTGCAACCTATCGGCTCGTTCAAGCTGCGCGGCGCGGGCAACCGACTTCTCGCGCTCACTCCCGAAGAGCGCACGCGCGGCGTGGTGGCCTACAGCAGCGGCAACCACGCGCAAGGCGTGGCCTACACGGCGCGGCACTTGGGGATGCACGCCACCATCGTGATGCCCACCACCACGCCCCGCGTGAAGCTGGCCGCCACCCGCGCCTACGGCGCCGAAGTGGTGCTCTACGACCCCGCCACCGAAAAGCGCGAAGACATCGCGGCTCGCGTCCGCGCCCGGTTCCCGGCGGATGCGCTGCCGACACTGGTGCCCCCCTTCGACGACCCCTACATCGTGGCCGGACAGGGCACGACGGGGCTGGAAATCTTTCAGGATTTACCCACTGCCGACCTCGTGCTCGTGCCCGTTGGGGGCGGCGGGTTGCTGAGCGGGGTGGCTCTAGCCCTCAAAACCCTGAACCCCGCCGTGCGCATCGTGGGGGTAGAACCGGCGCTCGCGGCCGACGCGCAAGCCTCGCTGCGGGCGGGGCACCGCGTCACGTGGACCGCCGCCGACACCCAGCGCACCCTCGCCGACGGCGTCCGGACGCTCGAAGTCGGGGAGCTGCCGTTTGCGCTGATGCAGCAGTATGTAGAGGATATCATCACGGTTTCGGAAGCCGAAATCCGCGCCGTCACCCGCCGGATTCTGCTCGAAGCACGGCTCGTCGTGGAGCCGACGGCGGCGCTCGGGCTGGCCGCGTGGCTGCATCACCGCGAGGAGCTGCCGGCGGCGCAAAACGTGGTGGTGGTGCTCACGGGCGGCAACATCGACCCGGAATTGCTAGTAGAGCTATTGGCCGAGTAGGTCTTGAATTCGTTTCGCACTCCTTATCTGTTTCCTGCAAGGCTCCCCTCTCCTTTGGAGAGGGGCCGGAGGTGAGGATACGCGGCCCACAACCGTACCCCGACGACAAATTCCATCCGGTACGCGGCACCCGCACGCCGCTGCCGGGCCGTAGCTTCGCAGCCGGAAAAGGCTTGATAGAGTAGGCGAAACCGCCAGTCACTCCGTCACCGAATCATTCAATCGAAAACTCCTGACAGAATGAAGATTATTGTCCCGATGGCCGGAATGGGTAAGCGGATGCGCCCCCACACCCTCACCGTGCCGAAACCGCTCATCCCGATTGCGGGCAAGCCCGTGGTGCAGCGGCTGGTGGAAGACATCGCGAAAGTGTGCGGCGAAGCCGTTGAGGAAGTAGCGTTCATCATCGGCCCGACATTCGGCAAGGCCGTGGAGCAGCAGCTGATGAAGATTGCCGAGTCGGTCGGCGCGAAAGGCACGATTTCGTATCAGGAAGAGCCGCTTGGGACGGCCCACGCCATTCTGTGCGCCCAGCACGCGCTGGAAGGCCCGGTGGTGGTGGCATTCGCCGATACCCTCTTCAAAGCCGATTTCACCCTCGACACTTCCGCCGACGGCACCATCTGGGTGCAGCGCGTAGACGACCCGAAGCCGTTCGGCGTGGTGAAGCTCGATGCCGACGGCCGCATCACCGATTTCGTGGAAAAGCCGGAGCATTTCGTCTCCGACCTCGCCATCATCGGCATCTATTACTTCAAGGACGGCGCGTACCTGCGCCGCGAGCTGCAATACCTCCTCGATAACGATATCAAGGACAAAGGCGAATTCCAGCTCACCAACGCCTTGGAGAATATGAAGAACAAGGGGACCGTCTTCATCCCCGGCCGCATCTCGGAGTGGCTCGACTGCGGCAACAAGGACGCGACCGTCTTCACGAATCAGCGTTACCTCACGTACCTGCACGAGCGCGACGCGGCGGCGCTGACCGATGCGTCGGCGAAGCTCGAAGACGCCGTGCTGATTCAGCCCGTGTACCTCGGTCCCGGCGCCGTGGTGCGGCGGTCGGTGGTGGGGCCATACGTCTCGGTGGGCGCCAACACGGTCATTGAAGACTCCATCGTGAGCAACTCCATCATTCAGACCGACACCAAAGTCAGCAACGCCGTGATTGCCAACTCGATGCTTGGCTCGTTCGTGAAATACACCGGCCGCGCGAACGACCTGAGCCTCGGCGACTACAACACGCTCGCCGAGTAAGGCCCTGCCAGCCCCATCGGCGCGGCAACGTTTGCCGCGCTGATGGGGTTAGCTCGTCGGCCGTCCGTATCTTCACCCGCTATGCTTCGTTCGCGCGCTCGCCGTCTGCTGTTTTTTACGTTGATTGTGACCGGATTGACTCCGGGCACCTTGACTCAATCGGCCCGTGCGCAGGCGAGCGAACGTCCGGCACTGGTGCCGCCCGACTCGCAGCGGGAAGCGCGTAAGCGTGCCCGAGCGGCCGAAAAAGCCGCTAAGCTGGAGCAAAAGCGGCGCGACAAGGAAGCGAAAACCGTCGAGAACGACCACGGCGGCCCCGACGGGAAAGTCCTCTCGCCGCAGGAGCGCGAGGCGACCGAGGCGATGTTCATCGACGGCGTTAAGTATCTGGAGATTGATGAGCCGAGCCGGGCGCTCGAAAAGCTCGTGAAAGCGTGGCAGATCGACCCCACGAACGCGGCCGTCAATTACAAGCTCGCCGAAACGAGCGCCAAGCTCAACCAGATTCCGGAAGCACTGGCGTACGGCAAAGCCGCCGTGCGGCTGGAGCCGAAAAACCGGTATTATTACCTGATGCTCGCGCAGCTCTACACGAGTCAGCAACAGTATGAGGATGCCGCCGAAGTGTACGCGGCGCTGCTCCGCGAGGTGCCCGATACCGAGCAATACCTCTTCCAGCTCGCCGACCTCTACATCCTCACCAGCCGCTACGACCAAGCCCTCGAAAGCCTCAACCGCGCCGAGAAGAAGTTTGGGGTGGTAGAGGAAACAGCCTACAAGAAGCAGCAGATTTACCTCAAGCGGCACGACATTCCGAAGGCCGTGGCCGAAGGCGAAGCCCTGATTGCGGCCAGTCCGATGGAAGCGCGGTACGTGCTGAATCTGGCAGCGCTGCTGGCGAGCAACGGCGAATCGGCGAAAGCGCTGGAGAAAGTCGGGCAGGCGTTGCGGCTCTCGCCGGAAAACCCGCAGGCGTTGCTGCTCCGCGCTGAGCTGCGCCGCAGCACCGGCGACGTGGCGGGTGGCGAGGAAGACGTGCGCCGCGCGTTCCGCTCCCCGGACCTCGATATCGACTCGCGGGTGCGGATTTTGGTCGAATACCTCAAGCGCCTGCCTTCCGCCGAAACCACGCCCTCCCCTACCCCGGAGCAGCAGCAGATGCGCCAAACCGCCCTCGATTTGGCGGCCCTCACAGTGCAGACGAACCCGCAGGAAGCCAAAGCCTACGCCGTTTCCGGCGACCTGCAAACCCTATCTGGGTTACGGAAAGAAGCGCGCGCGAGCTATCTGCAAGCCGTCCGGCGCGATAACTCGAAGTACCAAATCTGGCAGCGTATCGTGTTGCTCGACGCCGAGCTGGATCAGACCGATTCGCTCCTGCGCCACTCCGACCGCGCCATCGCCCTCTTCCCGACCCAGCCGATTCTGTGGCTCTACAACGGCGGCGCCCTGATGAGCAAGAAAGAATACACGAAAGCCGCCCGCTCGTTGGAGTACGGCCGCAAGTTGGTAGCCGATGAGCCGGAGCTACGGCGGCAGTTCGATTCGCAGCTCGGCAACGTGTATGAGTATTTGAAGCAGTACCCGAAATCGGCCGCTGCGTTCGAAGCCGTGCTCGCCACTGACCCGAACAACTCGCCGGTCCTCAACAACTACGCGTATTTTCTGTCGACTCGGGGGGAGCAGCTTGAAAAAGCCCGCACGATGGCCGAGCGTCTCACGAAGCTCAATCCCACCAACGGCACCTACCTCGATACCCACGCGTGGGTGCTCTACCGGCTCGGCGAGTACGAACCGGCGCGCCTTCTTCTGGAACGCGCCTTGCAAGACCGCCAAGACCCCGACATTCTGGAACATTACGGCGACACGCTCTGGCGCCTCGGTCGGCCGGATGATGCCGTCCAACAGTGGGAGCGCGCCCGGCAGCTTCAGCGGGAGCCGTCGGATACGCTCGAACGCAAGATTCACGACAAGAACCTTTATGAGTAAGCGCCCTTCCGTCGCTCGTTTGCCATTCCTGTGCCTCGCGCTCCTGCTCGGCACGGCGGCGTGTAAAAAGCAGGTCGCGACGGGTAACGCCACGCCGCCGCCGCCGCCCGTGGCCACGATCCCAAGCTCGGCTGCCCCCACCGACCCCGACTCGACCCCCACGCCGACGCCGATGCCGGTGCCCGTGCCGCCGCCCACGCCGGGCGTAACGCCCGATGCGCCCGCGCCTACTACGGCTAATCCGGCCGCGCCAGTCGCCCCGGCAGCAGTAGCCGGGAAGCCGGCCGTCGATGTGCAAAACTTTGACTTTCAGTATCTCCAGCTCAAAGGGAAGGTTCAATACGAAACTACCGACGATAAGCAGGAAGCGCAGATCAACATCCGGATGCGGCGCGATTCGGTCATTTGGGCCACCGTCGGCAAGCTCGGGATTGAGGGGATTCGGGTGGTGATTACGCCTGATACCGTGGTGATGATTAACCGGCTGCAACGCTCCTACTTCGCCGGGGGCTTTTCGGCGCTGAAGCGGCGTTTCCGGGTGCCGGTCACGTTTCAGCAACTGCAAGCGGCGCTGGTGGCCAACTACTTGCCGAGTGATAACGAGCGCGACGCTTCCGAGAGCGCCGATGCTCCCGTCCAAACGCTGCATCACGATCAGGAGCGACTGGCGGTGGAGCAGTTCGTGAACCGCGAGAAGAAGCGAATGGTCAAGCTCAGCGTCGTCGATCAGCGCAACGGCAACGCGCTGACGGCCAACTACGACGATTTCAAGCCGATGCGCGACGGCGAGCGCGAGTTTCCGTACGCTCTGCTGCTGTCGGTGCTGCAACCGCCCGGCCCGAACGCTCCCGCCGAAACGCCGGCTAAAACGCTGCTCATCTCCCTCAATCACAAAAACGTAGCGGTGCCCGAAGGCAAGCTAGAATTCCCACTGGCCGTCCCGGCCGATTATGAGCGGAAGTAGTATCTCGGAGCGGCACCCCGGCTCAGCCTGTCAGTGGCGAGTCATCTTCCGCCGCGTGGCTAATGGCCTGCTGCTTTGGCTGCTATTGGCGCTGATGAGCAGCCCGGCGGTCGCGCAGCGCGCTAAATCGTCGGAGAAAAAGAAGACCAGCCAAGCGGCCGGACGCACCAAGAAATCCCGCCAACCGGCGGCCAAGCCGAGCACCAAATCGGCGGCTTCGGCGTCCCGCACCCGACGGGCGGCATCGGCGAAAAAGACCTCTTCCAGCACCCAAACCCGCTCCCGCTCGACGGCC
>JANNMJ010000017.1:0-17976 GCA_031397815.1 Hymenobacteraceae bacterium
AAACGCAAAACGGGCGGCCTCCCCAAAGAGAAGCCGCCCGTAACGTAATCAATCCCAAAAAATCACTCCCCCCAAATCATCAAAATCCCCCCATCAGCTAAATCTGCGATCAGCCTTTTGGAGTCAGCGAGATGAACGGGATGATGACTTCCTCTAACGACACGCCGCCGTGCTGGAACGTGTCCTTATAATGGTTCACGTAGTAGTTGTAGTTGTTGGGGTAGGCGAAGAACTGGTCGCCGAGGGCGAAGGCGAAGGCGGTCGAGACGTTCGCCTTCGGCAGAAACAGGCGCTCCGGCTTGCGGACGGTGTAGACCTCGCGCTCGTCGAACCCGAGGTTTTTGCCGTGCTTGTAGCGCAGGTTGGTGTTCGTGTTGCGGTCGCCGACGATTTTCACCGGCCGTTTCACGCGAATCGTGCCGTGGTCGGTGGTGATAATGAGGCGGCCCTTTTTCTCGGCGATGCCGCGCAGCAAATCGAAGAGCGGCGAGTGCAGGAACCACGAGCGCGTGAGCGAGCGGTAGGCGGATTCGTCGCTCGCCAGCTCGCGGATCATCGCCATATCGGTGCGGGCGTGCGAGAGCATATCGACGAAGTTGTACACGATCACGTTGAGCTTGTTCTGCTGCAGGTTCGGCAGCTTCCGCACCAGCTCGCGCCCGGCTTCGAGATTCGTGATCTTATTGTACGAGAACTTATCGGTGACGCGGTTCTGCTGAAACAGAATCTCCAGAAACTCGGGCTCGTGCAGGTTCTTGCCCTCGTCGTCGTCGTCGTTGACCCACAGGTTCGGGTATTTCTTCTGAATCTCGCCGGGCATCATCCCCGAGAAGATGGCGTTGCGGGCGTAGGCCGTGGTGGTCGGCAGGATGGAGTAGTACAGCTCCTCCTGATCGACGGTGAAGTACTCGGCGATGTGCGGTTCGAGGATGCGCCACTGGTCGTAGCGCAGGTTGTCGATGAGGACGAAGTACACCGGCTGGGTGCTTTGCTTCATCATCGGGAACACGCGCTCGCGGAACAGCTCGTGCGAGAACATCGGCCGGTCCTTGTCCTCTTTATTGATCCAGCCCTCATACTGGTCCTCGATGAACTTCGCGAACGCGGTGTTCGCCTCGTCCTTCTGCATCGTAATGACCTCGGCCATCGACTTATTCTCGGTCCCGTCGATCTCCAGCTCCCACCGCACGAGCTTCTTGTACACGTCGGCCCACTCGGTGGCGTTCATCCGGTCGCCGAGCTGCATCCCGAGCTGCCGGAAATCGCGCTGGTACGCTTGGTTCGTCTTCTCCTCCACGAGCCGCCGATTGTCGAGCAGCTTCTTGATGCTGAGCAGAATCTGATTCGGGTTGATGGGCTTGATGAGGTAATCGGCGATTTTCGCCCCAATCGCCTCCTCCATAATATGCTCCTCCTCGCTCTTGGTAATCATCACGACGGGCACCGTCGGGCGGATGGCCTTGATTTCGGTGAGCGTTTCGAGGCCGGTGAGGCCGGGCATATTCTCATCGAGGAAAACCAAGTCATACGGCTTTTCCTGAATGCACTCCACGGCATCGGCGCCGGAGTTGACGCCGGTTACGTCGTAGCCTCTTTCACGCAGAAAGAGGATGTGCGGCTTGAGAAGGTCGATTTCGTCGTCGGCCCAGAGGATGGTCGGTGCTTGCATTCGGCGGATGTTAAAGTGGCGCGCGCTTTACTCTTTTACTGAGGAGCGACGCGGGTGACAAGGAAAGACAATCGGAATGACCGTTGATTCGGTTTCGGCCCGTAAAGGTTGCCCATTGGGCTGTGTGCTGAACGAACAAAGCCGGGTTTTCTTGTTTGGGTTCAGCCGAAACGTGCGGCGACGACGGTTCGTAGCGGTCGTTTCGGCACTACTTTTCGAGCTGTGAACAAGAAGAAGATTCTCAACGACCCGGTTTACGGCTTCATTTCGGTCCCCGCCGAGCTGTTGTTCGACCTTATCGAGCACCCCGTTTTTCAGCGGCTCCGGCGCATCAAGCAGCTCGGCCTGACGGAGTTTGTGTACCCCGGCGCGCTGCATACGCGGTTTCACCACGCGCTCGGCGCGATGCACCTGATGCAGCTCGCGCTGCAAACGCTCCAGAGCAAGGGCGTGCGCGTGAGCGATGCGGAGTGCGAGGCGGCGCAGGTCGCGATTCTGCTGCACGACGTCGGGCACGGGCCGTTTTCGCACGCTTTGGAGACGGCGATTTTTCATCAGGTCCGGCACGAGCAGGTGTCGCTGCATCTGATGGAAATGCTGAACGAGCACTTCGGCGGACGCCTGAGCCTCGCGATTCAGATGTTCCGGGGAACGTATCCGCGCCCGTTTTTTCATCAGCTGATTTCCTCGCAGCTCGACGTCGACCGCCTCGATTACCTCCGCCGCGACTCGTTCTACACCGGCGTCAGCGAAGGCCAAATCGGCGCCGACCGCCTGCTGAAGATGATGACCGTCGTCGACGACCGGCTGGTGATGGAAGAGAAGGCGATTCTTTCTATCGAGAGCTTTCTTGTGAGCCGCCGCCTGATGTATTGGCAGGTGTATCTGCACCACGCCGTGCTGTCGGCGGAGCATATGGTGCTGCGGCTGGTGCAGCGGGCGCGCACGCTGTTGGCGCGCGGCGTGTCCGTCGGCGCCTCCCCCGACCTGCATTACTTCCTGAGCCGACAGCTCACCTTCCCCGATTTCATCGCCGACCCCGCCGCCCTCGACCATTTCACGGCCCTCGATGATGTCGATATCTGGAGCGCCATCAAAAGCTGGCGCCACCACCCGGACGCCGTCCTGCGGCTCCTCGCTACGGGCATCCTCGACCGGCGGCTCTTCAAAATCACCCTCTCTCCCACCCCGTTCGACCCCGATTTCGTGGTCGACATCCGCGATCTGGTCGCCGAGGCGTTCCATTTAAGTGAAGAAGACGCCGCGCACCTCGTCATCGCCGGGCGCGTTGGGAACAACGCCTACGACGCCACCGGCGCCGGTTCCATCGAGGTTCTCACGAAAGCCGGCCACGTCGTGGACGTAGCGCAGGCATCCGACCTGCCGAACATTCAGGCGCTGAGCCAGAAGGTAGAAAAGCAGTTCATCTGCTATCCGAAGGAGATTTTGATGTGAAAAAGATGTGAGGATGTGAAAAGGATGTGAGGATGTGTCACATCCTACGTACCCGGCACCGTCTCGGTGCCGGAGCTGCTGAGGCCAATCGGCTCACCCATCTCATCTGCCTACATCGAACCACATCCTCACATCTCTCACATCGAACCACATCTTCCCCTCACACATCTTCCCCCCGCCGTCGTAGTTTTGCACTAATGGAATTTTCGGCCGAACAGATCGCGGAATTGTTGCGCGGGAGCGTAGAAGGCGACGGCTCAGTACGCGTCCAGCGACTGTCCAAAATCGAAGAAGCCGGTCCCGGCGAGCTCGCTTTTTTGTCAAACCTCAAATACGAGCATTTTCTGTATGCTACGAAGGCTTCGGCCGTCATCGTAGCCGACGGATTGGTGCTGCGGGAACCCGTTCAGGCGACGCTCATTCGCGTCGCCGACCCGTATTCCGGCTTCACCGAGCTGCTCGAACAGTACCAACGCCTGACCCGCGCCGGGCGCACCGGCGTCGAGGAGCCGAGCTACGTAGGAGCCGGCACCACCATCGGCGAGGGGCATTACCGGGCGGCGTTCGCGTACATCGGCAAGAATTGCCGGATTGGGAACGACGTTCAGATTCACCCCCACGCCAGCATCGGTGATAATTGCGTCGTCGGCGACGGCTCGACGATTTATGCCGGGGTGAAGGTGTATCCCGGGACCATCATCGGCGCGCGGTGCGTGCTGCACGCGGGGTGCGTCATCGGGTCCGACGGTTTCGGGTTCGCCCCGCAACCCGACGGCTCGTACCGGCCGATTCCGCAAACCGGTAATGTGGTGCTGGAAGACGACGTCAGCATCGGCGCCAACACCACGATTGACTGCGCCACGATGGGCGCAACGATTATCCGGCAAGGCGCGAAAATCGACAACCTCGTGATGGTCGCGCACAACGTCGAGATCGGCGCGCACACGGTCATCGCGGCGCAGTCGGGCATCAGCGGCTCGACGAAAGTCGGCGACCGTTGCACGATTGCCGGGCAGGTCGGGCTGGTGGGGCACATCACGATTGCGCCGCGCACCATCATTGGCGCGCAAAGCGGGGTGAGTAAATCGGTGAAGGAGCCGGGCACGTTCATCCAAGGCTCGCCCGCCTTCGATTACAAGCAGAACCTGCGCGCCGCCGCCGTCTTCCGCCGTCTGCCTGATATGCAGCGCCAGCTCGACGAGCTACGCAGCAAGAGCAATTCCTCCGAAAAAGGCTCTGACAAGGGCGAGTAAGCCTTTGACGGAAGGACTTGTTTCAAGTGCTTCCGTCGAGCCAGATAAAATCGCATATTTTCTTTCCCGCCAGCTACTTATAGCTGTCAGCTTTCAGCCAGAATGAACGATAAGCAGCACACCATTGCCTCCCCCGCTACCGTTTCGGGCGTGGGCCTGCACACCGGCGTGGTGGCCACGATGACCTTCCTGCCCGCCCCGCCGAACCACGGTTTCAAGTTTCAGCGCATCGACCTCCCCGGCCAGCCCATCGTGGATGCCGACGTCGATAACGTCGTGGACCTTTCGCGCGGCACCACCATTGAGCAGAACGGCGCGCGCATCCACACGGTGGAGCACACGTTGGCCGCCCTAGTCGGCTTGCAGCTCGACAACATCCTCATCCAGCTCGACGGCCCCGAGCCGCCCATCATGGACGGCTCGTCGATGGATTTCGTGAACGCCCTAACCGCCGCCGGCTTCGAGGAGCAGAACGCGCTGCGGCAGTACTTCGAGATTCCCGAAGGCATTCATTACGCCGACCCGAGCCGGGAAGTCGAGATGGCCGCCCTCCCGCTCAACGATTACCGCCTGACGGTGATGGTGGACTACAACTCCCCGATCCTCGGCTCGCAGCACGCGTCGATTACGGACCTCTCGCAGTTCCCGCGTGACATCGCTTCGTCGCGGACGTTCTGCTTTTTGCACGAGCTGGAAACGCTCTTCAAGCAGAACCTCATCAAAGGCGGCGACTTGGACAACGCCATCGTCGTAGTCGACCGCGTGGTGCAGGACGATGAGCTGCAACACCTCGCCGATCTCCTCGGCAAGCCCGTGGTGAAGGTGCAGAAAGAGGGCATCCTCAACAACACCGAGCTGCGGTTCAAGAACGAGCCCGCCCGCCACAAGCTCCTCGACCTCATCGGCGACCTAGCCCTCGTCGGGCGCCCGCTGAAAGGCCAGATTCTGGCCGCCCGTCCCGGCCACGCGGCCAACGTGGCGCTCGCCCGCAAAATCAAGCGCAAGATGAAGGAAGCCGCCACGAGCAATGTGCCGACCTACGACCCCAAGCGCGAGCCGGTGATGGATATCAACAAGGTCATCGCAACGCTCCCGCACCGCTACCCGTTCGTGCTGATCGACAAGATCATCCACCTGGATCAGCAGATGGTGACGGGCGTGAAAAACGTGACGATGAACGAGTGGTTCTTCCAAGGCCACTTCCCCGGCAACCCCGTGTATCCGGGCGTGATGCAGATCGAAGGAATGGCCCAAACCGGCGGGATTCTGGTGCTCAACACCGTCCCCGACCCTGAAAACTACTGGACCTACTTTCTCGGCGTCGATAAATGCCGCTTCCGCCGCAAAGTGCTCCCCGGCGATACGATCATCTTCCGCTGCGAGCTGCTCGCGCCCGTCAAGCGCGGCATCGCCAAGATGCAGGGGCAGGCATTCGTGAACGGCCAAGTAGTGATGGAAGCCGAAATGAGCGCCAGCATCGTTCGGAAAGACGGGGTCTAGAATGTGCGACTGCGCGAATACGGAGACGGTGCAAACGCACGTTGCTCCCCGGATTCGCTCATTTTCACACGAACCACATTCGCATAATAAGAAATGAACCAACCCCTCGCCTATATCCACCCCGAAGCGAAAATCGCTCATAATGTGGTGGTTGAGCCTTTTTCGACGATTTACAAGAACGTCGAGATCGGCGAAGGCACTTGGATCGGGCCGAACGTCACCATTATGGAAGGCGCGCGGATCGGTAAGAATGTCAAGATTTTCCCCGGTGCCGTGATTGCCGCGGTGCCGCAGGATTTGAAGTTCAGCGGCGAAAACACCACCGTGTACATCGGCGACGGCACCGTGATCCGGGAGTGCGTGACGGTGAACCGCGGGACGGCCGACCGCCAAAAAACGGTCATCGGCAAGAACTGCCTGATCATGGCGTACGCCCACGTCGCGCACGACTGCCTCATCGGCGACAACTGCATCGTGGCGAACGCCGTGCAGATGGGCGGCCACGTGGAGATGGGCGAATACGCGATTGTGGGCGGCACGACGGCGATTCATCAGTTCGTCCACATCGGGCCGCACGCGATGGTGTCGGGTGGGTCGTTGGTGCGGAAGGACGTGCCGCCGTACGTGAAGGCGGGCCGGGAGCCGCTGTCGTACGCCGGGATCAACTCTATCGGGCTGCGCCGCCGGGGATTTTCGAATGAGAAAATCAACGAGATTCAGCAGATTTACCGCTTGATGTATTTGAGCGGGCTGAACACGTCGGCCGCGCTGAACCGCATCGAGCTGGAGCTTTTGCCGTCGACGGAGCGCGACGAAGTGCTCCACTTCGTGCGCAGCAGCGGCCGGGGCGTCATCCGTACGCCACGCGGCAACGGCGGCGTCGATGACACCGACTAGCCCGTCAGAATCGATTAAACCGCCGCGCCCGACGGCCGCTTTCACGCTCACCACCGACGGCCTCGGCCGTCGGTTCAACCGCACCTGGATCTTCCGGGGGCTGAGCACCGCCTTTCAGGCCGGGGAGCCAACGGCGATTCTCGGCCCGAACGGCGCCGGTAAATCCACGCTGATGAGCGTGTTGGCGGGCTGGCTGCCGCCCACCGAAGGTCAGTTAGCGTATTTTGCTGACGGCAAAGTACTTGATCCGGAAAATTTGTACCGAAAAACCGCCCTCGCCGCCCCGTATCTCGACCTTCCCGACGAGCTGACGGTGCTCGAAGCGGCGGCTTTTCAAGGGCAGCTCAAGCCGTGGCGGGCGGGCGTAACCGGCCCCGCCGAAGTGGTGGCGCAAGCGCGGCTCGATGGTTCGGTGGCGCATCGGCTGGTCCGCGATTTATCGAGCGGGATGCGGCAACGTCTGCGGTTGGCGCTCGCTCTTTTGTCGGACGCGCGGCTCGTGCTGCTCGACGAGCCGACCGCCAATCTCGACCGCGACGGCATCGGCTGGTACCACACTTTGATTGCGCAAACCTGCACCGCCGAGCGCCTGATTGTGGTGGCGTCGAACATTCCCGAGGAATATGGTTTTTGTGCCCGAAGCCTGAACCTGACCGACTTTGCTCCCGTTCAGCGCCGCTGAAACCTTTTCGATTGCGCAGGATTTCCTCGCAGCAACTTTATTTGCGACAGTTTCACCGCGACAAAACGTAGAATCAACCTGTTTATGAAACGCCCCAGCCACGACGAGGACGATGATCTAGATCTCCCAAAGGGACGAAAAGGCCGTCCGGCCGATGATGATGACGACGACGACCTCAGCTTCGGCGATGACGGCGACGACGACGACCTGCCGTCCGACGACTTCGACGTCGATGATCTCAGCGACGAAGACGACGAGCCGAAACCCGCCAAGCGCGGCAAAGGCAAAGGCGCTTCCGCTGAAGACAAGTACGCCGATTACCTGATGTACCGCGATACCGGCTCGTCGCACGATGAAGCGCTGGACCTCGCGAACATGTCGGATGCGGAGTACAAGTCGCAAAGCGCCGGTTCCCGCGATGCCTTCGAGAGCGACCCCGACGACGATGTCGCCTTCGCCACTGACGATGAAACCGACGATGAAGACGACCATTTCATCGGCGGCGCCAGCCGCCGAGGCGGCGGCTTCGACGACGACGATTACTAGCCGACGCTCCGGCGCGCTCGTAGTTACTTCAAGCCAAAAGGCCCGACTGAACGCTGTTCAGTCGGGCCTTTTTCATTCAAATCAAATCAGCGGAAAATCCCCAGCTCACATCCCCACATCCTTCACATCTCCACATCGAATCACATCTCCCCAAATCCTAGCTGTCTTGCTTCGCGAACACGCGTTTCAGCAGCTCCGACGTGCGGGCGATGGGGTTGGCGCGGATATTCCGCTCCTCCTGCTCGACGAGCGTGAAGAGGCCGTCGACGGCCTTGCCGGTGGCGTAATCGGCGAGGTCGGGGTTGACTTTGGTGACGAGCGGAATCTGGTTGTACTTCGTCACGAGCTGGCCGTAGAGGCGCGTGGCGTTGGTTTTGTCGATAGAGGCCGTCAGGTGGGGCTTGAATTTGCTGACGAGCTGGTTGGTGGTCGTGCGGCGCAGGTAGTTGGTGGCGGCGTTTTTCTCGCCCGTCAGGATGCCCCAAACGTCGGCGAACGTGAGGTCTTTGATGGCCTGAATGAAGATGGGCTTCGCTTCGACGGCCGCGTTCTCGGCGCCCCGGTTGAGGGCGAGGATGAATTTATCGCACTCGCCGCCGAGGCCGATTTGCCGCAGCCGGGCTTCCACTTTCTGCGCTTCCGGCGGAAATAGCAGCTTGATGAGCGAGTTTTTGAAATAGCCGTCGGTCTGGCTCGCCTGCGCCGCTCCCTTGCTGATGCCCTGCTGGAGCGCCTCGCGCAGGCCGGAACCGGCTTCGGCTTCCGTCACGGTTTGCCCGGCGGTGGTGGAGCTGAGGACGGTGTCCATCCCCTGCTGAATCTGGGCGGCCGTGCAGCCCTGAAAGAAAACGGCAGCAACCGCAAACGAAGCGGCGCCGAGTAGGTTTGTGCGGTTCATCGGGTAAAGGTCGGCAGACGAAGCCGGTGCTTCGTCGGTTGGTGAATGAATGATGGTCGAAAAAGGACGCAGCGAAAGCTGTGCGCGCTGGCGGCCTACCGAACATCGTACCAACGTCGAAAAAACCAAAACTGCTCCCCACCGCCCGTCTGCGCCCACTTCTCCCCCAATTCCCTCTAGATTTTACCTCCCTTGACCATTACCGCTGAACTTCTGACGATTGGCGACGAGCTGCTTTACGGGCAAGTCGTGAACACCAACGCCGCCTGGATGGGCGCCGAATTGGGCCAGCGCGGCGTGCGCGTGGTGCAGATTACGTCGGTTTCCGACGACCCTGCCGCCATTGTCGCCGCCCTCGACTCGGCCCGCACCCGTGCTAATGCCGTGCTGATTACCGGCGGCCTCGGCCCCACCAAAGACGACCTCACCAAGCATGTACTGGCGCGCTATTTCGGCGCCGAGCTGGTGCTGCACGAGCCGACGCTGCTTCACGTAGAAGGCATTTTCGTGCGCTCGAACCGCCCGATGCTGGACGTGAACCGTGCCCAAGCCCTCGTGCCGACCAACTGCGAGGTGGTGCCGAACCCGCTCGGGACGGCGCCGGGGATGTGGTTCGATGAAGGCGGAACGGTGTTCGTGTCGATGCCGGGCGTGCCGTTCGAGATGAAGCGGATGATGACTGATACCGTGCTGCCGAAGCTCGTGGAGCGGTTCCAGCCTGCCGCCCTGCGCCACCGCGTGGTCCAGACCGTCGGACTCGGCGAGAGCTTTCTGGCGGATAAAATCAGCGCTTGGGAAGACAGCCTCCCGCCGTACCTCAAGCTCGCGTACTTGCCCACGATGTGGCAGCTCCGCCTGCGTCTCACCGGCCTCCAACCCGACCACCTCACCGCCGACGCCCTCGAAACTGAGATGGCCGAGCGCATCGCCGCGCTCTACCCGCTCATCGGCGAGTACATTTTCGCCGAAGGAGAAATCCCGATTGAAGAGGCTATCGGGCTGCTCCTCAAAGAGAAAAACCTGACCCTCGCGACCGCCGAAAGCTGCACCGGCGGCTACGTGGCGCACAAGCTGACGAGTGTCGCCGGGTCGTCGGCGCATTTCCGGGGGAGCGTAGTGGCGTATGACAATGCCGTGAAACAGAGCGTGCTCGGGGTACGGCCGGAAACCCTCGCTGCCCACGGCGCCGTGAGCGAGGAAACCGTGCGCGAGATGGCAGAAGGCGCCCGGCGCGTCCTCGGGGCCGATATCGCGCTTGCGACCAGCGGGATCGCCGGTCCCGGCGGTGGCACGGCGGATAAGCCCGTCGGCACCATCTGCATCGCCGTGGCTGATGCGGATGGGACGGTAAGCCGCCGCTTTCAGTTCGACCGGGGCCGTGAGCTGAACATTCAGTACACCGCCGTGCACGTGCTGGAGATGGTGCGGCGGCGGGTGCTGAACGGTTGATGTTGAGCGGCTTACTGCTCTAGCTTTTGCAGCTCGGCGCGTAGCTCATCCATCGAAACCGGACGGAATACCAAGTCGCGCTCGGTCTGGGGGCCGGTGGTGGTGCGCCGCGTGGCGAGCATCACCTGCTTTTCCGAGCTACGGAGAGCCAGAATCGTGACTGGCTCGCCTTCAGGAATGTCCTCAAATGCCGCCTTACCGGCCGTGGTATTGTGGGAGACGACTGACCGAAAATTGTGAAAAATGAGCTGCACGACGGCCTGCGGCGCCTGAACCATCAGGTCGATTTTTGGCTGCGGACTGGTGTAAAACCGGTCGCAGTTGATGAAGCCTAGCTGGGTCGTTTGCAGCACATAAGCCGTGAGTTGCTGCTGACGGAAGTAGCGGCTTTTCGGCGAGAATTGCTCTTCAATAGTGTCAGTTAAACAGGATAATCCTCGACCTACACCTTGGTAATAATCGAAATCGAAGTAGATGCTCCCAGTCCGCAGAAACTCTAGGCGGATGTAACGTCCAGCAGTTGTTGTCTGACCGTTGCAGAGAGCTGGCCGCCATCCTTTCGTAGCCTTGACGGCATTTAATGCGGCTGCCTTTAGTTCCGTATCATACCCCTCCACGATTCGCACATTGCGCACGACACTATCGACACCAACCTCAAAATGAACCAAGATATTGTCGACTAAACGGCGGCGTGAGTTCACTCGCTTCCGCTCCGACTTTGGCAGCCGTTCGCGTGCCATTCTTTTTGCTTGTGCATAGGAGAACGGCAACTGCTTTTTCAGCTCTCGCTTTAGCCGACTATTACCGGCCGCATAGCGAGGCCCTTTCTGCATAAAATGATAAACTTGCCTAGACCACTTCGGCACGGGCATCTGCTCCCAGTCGAAGGGCTGACCAGCGGTAGCGGTGGGTGGCGCTAGAAACGTCTGCATATCCGGCTTGGCTGTCCCTTTCCGGGGAAAGGCCAACGTGAGAGCAGCACCGGAACGGAGCGCGAGCTTGCGCCCGTTCGCCACGGCTTGTAGGTTGAGCATTCCGCTCGTTTCGAGTAGCTGCCCGCTGCTGGTGGTGGTACTGAGGTTATTGAGGACGATATCGGCAAGCGATAAGTACTCCTGCACGCGGAATTCAACCGGCCCTTCCACTGGCTCCTGCGTTTCCGCATCCACGAACGCATCGCCGGGAATCGCAATCTGCGTCCCCTCGGCGCACGTCAGAATCGTGTCGGAAACACCGGCTCGAAGTACAAACTGCTGCGGCGCTTTCGCGCACTGTTCCGATAAAGTAGCGCCCGGCGCGAGGCCCGTTGATGGTTCGTCGGCCGATCTCAGCTTCTCAGCAGCGAACGCATCAGGAAAAACAGACCGGAAAGGCGCCTTTTTCGCTTGAAATCCGGCAGCGGATTTAGGCGATGATGCGCTATCAGTAGCGGTGATCGGGGCCGAATCAGTTGTAGGCTCCGGAACTGGCGCTACCTCCTCCAAAACCGGCTCCGCCGATTGCGCGCCACCACCCGCCGTATCAGCGGCCGAACGACGGGACCCCGAATCGCAGCTCGCCAAAAGGGCGACGAGCAGTAGGTAACTGGCAGGCAGTAAGTGTTTCATCCGCGCTTCAACGTCAGAAAGTCCGCTTTTATGATGCGGGCCCTTCCGAATGAACGACGGCGCGGAAAGTCTGCCATTTACTGCGCCACCACCAGCCGCTGCACGCGAACGCGCTTGCCGCTCGTCACTTTCACGAAATACGGGCCGTTGGCGAGGGTGCGGATATCGAGCGTGGTCTCGGCGCCGGTGAAGCGGGTGCTTTGCAGCAGGCGCCCGCTGAGGTCGTACACGCCGACGTGCTGCGTGCCCGTGGCGCCGGGCGCTTCTACGCGCACTTGCGTGGCGGCGGGGTTGGGGTAGAGCGTAAGCGGCTCCGCCAATTTTGATGATGACGACGACAGGCCGGTAGGCTGCGGGGTGAGTCGCACGACCACCGTTTGGTTGATGCCGAGCGAGGCGACCGGCACCCAATCGGCGAATGCGCCGGTGGCGCTCAGCACCACCGTGCCCAACGGCTGCCCGGTGTACAGGTCCACGGCATCGTAGGTGCCGCCCGTGAGCGAGGAAATGGCGAGCGAAACCGTCGGGTTCGTCACGGCCGCGCCGCCCATATTCGCCACCACCACCACGGCCTCTTGCTGGAACACGCGAGCGTACCCGAGGAGCGTTGGCGCAGCCGAAGTCACGGGCAAGTAATAGCCTTTCCGCAGCGCATCGGAAGCGTTCCGAATCTGGATGAGCTTCTTGTAATGATTCAGGAGCGAAGTGGGGTCGGCCTCCATCGTCGCCACGTTGTATTGGGCGAAATTGGTGTTGGGCGCGCGCCACGGCGTGCCCGTAGTGAAGCCCGCACGCGGCGCGGCCGACCATTGCATCGGCAAGCGCTTGTCTTCGTCGGGGCCGCTGCCTACCATTGCCACTTCTTCGCCGTAGTACATAAACGGCACGCCGGGCATCGTCAGGTACAGCGAGGCGGCTTGCTTCATCCGGTTCATATTCCGCCCCAGCACGTCGAAAACGCGGTTTTGGTCGTGGTTCGAGAGAAAGGTGGCGTATTGCAGCTGCGGATACGCCCTCGTGACCTGATTGAGCGAAAGCTGCAACGCCGTCGGGTTGCCGCTGTTGAGGCTGCTCAGCAACGACGCCGCCAGACTGAACTCGAAACACGCATCCAGACGGTCGTTCACCACATACGGCACTGTCTGGGCGGGCGCACTATTGAAGGCCTCGCCCACCGTAAACGCCAGCGGATTGACGGCGCGCACCGAGTCGTGCAGCTCTTCAAGGATGGGGAAGGTTTCCGGGGCATTCTCCAGCACCCGGCCGTCTTCAATCAAGTGCTTAATGGCATCGAGCCGATACCCATCGACGCCCTTCGCGAGCCAGTACCGCGAGATGTCCCACATCGCGGCTTTCACGCCGGGGTTGCGCCAGTTGAGGTCGGGCATACCGTCGTAAAACACGCCGTAATAGAACTGCCCGGCGCGCGGGTGCCACACGGTTTGGCTCCACGGCCCCGAAAAGCCCGGGTTCGTTGGCGACCACACGAACCAGTCGCGGTATTGATTCGTGGGCGAAGAAGCCGCCTGCGAGAACCACGTATGCTGACTCGACGTGTGGTTCAGCACCAAATCGATAATCACCTTGATGCCGCGCGCGTGCGCCGCCGCCAGAAACGCCTCGAACTCGGCCATCGTGCCGTAATCCGATTCGGTGGCTTTGTAGTTCGTGACGTCGTAGCCGTGGTAGCTCGGCGATTGCATCATCGGCATCAGCCAGATGCCGGTCACGCCGAGGTCGGTGGTGGTGGCGGGGTTGCCGTCGTTGAGGTAATCGAGCTTGGCGGTCATCCCGACGAAATCGCCCCGGCCGTTGCCGTTCGAATCGTAGAAGGAGCGGACGAAGATTTCGTAGAAAACGGCATCGTTCCACCAGTGCGTCGTGTACGTGACGGGCGGCCCGCCGCACGGCCCGCACGCGCCGAAGCACACCGTAGGCGGCGCATTAACGGCGCCCGTGGCATCAAGGAGCCGGTTGACGTTGCCGGTGCCGTCGTCGAGGCCGCAGGTGGTCGAGACGGTTTCGGCGCCCGTCCAGGCCGTTCCGTTGATGAATTTGAATTGAAACAGCCCCGGCGCGGGCAGCGAGAGCAGAATTTCGTACACGCCGTCGGAGTTGTCGTCGGTGAGCGGCGTGGTGGCGGGGTTCCAGTCGGCGCCGTACCCGGCGAACGCCTGAAAGTTGCCCGTTACGTGAATGCCTGCGCTCGAAACCACTTGGCCGCTCATATCCACCGCGAGCCGCACCTGCGTCAGGCACCCGCCGAAGGAGATGACCGGCAGCCGCAGCGGCCCCGTCCCGACACTCACCGTCCGGTTGACGTTGCCGCCGCCATCGTCCACACCGCAGTCTAAGGGCACCAGCTCGGCGCCGGACCACGCTGCACCGTTCACGAATTTGAAGAAATACCGCGCGGCGGGCACGTTGAACGTGGCCTCGTAAATACTATCGCCGTCGGCGTCGAGGAGAGCAGTGGTGGCGGGGTTCCAATCGGCGGGGAAGCCTGCTTCGGATTGAAAATCCCCCGCTACGTGCACGCCCGCCGCCGAAATCACCTGCCCCCGCATATCGACCCGAAAGGTCAAAGGAGCCGAAAAAGCGCTGAATCCAGCGAAAAGCGTCAGCAGCAACAGCGTAAAATGGCGCATCAAACTAGGAAGGAAATGTGAGTGAGCGGGAGCGGCAACAGCAGTACACCGTTCGCGGGAAGAGCGTGCAAGAATACGACAGAGGGGGGTTAATTAGTAATTAAGAATTAATAATTAAGAATTGGCAGGCCATTAGGTCGTTAAGTAGGAACTGCCCGCCGCCTTAGGGGAGTGAGACGCGGTTAAGCTTGACGGTTATGGCACAGCACCACGCTCACAGCAAAGCACTTACCGATCACAACCAACAACACCGTCCCCCATTAGTTGCGCCCTCCCCTCACCTATTCCAGCTTTTTCAGCTCTTCCTTCAACACCTCGGTAGTCACGGGCCGAAAATTCCAATCACCCGCCACGGGTTCCCCGACTACCAGCTGCTGCGTGGCGAGCTGCGCTTTCCCATTGGGCGCCGCGAACGCCAGCACCGTGACGAGCGCGCCCTTCGGAATCTTCAGAAAAACGACGGTGCCTTCCTCCCACCACGCCGCATTCATCACCGACCGAATCTCGCGGAACACGAGCCGCACATCGCTCCCCGGTGGCACAGCCAGCCGCAGGTCGGTCAGGTCTTTCTCGCGCACCATCGTGAATCGGTCGCAGTTAATCCAGCCGAGCTGCGAAACGCTCATCAGGTAGCTCTCGGCTATCTCGGCCTTGTCGGCTTCGTCTTGCAGCTCCACCGGCAGCTGGCGCAGGCGATCCAGCCGCGCCTGCCGGAGAGAATCGGCGGCGTTGCGTTCGTACATACCGGTGAACTGATCGGAAACTTGCGCGTAACCACCCCGGAAGAAATAGTACTGTGCCTTGTGCAACGTGCGGTAGCTGCTGGACCGGCCCCGCCACTTCTGCCGAATCGCCGAATCGACGGCCGCCACGAGTGCCGGCGTGTTGCCGCCGACGCACCGCAAGTCGCGCACAATTCCGTCTCTCCCGACCAGATAGGTCATCTCGACGACATCCACCAAATCGTGCGTCATTCGATACGGCCGCATTCGGCGGCGCGTCCGGTTGAGCCACGCCCGCTCTTTGGGCGTAAGCTGCTGGTTGGCGAGCGCCTTGGCCGTGGCCGACGTAAACCCTAATTTCTTCCCTAAAAGCTTATTTTTTCGACGATTGCCAGTAAATTCCTTCGGCAACAGCGGCATTTTAAGTTTTTTCGGATCCCCCTTCTTGAGTGGCTTACCCGGCTCGTCGGCGTGAAAAACCCGCCCGCCGCCGAGGCGCCAATCCACGCCGGGGCCGTCGGCGGCGGGCGTGCTTGCCCCCGCCCCGCTCCCGCCGAAAACCTCCATTCCCGGTTTTTCCGGCCCCGTGCGCGGCAGCGCCACGGTTAGCTCGGTGCCGGGCAACAGCCGCAGCGGACGGCCATTCTGGGTGGCGGTGAGCTTCACCATTCCGGCAGTTTCGAGAAGGCGGTCGCCGCTGGTGGTCGATAGGTTGTTGAGGACCATATCGGCGAGCGTCAGGAATTCTTTCACCTGAAATTCCACCGGCCCCGTCACGGGCTGCCCGGTCACGGAATCGACGAACGCGGCGGCCGGAATCCAGATGCGCGTCCCTTGCGCGCCCGTCAGCACCGTATCGAGGTCGGTATCGACCTGAAACGTCTGCTCCTCCTTCGCGCCCCGCGCAAACAACGAGTCGAGGGCCGCCGCCCGTCGCTGCCCCACCCTTATACCCACACCATGCGGCGCGCCCAGCGGCGTGGAAGCGGCGTTTTTTGGGGTCGAAACCACCTCTATCACCTCTCGCTTGGCCACTGATTCGGCCAGCAAATCTTCCTCCTGCTCCGCGTCGTCCTCCGGCGCCTCCCCCGGCGCCAACGAGAACGACGATGCCGCCCGGCGCGCCCGCGCTGCTTTGGCCGCTTTGGCCGGTTTCGGGCGGTACGTGAGCCGGTAAGTCGGGGCGCCTTTCTTTTCTTCCAGCGAATCAGCACCCGCCGGCTTCACCGTTTCAACGTGTAAATCCAACGGGTTTTCCGTCGATTCTAAATCTGATGCTGATGCTGAATTTGATGCTGATTCTCCATCGGATTCTGCCCCCGCTTCCGGCGCCGCGTCCTGCGTCTGCATCGGCGCCTGATTTCGCCCCCCAACTTCCTCGCCGGGCCGTTTGTCCGCCTCGCACCCCGCCAAAAACCCCATCAGTAAAGCACACCAAACAATACGTTTCATATGGAAAAGAGGAATGAAAGACAAAGGCCGAAAACGTCAGGCGAGAACTTAAAAGTACGTGGCGGCGCACCGCACTAGCCCAAACCCATCTTCGGAATGGCAGGCGATAACGAGCCACTTAACGACTGTCTGCCGGTGACGCGCGGCTGCCGCGCCAATGCCGGGTGTAGCGGCCAGAATACCTTTCTCCACTTCCAGAAGCCCGCAACTTCTTGGAAAATCCTATTCTGGTCTTGGAAAAAGATATTCTGGTCGCGGCAAATGGTCTTCTGGGGTCGGCAAATGGTCTTCTGGGTAAGGAGGTTGGACTTCTGAAAGTGGCGCCAGGTTTTCTGGTAGCGGCACCTTGGGTTCGAGGATTGGCGAAGCGGATGCGGGGTGAGGCGAAGGGGATTGGGGTGGGAATGAGGTTTGGGGGGGGATTTGTGGCGCGTAACCCCGGCGCGTACCCCGGTCACACGTACCCCGGGTAGCCCACGCTTCGTTTAGGGCAACCCGGGGCTTCTGGGATGAAACCCCTTCGGGGTATTTTGAATGGTGAATTGAGTCGTTTGATTGGAACGCGGTTGACGCGGGGCTCCAGCCCTGTGTCGGCTATTCGCGGGTCTCTTGACCCGCCAACCCAATCGGCACATTCCTAAAAAGCGCGCGTGGCCAGCTCTGTCCCAGAGATGGCGTCAAAAAGTCAAAAAGCAATAAGGCGAATCAACGCCATCTCTGGGACAGAGCTGGCCACGCGAATCTTGTGACAGGTCAAGAGACCTGCTGATACCCGACACGGGGCTGGAGCCCCCGCGTCAAGACGGGGCGGGGTACCCCTACTAGAAGTCCGGGGTTAATTTCTTTGAAATCAACCCCGGACTTACACGCCACCCATCCCCAAATTCAGCAACCGCACCCCATCTTTCAAACCGAAAATTCGATATCCCCCGCCCTTCCTTGCGAAACTAGAAAAACCATCGGAAAACGATTGCGACCAACTCCCAGCGGCGCCACCGCCACTAGTCGCGCTCCGTTCCGTAGGGCGCCGTTTCGGCCTACCTTTGTTCTAACCAATTCAACCCCCTCCCAATACCCAAGCGCAGTTCTATGGCCCGTGTCGAGATGGTGATGCCCAAAATGGGCGAGAGCATTATGGAAGGTACCGTGCTCAAATGGCTCAAGAAGGTCGGCGACCGGATTGAGGCCGATGAGTCTG
>JANNMJ010000038.1:0-29054 GCA_031397815.1 Hymenobacteraceae bacterium
AAACGATTAACCGGTAGGGGGCGAGGAGAGAAAGCAACGGATGGCGGCGCGTCATGACACGCAAAGAAACGCATTCCGGACCCTCGGCACGGTTTTACCTTCGCGGTTGGCGGCTCCATCCGCCCAACTTTCGTTTATGACCTTGGTTTCGCGCTTTTCCCTTTTTGTTTTGGCCCTTGCTGCCGCCACCGCCTGCACCGCCCCCCGCGCCGTGCTGACGTCGGGCAAAACCACCCCCGTCGGCGAGTTCCGTGGGGGCACCAACACGATTTTCAACATCCCTACGAACACGACCGGCCGCCTAGCCGACGTCCTCGCCGACGGCGTGCGGGAGCTGGATAGTGAGGACACTATCAGTTATATCCGCAACGCGACGGTATTGCAGAATCTGCAAAAAGCGGCCATTTCGTGGGCCCTCGACCCGCTTTCCTCGACCCAGGATATTTACCTGCGCTATGGCATCGCGCGCCGCTTCGATGTGGGCGCACGGGTAGCCGCTGGCGCCGTGGTGGCCGATGCGCAATACCAGCTCTGGGGCACTACCGGCGATTGGCGTTCGCCGGATAAAACGGCGGGCGGTCACGGTTCCATCGGGCTGATGTTCGCCACGCAATCGGCTGATTTGCCGGGGCGTAAGGCACTCAATGTCGGCTCCTCGCTGCTCGATTTTGAAGCGCGGCGGTCGGATATCCTCGTTCCCTTCACCGTTTCGACGCCGTTGGGGGCGGAAGAGGAGTATGGGCACGTGGCGGCGGGCGTGGTGGTGGGACGTTCGTTCCTGCGCTACAAGTTCAAGCCTACCGACCGCTTCATCGACGCTGCCGGGGAGCGCGTTTCGATTCCTCAAGTCGATGAGCGGAAGAGCTTTATGACGTATGGAATTTTCGTGAACGGGAAATTTGGCTACCGCTACGTTTTCTTCCAGCCCGCACTGGCGATTTATTACCAGAATTACGGCACCTACGACCTGATTCAGTTCGATAAAACCCAGCCCGCGCCAAAGGCCACGCTCAAAGGCGCGACGATTGTGCCGAGTCTCGGCCTGCAAATCAGCATCCCCACGAAAACCCGGCGCTAGACGTCGGGACGCGGCAGGTAGCGGCTAGGTAACGGCAGTTAGGGCAGTAAGGGTAGGCACAAGACCCGCCCCCACACAACCCAAAAACCAGAAACTAAAAACCAATGCCTGACGTCGTCCTCGACCAAATAGCGCAGTTTATGACAATAAACGCCACCGAGCGGGCGGCGTTTTCAGCGATTTGTCGGCCCCGCACGCTTCGCAAGAAAGAATTGCTGCTGCGCGAAGGCGACGTTTGTCGGTTTGCCGCTTTCGTGCGGACGGGCTGTTTGCGGTATTTCTATTCGGTGGAAGGCGCCGAGCATACGGGGCAGTTTTTCTTCGAGAATAGCTGGTACACCGATTACGCCAGCTTCCTGACCGGCGAGCCGACCCGCCAAAGCATTCAGGCGCTGGAGCCCACCGAGCTTTTCCTGCTCCACCGCGACGACCTCGAAGCCCTCTACCGCACGCACCCGACGTTCGAGCGGTTTGGCCGGGTGATGGCCGAACGAGCGTTTCTGGGCGTTCGTCATCGCACGGAATTTCTCACTAACCTCTCCGCCGAAGAGCGTTACCGCCAGCTGCTGCGGGAGCGGCCGAAAGTGCTGGAACGCGTGCCGCAGCATTACATCGCGTCTTATCTGGGGGTGAAGCCGGAGTCGTTGAGCCGTATTCGGAAGCGTTTGCTGGGCGGCGGATAAAGCGCGGGGGGCGGTCGTTTTCCTAACCCAGGTCAACGTTTTCGCCTCCTGCGGGCCGAGACCTTTGCAGCGTACTTCAACCACGCAACGCAATGGTAATCAAAGCATTTATTCTCTCGGCGCTGGCACTGAGCGCGACGATTCTGACCGCTCGCGCCCAAGGCGCTGCCCCGGCATCGGCCCCCTCCAAGCTGCCGGTTTACGGCGAAGCGGGCCTCGGCTTCGGCCAGACGCTTTTATTCGGTAATACCAAAGCGCAGCTCCGGAAGGCGTATGGCGGAGCGTTCGGCCCCGGCACGGCCAATAACCTGATGATGGGCTTTTTCGTGGCGCCCGAGGGCTGGCGCGGGCTGGGGCTGGGTTCGCGCATCAAAGGCACGTTTGGGTCGTCGGTCACCGGTGATTTCGGCGACAGCTACATCTTCAACTACTACAACCTGGCGCTGGCGGCCAAATATTACCCCCTGAGCCGACAATATAATCGGGGTTTTTACGGGCGCGGCTCGTTCGGTTTCGGTCAGCTCACGACGAAGCGCGTCAGCGAAACTACCCGCACTTACGCCCACCAATACGCCATCGGCACCTCGCTAATGGGTGGTCTGGGCTATACGCTTCCGCTGAAGCGAGTGAGCGTGAGTCTGGAAGCCGAATTCGAGAGCGCCACACGCAACGGCACCATCAGCGGGGAAGCTGATGGTCAGGAATTTCGCAGCGGCCAATTGGGCGCCAATCTGTACGTTACTTTTTAAGTCGAGAATCTCCCGCTGCCGCTGCTCGGGGCCGACCGTGCCACCGTGCGGAGCATCGGCGTAACATTGCCCTACGGAGCGCGTTGGAAGCGTCCGCTTTTTTCTTGCGCTTTTCTCCCGCGCTTTTCTTTTGCGCTCATATGAACGTCCTGATTGTTGAAGACGACGCCGCGCTGGCGCGTGAGCTGAGCCTGTACCTGCACAACGCCGGGTATGTGGTGGAAACCGCCCGCACCGCGCGGGAAGCCGGTGAGCGGCTCTTCGTCAACAGCTACGATTTCGTGCTCCTCGACCTCGGCCTCCCCGACGCCGACGGCCTGACCGTCCTCGCCGATGCGCGGCGGCAGCGCAATCAGGCCGCCGCCATCATCATCCTGAGCGCCCGCGGCGCCGTCGAGGACCGGATTCAGAGCCTCGATTTGGGGGCCGATGATTATTTGCCGAAACCGTATTCGATGCTCGAATTAGTGTCGCGGATGCAGGCCATTACGCGCCGCAAATTCAACGCCCCGCAGGATGTGCTCACGTTCGGCGCTTTCGCGCTGCGCGTCCGCGAGCGGCAGCTGACGGGCGCCGACGGGCACGAAATCAGCCTCACCCGCAAGGAATTCGACCTGCTCCATTATCTGCTCCTGCACGCCCCGAAAGTGCTTACTCGGCAGCAATTAATTCAGCATTTGTGGGGTGATTTGGTAGGAACCGCCGAAAGTGATTCCAACTTCGTCGACGTCCACGTCAAGAACCTGCGGCGGAAGCTCGCCGCCCACGCCCCGCCCGACGAGCCCGATTGGGTCGAGACCGTGCGCGGCGTCGGGTATCGGCTGCGCAAGCCCGGGGATTAGGTTTTTGGTTTCTGGTTTTTGGGTTCGACTACTGCGGTAGGTCGGGCAGTTTTCACGTTCGTTGCCGATGCTGAGCCTCACGTTACGTCAGAAGCTGATTTTGCTGTCCGTGACCTCGAAGGGGCTGATGGCGGCGGTACTGCTGCTGGCGTTGCCGCTGGTGGTGCAGCTGCTGGCGTTGCGCCACACCGATGCGCGGCTCAAAATCGAGCTGGGCCGGGTGGAAAAACGCATCGAGCGGGTCGGAATGGCGGAATTTCTGCCGGGTTCTCAAACCGCTCGCCGCGCGCACTACGACCTCTTGCAGGACGAATTCATCGCCCTCCGGCCCGTCCCCGACCGCACCCAGCCGCGCCCCGATACCATCCGCACGCAGCCGCATCCGCAGTACGCCGATACGGCCGATTTCCGGGTGCTGCACCACGAGCTGACGTACAACGGGCGGCTGTATGCGCTGGAAGTCGGGAAGAGTATCGAGTCGGTGGAGGAGGTGTATGAGCTGCTGCGGTCGTTGGCGCGCTACGCGCTGGTGGCGGCCGTGCTGCTCACGCTGCTGCTGGAATTTGGGGTGCTGAATCAGCTTCTGAAGCCCGTGGAAGCCATCGTGCAGCGGCTGCGGAGCGTGCAGGGGCCGCTGCCGCCGGTGCTGGAGCCGCTCGATACCACCACCACCGATTTTCATTACCTCGACCTCGGCCTCCGGCAGATGCTCGACCGTATCCGCGCCGGGCACGAGCAGGAGCGGCAGTTCATCGCGCACGCCTCGCACGAGCTGCTCACACCGATTGCGGTGCTGCAAACGCGGTTCGAAAATATGCTCGCCGCCGATGCGCCCGAAGAACGGCTGCCTGAAACCGCCGAAATGCAGCTCGTAGCGTCCCAGAAAACCCTCCACCGGCTCACCGCCACGCTGCGCACGCTGCTGCTGATTTCGCGCATCGAAAATCAGCAGTTCGCCCGCCCCGACCCGGTCGATATCGGCGCCGTGCTGACGGATGTATTCGCGGAGCAGGAAGATTTTATCGTCCATCGCGGCATCACCGTCCACTCCGGCCCCGATACGGCGCTCGGGCGCCTCGTGCTGCCCCGCGCCAACCGCGAGCTGCTCTTCACGCTGCTCTACAACCTGCTCAGCAATGCCATCAAGTACAACCTGCCCGCCGACGGGCACATTTACCTGAGCGCCGCCACCAACCCTACCGACGGCCTCACGACGCTCCGCATCCGCAACACCGGCCCCGTCATTCCCCCTGACCAGCTCGCCCTGCTCTTCAAGCGCTTCCACCGCGCCGACGCCACCGGGAAGGTCGAAGGGCATGGCCTCGGCTTGGCGTTGGCCCGCGCCATCGCCCGCCTTCACGGCCTGCGCCTGACCATCGAATCCGACGCCGCCACCACCACCACCGCCCTTCTCCGCTGGCCCGCCGGTGAGCGCGCCCCCCTCACCGCAAGCGACGATTGAGCGTGGTGGCAGAGGTGAATAAATGGACGTCGGCGCGCCTAAACCGCCTGAATAGCGAGGACAGAAGCCTCGAACTCTTCATTAGGTAAGACCGACCGATTTTTGACGCGGGTTTTGTAGGTATAAATCGTATTGATGGAATAGCCGAGCATCCGGCTAATCTGCTCGCTATCGTCGATTCCGAGGCGGATGAGAGCGAAGATTCGTAGCTCGGTCGTCAGTAGCTGATCTTCGGGAAGGTTAATGCGGTCTTCTTCGCGGAATAAGGCATTAAACTGAGTAATGAAGTTAGGGAAGAGCCGCAGGAACACGGTATCGAACCCTTTCAGCAGCGCGTTGCGCTCATTTTTAATATTGATGGCCGTCACCAGCTTTTGGGCGCCCGTGTATTGCTTGGTATCCAACAAATCGTCGAGGCGCTTCTTCAAGACTTCCATCTTGTCGATGTACTGCGAGTTGTTGTGGAAGTAATAGCCGATGTATTGCTCCTTTATTTTAGTAGCCTCATTCAGGGCGTTGTTGAGCTGCCGCAGCTCACCGTTGCGGTCGCGCAGCTCCTCGTTGGTGGCGGTAATTAACCGCCCGGCTTTGCGCAGCTTCCGCAGCTGCCAGAAGCTCACGGCGGCAAACCCAACGACGACCACCGTCAGCATCGACATAATAATAGCGAATGTCTTGAGCGACTTGCGCTGACTTTCGATAATATCTATTTTTTGTCCTTCGATGATAGACGCGATGTGGCTAATCTCAATCTGGCGCTGCCGCGCCTTATAGAACGCCGCACTCTCCCGCGCTTCCTTGATAAAGGTGTAGGCGTTCTTCAAATCGCCGCGCCGGTAGCAATAATCCGAAAGCTTGAAAATGGCGACGGTTTCCTTGGTAGCGGTTTTCACGTCGGCAATGGCCGACACGATCAGCAGCTCAAACGCCCGTTCCTCCTGCCCGGCGCCTTCGTAGAGGTTAGCGATGGTACTGGCGCTCACCGCGAGTTGGTGCAACGTCAGGTTCGGCAGGCGCCGAATCTGCTGATATACCACCTCGGCGGCGGGCAAATTGCCGATTTTCTGCGCCTGAAACTCCTGCACCGATAAGTAATCGTAGGAATTGGGCCGGCAGAAGCGCAACGCTGTATCAGCGTAGACCAGCGCCCGCGCAAAGTAGGCGGGACGGTAGGTCTGGTCGTGGTTGAAATCGCCGAGGTCGCTGTAGGCGCGCGCCTTCAGAAAGTAAAAATTATACTTATCGGCTTCCGATAATTGCCGCGAATCGACGCTATCGAGCGTTTCAAAAGTTTCCTTGAACAACCCCGATGACAGCAGCACAAACGCCAGCTTCAGCTTGGCAACCTCAATTTTCTGGGGGTTTTGGAGCTGCACCGCCAGTTTTTTAAGCTTCTGGCTGTAAACGAAGGCCGAATCGTATTTAAAGGCTTTGTATTCGTCGTAGATGCGGACCCCGAGGTTGAACTTCGTTTCGGCCGTGATTTCGGAGGAGGCAAACTCGGTCGTGAGTACCGCAATCCGATTCAGGCGCTGACCGTCATAATCGCTCTTGTGTTCCAACGCTTGATTCAGCTCCAGCAGTAAGCTATCCACAGGGCTTACCCTCGCAACGGCACCAAACGGTAAGGCAGCGCAGAAGAAACTGCAAAGAATCAGGAAGAGCTTCACTAGGTAAACACAGGTACCCATTTGACTTGGGTAGTTACCAAAAGTAGCGCCCAGGCAGTACGAAACTCCGGATCCGCTGCGTGCCGTGGTCGGCTCACTCGTGCATCCTCACCTTCGGCCCCTCTCCAAGGGAGAGGGGAGCCTTACAGCAGGTTTGCAGACCACGAAAGGCCGCTCTTATTTTTACTTCTTCAGCACCATATACGCGTACGGCGGCAGCACCATCTGATTGGTGAGCGTGACGGTGCCGCCGTTCAAGGCGTCGGTCCAGGTGGAGTTGATGAGCGCGGCGGGCACATTGTAGTTGATGTTCGTGCCGCGCACGTTGGCGATCACGAAAGCCTGATCGGTGCTGGAGGTTTTGGTGAACGCGCAGACATCGTAGCTGCTGTAGGCGGTGGGTGTGCCCCGGCGCAAGGCCACGCTGTTGGCGCGGGCGGTCAGGAGCTGCTTGTAGGCGCGCGTCACGTCGGGGTGAGCCGTCCAGTTCACTTTCACGGTGGTGAAGGGAAAGGGAATGGCGCGGGTCATACCGGCTTCCTGCCCATTATAAATCATCGGAACGCCTTTAAATAAAGACGCCACCACGAACGCCGACATCGCCCCACCCTGCCCGCCGAACAGCGAGACGGGCGTGCCGTCGGAGCTATTCACATCGTGATTGGTAATGTAGCGCACCACATGCTGCCCATTACTGGCGCCCGAATATTCGGAGTTATTAAGGCTCGTGAAGGCCGCCGCGCCTTGGCCGTTGACGAACACCTGATAGATGGCGCCGTAGAAGCCGAAGCCGAAGTTATAATCGAAGCCGGAGCTGTAATTGGCAGCGCGCGTGCCTTCGGCGAGCATGAGCAGCTCGTGGGTATTCACCCGGCGCATGGTATCGAGGGTTTGATACCAGAAATCATTCGGCTGAAAATCGGCATAATCGCACCGAAAACCGTCGACATTCGCGGCGAATATCCAGGACTTCATGGCCGAAATCATTTCGGCGCGCATGAAACGGTTGGTGAAGTCGAGCTGGGCTACGTCGGCGTAAGTAATCCCATTGTTTGAGGGCGAAATGATAGTGCCGGCCGCATTTTTCTGATACCAGTCGGGGTGATCCGTTATCCAGGCATGATCCCAGCTGGTGTGGTTGGCCACCCAATCGAGCATAACGCTCAAGCCACGGGCGTGGGCCGCATCAACCAGCGTACGCAGGTCGGTGAGGGTGCCGAATTCGGGGTTTACGGCGCGGTAATCTCTGATGGCGTATGGCGAATTGACCGACCGCACGGCGCCAATCGGATAAATCGGCATCAGGTAAAGCACGTTCACCCCCAAGGCTTTGATAGAATCGAGGCGAGCGGTGACGCCGGCAAAATTGCCCGTTGGGCTGAACGCCCGAATATTCACCTGATACATGACGGCGTCCTCCCGGTCGGGCACCCCGGTGAAGGGAGTGCCGTACTGCGGAGGCGTGGGCGACGTTGGAATCGGGGCCGGGGCGACGACCACGGGCGGCGTCGGCACGTCTTTTTTACAACCAACCAGCAGGCCGGCGGCGATTACCAGCGCGAAGCTGCTTCTGAGGGCGGTTTGGTAAAAAGCCATTGAGCGAGAATATTAAAAACCAGGAGGATGTTTCGGCGGAAAAGGAAAGGCTTTTGGCCGGTAATGAGTTCGTAGCTGCTGCCCAATGCTGGGGCAAAATGCGCGCTATTTCCTGGAAGCAACCGGTTTGAAGCTCACCGCCGCGCCGCCACCGGGCGCGAGCTGGAGCGTAAGCGCCGACCGGCTATCGACGAGCTGCTTGGAGATACGGTAGGCGGTCGGGTTTTTCTGCCAGTCGGCGTCTTTGCCGTCGGCGTAAATGGTCGCTTCGTAGCGTTGGCCGGGCGTGAGAAAATCAAGCTTCAGGGGCTGCTGACGGGCGTTTTCGTCGGTGATACTGCCGAGGTACCACTCGTCTTTGCCTTTGGCTTTGCGGGCGATGGTGAGGTAATCGCCGGGTTCGGCGGCCAGAATACGCGTATCGTCCCAATCGACGGCCACGTCTTCGATGAACTGGAAGGCGTCGAGGTGCTGGTTGTAGTTCTCGGGCAAGTCAGCAGCCATCTGGAGCGGCGAATACATCGTCACGTACAGCGCGAGCTGCTTGACGAGCGTGGTGTGCACCTGCCGCTGCGGCGCGTTGGGGGCATAGCCTTGCAGCTTGAAAATGCCGGGCGTGTAATCCATCGGGCCGCCCATGAGGCGGGTAAACGGCAGAATCGTCTCGTGTTCGGGGAGGTTGCCGTTGCTGAAAGCGTTGAACTCGTTGCCGCGCGCCGACTCGCAGGCCAGCCAGTTGGGGTACGTGCGGTGCAGGCCGGTGGGGCGCACGGCTTCGTGCATATCGACCATAATCTGGTTGTCGGCGGTGAGCTGGGCGGTCCGGACGTAGTGGGTGTTCATCCACTGGCCGTCGTGGTGCTCGCCGCGCGGAATGATGCGCCCGACGTAGCCGGTTTTTACGGCGTCGTAGCCATGGGCTTTCATAAACCGGTACGCGGCATCCTGACGGCGCTCGTAGTTCGTGACTGAGCTACTCGTTTCGTGGTGCATAATAATCTTGACGCCCTTTTGGGCCGCATAGCTTCGTAAGCCCTCGACATCAAAGTCGGGGTACGGCGTCACGAAGTCGAACACGTCTTCCTTCCAGTTATTCGCCCAATCTTCCCAGCCCACATTCCACCCCTCGACGAGCACGCCGGCGATGTGGTGCTGCGCGGCGAAATCGATGTAGCGCTTCACGTTGGCCGTATTGGCGCCGTGGCGGCCGTTGGCCTTGAGGGCATTCCAGCGGGTGCCCGCGAGCTTGATGTTGGAAGTGTCGGCGTAGTTCCAGGAGGCGCGGCTGACCTGCATCTCCCACCACACGCCGACGAATTTCTGCGGATGAATCCAGCCGGTGTCGGTGAGCTTGGTCGGCTCGTTGAGGTTGAGGATGAGCTTCGAGGCGAGCATCTCCGGAGCCTTATCGCTTACTACCACGGTGCGCCACGGCGTGTGCTCGGGCGCTTGCAGGTACGCTTTGGCGCCGGTGCCGGTGGCATCGGGCACCAGCTGACTGGTCAGGTGGAAGGTTTTGGTATCGACGTTGATGAACATCGCCGGGTAGTTCACCAGCGCCGCCTCGTGGATATTGACGTAGAGGCCATCGTCGGATTTGAGCATCAGCGGCGTCTGCACGCGGTTGGCGGGCGCTTTCTGCTGAATGGCGTCAATGGGCGTGGTGTTGACCTCGCTCACGCGGCTCGTCGTGTAGGCGTACTCGTTGGAGTCGTAATCGCCGGGAATCCAGAATATTTTGTGATTGGCGGGCAGGTTAAACTCGGTCAGCTCGTCCTGCACCACGAAATAGGCCACCTTCGGCTGCTGCGGCACCTCATAACGGAAGCCGACGCCATCGGCGAATACGCGGAACACGATGTCGAGCGCGCGTTTCGGCTCGGCCTGCTGGCGCAGATGCACCGTGAGCTGCTGGTAATGGTTCCGAATACTCCTGACTTCGCCCCACACCGGCTGCCACGTCTCATCGACGTTTTTAATCTCGCTCCCGACCAGCGTCAGCGCCCCCTCGAACCCTTTGCCATCGGCGAAGGAAAGGCCGAGCCGCGACGGCGCGATGACCGTTTTCGTGCCGTGGGTAATGGTGTAGCTCGGCTGCCCGTCGGGCCGCAGGCTTACCGTCAGGCCCACTTTATCGAGCCGGGCGCTCAACGGAGCCGGGGCTTGCGCGGCAGCGCGCGAGGCACCGGTCAGGAGCAGCAATCCCACGCAGAAATTTCTCATCTTGTTCATTATTCAGTCTTCCTCAGTCTTCCTACAGTATTCGTTCAGGCGAAAAATTACGCAACTCCCGAAGCGGCCGGAGTCGAGTGTTATTTCTTCAGAACCAAATATTGATACGGCTGTAACGTCAGCGGATTGGCGGTTTCCAGCGGCTTTCCGTCGAGCGCACTGCGCCAGCCTTTCAGGGTTACACCGGCCGGAAGCGCGAAGCTACTAGGCTTATTCCGCAGGTTTACCAGCACCCAAACCTGCTCTTTACCGGCCGTTTTAGTGAACGCGCAGACGTCATCGGTGCTGTACGACACCAGCTCACCGTTGCGAATGGCGTTGCTGCTGTTGCGGAACCGAATAAGCTGCTTGTATTCCTTCGTCAGCGCGGGGTTGGGCGTCCAGTCGATGGGTTTGCGCGGCCCCATAAACGTCACGCGCTCGGCGTGCCCGACTTCCTGCCCGTTGTAAATCATCGGCACGGCTTTCATATAAGCCGCTACCACGAACGCCGCCATCGCCCCGCGCTCTCCGCCGAATAGCTGCTGCGGCGTGCCTTCCCAGCTATTGACGTCGTGGTTGGAGGTGTAGCGCAGCATCCGGGCATTGGGCGCGGCGTTGCGGTAATTCGCGGTATTCACCGAATCGATGAGCTTCACGCTTTTTCCTTTGGTGAATATATCGTGCTTCATCACGTTCGTAAAGCCGAAGTCGTAACAGAGCTGAAAGCCGCTTTGGAGGTAATATTTTTTCTTGTCGCCCTCGGCCAGAAACAGCAGCTTATGCGTGCGGATGCTGTTGAGGCTTTGCAGAGCTTCGGTAAAGAATTCCTGCGTCGGGCCATCGGCGTAATCGAAGCGGTAGCCGTCGATATTGGCCTGAAATACCCAGTAGCGCAGGGCTTCAATCATCGTCTGCCGAAGCTGCGGATTCGCGAAATTGAGCTGCGCGATATCCTTCCACTCCGGAATGGGGTTCACGATGGCGCCGTTGGCATCGTGAACGTACCAATCGGGGTGGGCCGCAACCCAAGGGTGGTCCCAGCTGGTATGGTTACCGACCCAATCGAGGATGACCGCCAACTGGCGCGCGTGCGCCGCGTCGATGAGCTTGCGCAAATCGGCGAGGGTGCCAAACTCCGGATTTACGGCGGTGTAATTCTGCACCGCAAACGGCGAATCCACGGCGCGCAGCTTGCCAATAGGAAAAATGGGCATCAGATAAACCACATCCACCCCAAGGGCTTTAATAGAATCCAGACGCGCCAAAACGGCCTCGAAAGTGCCCGCCTTGCTAAACCCACGCATATTGACCTGATAGATGGTCGCGTTCTGGGCGTCGGGTACGCCTTTGAACGGCTTACCGTATTGTGCGGGGTCAGGAGTAGCCGCTTGCTGCGCACGGCT
Source organism: Hymenobacteraceae bacterium (assembly GCA_031397815.1). Taxonomy (GTDB): domain Bacteria; phylum Bacteroidota; class Bacteroidia; order Cytophagales; family Hymenobacteraceae; genus JANNMJ01. Next base: position 11,698 of record JANNMJ010000038.1, read on the forward strand.
TGGCCCGGCAACCGCGCACAGCGCCAGCAAGGTAATTAAGGCAGAATAAGCTGATTTTCTCAAGAAATTGGCAGGTTGGTGTGGCCAGTGTGGCCGGCTCTGTCCCAGAGACGGCGTTGAGACGGGTAAATCTGAAAATAGCCCCCGCCGTGGTAATTAAAATCAGTAAACAGCATTTGTCATTGCGAGCGAAGCGAAGCAATCCTCGTTGCACCGGCACGGCAGCTGAGTAAGCGCCCCGAACAAACGAAGATTGCTTCGTCGCAAAGCCTCCTCGCAATGACAAATATTAGCTGATCGCTGATGAGCGGATTATTAATAACCCGGATTCTGCACCAGCCCGGGGTTGGCCACGAGGTCGGTCGACGGAATCGGGAAGAGATTGAGGTTGTCGGGAATGCCCTGACCGGCTTTTACGCCACCTTTCCACGGCCACAGGTAGCTGGCGCCGGTGAATTTGCCGAAGCGGATGAGGTCGGTGCGGCGCGAGGCTTCCCAATACAGCTCCCGGGCCCGCTCATCGAGGATAAAGTCGGGCGCGGTCAGGTCGGCGGCCGTAATTCGGCCGTTGGTGTTGCCGTAAGCGCGGTCGCGCAGGGCGTTCACGTAATCGAGGGCGAGGGCTTGGGTGCCGCCCGCACCGCCACGCAGCACGGCTTCCGCGTACATCAGATAGACGTCGCCGAGGCGGAAGAGCGGGAAGTCGGTATCAACGAAAATGAGCTGCGGGTCGCCGCCGTTGGCGCCCGTAGAGGTTTTGTTTTTCCACTTCGCAACGGCATATCCGTCGGTGAAGAGGGTCAGGTCGTTGATTTCGAGGCTCTGGCCCGCCGTAAAGAAGATCGCCCGGCGGTCGATGGTCCCCTGCGGATTTGGGAAGAGGTTGGGGAGGTTTTTCCGGGTCCGGTTACCCGCCCAGCCACTGTTGATGCCAAAGGCGCTGGTGGTCATCCGGCCGCCCACTGCCGCGTGGACCAAGTAAGTAGTGCCGCCGTAAACCTGCGAAACGCGGCCGTCGCTGGTAATCGGGAAGATGATTTCCGATGCCGATGTGATGTTATTATCTGCCAAAAACAACAGCCGATATTCCGGCGCCAGCCGATAGTCAGCGCCCAGAATCTTATTACAGTACGTGAGGCACTCGGTGTAGCGCCCGACGCCGGTATAAACCTGCGCGTTGAGGTAAAGCTTGGCCAGCAGCGTCCAGACGGCGCCTTGGTCGGCGCGGCCGTAGGGGCTGGTGTGGGCGGGCTTCAGCAGCGGCTCAATAGACTTCAGCTCCGATTCGATGTACGCGAATAAATCGGCCCGGCTTATCTGGCGGGGCGGCCGGACGCTCGGCAAGTCGGCTTCGGTCACGAAGGGCACGTTGCCGTACAAATCGAGCGCGTGGTAATAGGCCAGCGCGCGCAAGAAACGCGCTTCCGCCCGGTCGAGGCGGGCATTTTCGGCGTCGGTGCCGGTGATGTCGCGGCTGCTGAGCTTCTCGTCGGAGGTTTCCCGAATAAACTCGTTGCAGTTGGCGACTTCGTAGAAAATCCGCGAATAATTGTTGTAGAGCAAGTCGTTGTTCGCCGTCCAGCGCGTGGTGTTGAGCTGTTGCAGCGGCACGTTATTCCACGCCACTACGGCCTCGTCGGTGGTCAGCTCCTGCAAGTACCAGTACGCGCGGAGGTACGACGTTTCGCCTTCGTCCTTGCCTTGCCCGGCGAATAGATCGGGGTTACCGGAATCGCCGGACAAATTAAAGCCCGCGTATAGCTTCGCCAGCAGCCGAAGGTAATTCGACGGGTCGCGGTACACCTGCTCGGTGCTCAGGTCGTAGAATGGCTCGCGGTCGAGGTCTTTTGTACACGCCGCCAAGCCGCCGGTGAGGAGGGAAGCGGCTACGGCCAACGTCAGGCGGCTACGACGGAAGAGAGATTGGAATTTCATGATCAATCAGGAAGAATATCTGACGTTAAAAACCGAAGTTGAGGCCCAGCGTCACCGTGCGCGGCAAGGGGTAGAAATTACTGTCGATTCCGTTAGCGCGCTCGGGGTCGAGGCCCGAGTAGCTCGTCAGGAGCAGCAGATTCTGACCGGCCAGCGTGAGCTGTAGGGTGGTGCCACTTTTTACGAGGCTGCCGAAATCATAGCCCAGCGTTACGTTCTGAAGGCGCACGAACGAGCCGTCTTCGAGGTTGATATCGCTGAATGGCTGCGAGTTCCTGAAATTGGTTTCGTAAATAGCCGGCACCACGTTGGAAGAATAACCCAGCGTAGTATTCAGGCCGTAATAATTGCTCTGACCACCGGCCACGGTATTATACACATAGCCGCCGATATTGGAGCGCACGGTAAAGGCCAGATTGGCTTTGCCGTAGCTCAGGTTCGAGCTGAACCCGAGAATGGCTTTAGGCGCCGGCGATTTGCCGTACACTTTATCGCGGTCGTTGATGATGCCGTCGCCGTTTTGGTCAACGTACTGATTGGTGCTTGGGTCGGCGGTGGCGCTTTGCACGGGCTTACCGTTCTCGTATTTCTGCTGCCACAGGAAGAACGTGTTCGGGGCGTAACCTACCGCGTTCATCTGCACGAACTGGAAATTGCCGATCCCGCCGGTTGGCGTGCCGAGGTAATTAGGGTCCTGGGCTTGCAGGAGCTTGGTAATCTTGCCGCGGTTCATGGTGGCGTTGAAGTTCACCGACCAGTTGAGGCGCTCGCCCTGAATCACGTTGTAGTTCAAGGCCAGCTCCACGCCCCGGTTTTCCATGTTGCCGATATTGGCGAGCAGCGGATTGGTGAGGTTGCTACCGGCCGGAATCGGCACGACGGCCAATAAATCCTGAGTTTTCCGCAGGTAAACATCCACGGAACCCGTCAGGCGGTTGTTGAAGAAACCGTAATCCAAGCCGATGTCGTAGGTCGCGGTTTGCTCCCATTTCAGGTCAGGCGTGTATGCGACGGCTTTGTAGGTGTAAACGGTGTCCTGCCCGAAAATCTGCCGCACCACGGGGCCGCCGAGGCTGTATTTCGGCAAATACGGGTAGTCGCCGGTGACGCCCGCAATGTCCTGCTGACCCGTGATGCCGTAGCTGGCGCGCAGCTTCAGGTCGGAAACCGTCGGCGAGCCGTTCAGGAACTCTTCTTTGTTGATTCGCCACGCGACCGACGCGGCCGGGAAGTTGCCCCACCGATTTTCGGGGCTGAAGTGCGACGACGCATCCGTCCGCATCGTCGCCGTGAGTAGGTAACGATCCTTGTAATTGTAGTTCACCCGCCCGTAGTACGAGAGCAGCGTGTACTGCGTCTTGAAAGGGTTTTGCGACGGGTTGAGGGGGTTAGTGCGCGAGCCGTCGGCGCGGTACGCGAAGCGGAACGGCGAATAGGTGTAGAAATCCTGATACGAGTAACCGGCGAGGGCTTCAATATGGTGGTCGCCGAGCTGCTTGCTGTAATTGAGGTAGGTTTCGAGCAGCTTGTTATTCTTGTCCTGCCGGTAGGTGTTGTTCTGGCCCTGCGTAGAAAAGTCGAGCGAGGAAGTGGCCGGGACGAAGATGCTGCCGTTCCCGCGCGACACATCGTAGCCGAGGTTCAGGTTGGCATGGAGGTCGGGGAGGAAATGCAGCTTGTAATCGAACTGCACGTTGCCGATGCTGCGCAGCACGGTGCTACGGTCGCGCTTGTCGTTGAGCCGCGCAACGGGGTTGCGGTCGGTGAGCGGGTTTGGGATGGCGCCGTCTTTCCACTCGTAATAGCCGTTGAACTCCTCGTTGCCGCTGTAGATAGGCTGCGTGGGGTTGAAGCGAACGGCGCCGCCAATGGCGCCCTGGTCGGCGAAGCGGTAGTCGGCCCAGGTGGCTTTTTGATTCAGCTCGATGCGCAGGTGATTATTGAAGAGGCGCGGCGAAAGACCGATGGACGCCGAATTTCGTTTCAGATTACCCGTCCTGAGCGTTCCATCCTGATTGAGGTAGCTCAACGATACCCGGTACGGCACGTGCTTGATGCTGCCCGTCAGGCTCGCGCTGTTGTCGGTCGTCCAGGCGGTCTGGTAAATGGCATCCTGCCAGTCGGTGTTGGCGGTGCCCAGAAACGCGGCGTTATTCCCCGGAATGGTGCCGTCCGCGATGGCTTGGGTCATCAGCGCCCGATACTGGTCGGCGCTCAGCACATCCACTTTGCCGTAGTTCGTCGCCCGCGACACCTGCGAGTTGAAATTAAAGTGCGTGCCTTCCCCATCGACCCCCTTTTTAGTGGTGATGATGATGACGCCATTCGACGCCCGCGAGCCGTAAATGGCAGTCGCGGAAGCGTCTTTGAGGATCGTAAAGCTCTCGATGTCGTTCGGGTTCACCAGCGAAAGCGGATTACCCGCGCCCGCAATGCCTTGGTTGTCAACGGGCACGCCGTCGATTACGATAAGCGGGTCGTTACTCGCGTTCAGCGATGAGCCACCCCGAATCCGAATCACGCTGGCCTCGCCGGGGGCGCCCCCGCCAGTGGTGATCTGCACCCCGGCCACTTTGCCCTGCACCAGCTGATCCGGCGACGTCACCTGGCCTTTCACGAAGTCTTTCGTCGTGACGGTGGTCACGGAGCCGGTTACGTCCTGCCGGCGGGTCGTGCCGTAGCCCACCACCACGGCCTCGCTCAGCTGGGCCATATTGTCGGTGAGGGTAACGGCCGCCACTTGCGTCGGCTGTCCGTCGAGCACGCTCACCGATACGCGGGTCGGGTTCAGCCCAATAGACGAGTACACCAGCGTGTACGTGCCGACCGGTACGTTAGGAATCGAGTAAGCACCCGTCGCGTCGGTGGCTACGCCCAGCGACGTGCCCTCTACCAGCACCGTGATACCGGGCACGCCTTCGCCCCGGGCATCCACCACGCGGCCGGTAATGGTCCCGTTAACGAGCTGCTGAAAAAGCAAGCTCTCTGGGGCGAAGCTCGAAGCCGCCCGCATACCGGTAGCGGTGGCCACCAGGAGGGTCGGGCGGGCAAGCCCAGGCGCCGGACTGATAGCCAAAGCTCCCAACAAAGCAGGCAGTACCGATTTTCGTAGAGACCGGACTGTAAGATGTAGCCGTAACGGGTGCGACATGGACGGGAAGTTCAGGTAGTTGATACCGATTCGTTGAGTTGCCTCTTCCCCCTTACTTGAGCCTTTCAAGAGCCGCCTTCAAGCCCGCCGCGCCGCTTGGCTCAGCTATGCCTGGCAATCGTTTGTGCGCGTGCCGTAAAGAGGGAGGAGTTAGCAAACCTACTCGCACCTAAACCCCCTTGGGAGCTTATCAAAGTGCAGTATGAAAAATATCAACCTCTTTAACTAAAACCTGCTGATTTATAAGTAGATAAGGCCGAAATTTCGCCCTCGAATATGAACGCAGTATGGCTTCTTTTTTCGCCGATTCCCCTGCAAGCTTAGGTGCGGAGCCGAGAAGAGCGGACAAAATCGCGCTCAGACCTACCGCCAATGATACCGTACCTCCGGCGCTCCGGCGGAGGCAAAACCACGCGGCTCGACTAGGGGTTGGTAGTGGCCACCGGAGGCATTGCCCGTCAGCGGCTGCCCGCTTCGCTATTTCGAGCTCGTCAGAGAAGCGCGCTCGGCGGTGGGGGCGCCGAGTCCTAAGGCCATAAAACCAACGGGGTTCTTTCGCTGGTTTGCAGCGAAAGAACCCCGTTGGTTTGGCCCCGTAATTCGGCGGCGCTTACTGCCCGCGGTGAGTGGTATCGGCGGTCGGGTGGCCGTGCTCGTGGTTGTGCACCATGCCGTTGCTCTTGTGCAAGTGCGCGTGCCGGACCGAGTCGGCCGCTGCCGTATCGGCCGCCGTGGCGGTGGCGGTATTGTCGAGCGGCTGCGTCGTCATTGTCGAGTCAACGGTGGTCGCGTCCGTCGCCGTCGCTTCAGCGCCCGATTTGTTGTCGCCGGAGCAGGCGCTCAGCACGGTCAGGGCGGCGGCTATCAAGCTCGTCGAAAGCAGGTTTTTATTCATCATGGGGAGTCCTTCAGGAAGTAGGAGTTGGAAAGGCGAAAGATAAACCGGAGGTTGAAACTAGCGCTGAGCACCGGCTTACTCGCCGGCTGCCTTGCGGCGGCTTGTTGGTGGGGCGCTCCCGGTCAAAGGCGTGATTGAGCGTAGGAGTAAGCAGCGACTCAACTCTTCTCATACGTGCATTCGAAAAGCAAGCGGCATAACCAAGAATTTGCCTCGGGCCAGCTGGTAAGCTTGTGCTGAAGCTGTCGGAGTATCTTTACTCTTGATAATGAAACCCGTTCTTTGTTGTCGAAAACAAACTGTCTAATATGAACACAATCAAAGCGCTCCTCGCCGTTTGTCTGTTGACGCTGGGGATCACGCTTCCCGCCAGTGCCCAACCCACTTGGGGATGGGCCAAACAAGAAGGAACGGCGTATTATTACGATTGGGCGACCAGAATGGCGATCAGTTCCAATAACCAGCTGGTAACATTCGCCAACATTGGTCTGGCCCCAGGGATGAACTTCTCCAGTGGGCAAGAACCCGCCCTGACGGCCTTTGACTCCACGGGAGCCGTGCAGTGGCGCAGTGCGTTCAACGGCTCCAACACCTCGTGCCAAGCCGTAGATTTTAAAGCCATTCCCGGCGGCGGTTTCTATGGCCTGATCAACTTCGGCGGCACCATTAACCTCGGGCCGCTCGGGCTTTTTCCTTCGTCCGCCCTCTCCTCGCCCTATGGATTCGATGGCCTGCTGATTCGCTACGATGCGGTCGGCCAAGTCATCTGGGCGCGGCAAATCATGGGGACTTCCAATATTTCCGGGGGAGACCATAACATTCTGATGCGGGCATTGGCCATTGATGCTGCCGGGGATGTGTGGGTAGCGGGGATGTATTCCATTTCGCTGTCGATAGGACCGTATACTTTCGGTACGACCATCAGTGGTGGCCGCGGCTTTGTGGCCCGTTACAGTCCGAACGGCAACGTGCGCGACGTGCTGCCCTTCGGCGGCACGAATAATTCCTACGCCACGGCTCTGGTCGCCGATCCGCAGGGTGGGATGTATATGACGGGTACGCACTACAGCAGCCCGACGTCCCGGGTTCTCATCGGGTCGTATGTGTTACCGCTCGCGACGACGAGGAATTTTTTCATCGCGCACATCAACGCGCAGCTCCAGCCCGATTGGGTTCGTCCGCACATCAGCGCGGATTCAGTCACGTCGGATTTCATCACCCTCACGTCGGATGGCGGCTATATGGTGGCGGGTCATCTGGCGGGTACGGCGCAGTTTGGCAGTTACACGTTAACGATCGGGGGGCGCCGCAACCGGGACATTTTCGTCGTTCGATATGATTCGCTGGGGCAAGTGCGGTGGGCGCAACGGGCCGCTAGTTCAGGGAGGGATTTGCTGTACGCGTTCACTGCCGACGCATCTGATAACTCCTACCTCAGCTCGTACACTTTTGCGCCCTTCGGTGCAATGACGATTGGGAGTCAAACCGTCACTCCGCCAACTGGTTCAGGTGTAAATGCTTTATTCGCGCGGCTCTCTCCGCAAGGTCAGACCGACTGGACGATGCAAACCACGGAGGTCGGGGATGAATACGGGATGTGTATGATTCCCGACGCGAATCACGGCGTTTACTGTACGGGCTTCTTCACCAATACCGTCACGCTCGGCCCCACGGCAATGACTGCCGTCGGCGGAGGTGATTACTTCATTGCCCGCCTTAACGGCGCTCGGCCGACTGGTCTCTGGGAGGGGGCAAGCCTTGATGGCAGCGGTCTGACCCTCTGGCCTAACCCGACCGGTTCGGCGTCGCGCGTCACCCTGCGTTTGCCGGGTGTCCTGACCGAAGCCGCCACTCTTACCCTCACCGATGCGCTCGGACGGGTCGTGCAGCGTAGTACAATGGTGGGTGGCACTCAAAGCCAAGAACTCGATGTATTGGGTTTACCCACAGGCGTCTACCTAGCTACGGTTACTACAGCTACCAGTCGCGTCACCAAACGCTTGGTGGTAGCACCTTGAAGGGATTAGCACTTTTCGCGTTTGTCAGCACCCTCCAACGCCCTCCTGCTACTTAGTGGGAGGGCGTTGGTTTTTCAGGCAATTACCGTTGCGAGCAAGTCAATTAAGGCCACTACTCAGGAACACAGTATTTCTGCTCTGCTACCCCCCCAAACGCAAATCAGGCAGCCGTAGCCTAAGCCACAACTGCCTGATTTTGTTGTTCAACCTGAGCCTTTGCTCGTGTGGGACGTACTGGATTCGAACCAGTGACCTCTTGCGTGTGAAGCAAGCGCTCTAAACCAGCTGAGCTAACATCCCGTTTCGCTGCCGGAGCGGCGAATCGTGGGGCAAAAGTACGGGCGGGCGCCCGGTTGGCGCAATCTTTCGGCACAAATTCTTTTCCTGTGGCTTCAGAATCAACCTCCGCGTCCGGCGCGGCCTTCGATTGGCGGGTCCTCAGCCGGCTGATGCAGTATGTGCGGCCGTACCGGGGCATCTACTTTTTTACCATTTTCCTGACCCTCGCGGCGGCCATTCTGGCGGCGGTGCGGCCCTTTCTGATCCAGCAAGCCGTGGATGAGCGCATCCTGCGCGGCGACCCGGACGGCCTCAACCGGATGTTCGTCACGCTCGGGGTGCTGCTGTTGGCGCACGCCATCGTGAGCTACCTCCAGACGTATTTCGGCGGGTGGCTTGGGCAGCAGGTGGTGCGCGATGTGCGGGTGCGCCTCTACGGGCACCTGCTCAGCCTGCGCCTGCCGTTCTTCGACCGCACCCCGATTGGCGTGCTCGTGACGCGGACCGTGTCGGACGTCGAGACGCTGTCGGATGTGTTCTCGGAAGGGTTGGCGGCGATGGTCGGCGATATCCTTCAGATTGTGTTCATTCTGGGGTATATGCTGTGGCTCGACTGGAAGCTGACGCTCGTGTGCCTGTCCACGTTTCCGCTGATGCTGTTGAGCACGTACATCTTCAAGGAGAAGGTGAAAGAGTCGTTTCAGGAAGTCCGGACGGCGGTGGCGGCGCTCAACACGTTCGTGCAGGAACACCTGACGGGGATGAACGTGGTGCAGATTTTCGCGAACGAAGGGCGCGAGCGGCGGAAGTTTCAGGCCATCAATCAGGAACATACCCGCGCCAACATCCGGTCGGTGCTGTACTATTCGATTTATTTCCCCGTGGCCGACGTAATCGCCGCCTCGGGTACGGGGCTGCTGGTGTGGTACGGCGCGAAAGGGGTGATCGACGAGCACATCACGCTCGGGACGCTCATTGCATTCATCGTGTACATCGCGATGTTTTTCCGCCCCATTCGGCAGATTGCCGACCGTTACAACACCTTGCAGCTCGGCGTAGTGAGCACGGAGCGCCTGCTACGGCTCCTCGATTCAACGGAATACACGCCCAAAACCGGCGATTACGTGCCCCAAACGCCCCCGCGCGGCGATGTGGCGTTCGACCGCGTCTGGTTCGCGTACAACGACGAAAACTGGGTGCTGCGCGACGTCAGCTTCTCCATCCGCGAGGGGCAGACGGTGGCGTTCGTGGGCGCGACGGGCGCGGGCAAAACCAGCATCATCAACCTGCTGAGCCGGTTTTACGAGATTCAGCGCGGCCACATCCTCATCGACGGGCGCGATTTGCATGAGTACGACCTCTCGGCGCTGCGCCGCCATATCGGGGTGGTTTTGCAGGATGTTTTCCTGTTTTCGGGCACCATCGCCGATAATATTTCCCTCGGAAATGCCGCCATTACCGAAGAGCAGATGTGGGCGGCGGCCGATTTGGTCGGCGCCCGGCGGTTCATCGAGCGCCTGCCCGGTGGCTTGCGCTACCAAGTGATGGAGCGCGGCGCGACGCTCAGCGTCGGGCAGCGGCAGCTCATCTCGTTCGTGCGGGCGATGGTGTACGACCCGCGCATTCTGATCCTCGATGAAGCGACGTCGTCGGTCGATTCTGAAACTGAGGAGCTGATTCAGCAGGCGATTGCGAAGATGATGCAGGGCCGGACGTCGCTCGTCATCGCGCACCGCCTGAGCACGATTCGGCAGGCCGATAATATCATCGTTCTGGATAAGGGCGAGGTGAAGGAGCAGGGCACGCACGAGGCGCTGCTGCGCGCGGGCGGCTTTTATGCGGGGCTGTATCAGATGCAGTTGAAGGGGGTGGGGGAAGAGTAGGGTGATTTTGCCAGCTCGTAGCCCGGTGCCGCGTACCCCGGGTAGCCCACGCTTCGCTTAGGGCAACCCGGGGCTGCGGATAGGAAACCCCTTCGGGGTATTTAAAATTAGAGTGGGTAGTGGTGGTGCCCTATTTGACTTTCTTACGAACCTGCGTTCTTCTGTATGCTTCCCCCAGCCGATATTTTCCTGCCGGAAATCGTTTTTCAAACCAGCCGGGCTAGTGGGCCGGGCGGGCAGAATGTGAATAAAGTGGAGAGTAGGGTGGAAGCGCGCTTTCACATCGCCGATTCGGCGTTGCTCACTGAGGAGCAGAAAACCCGCATCCTCGAAAAGCTCGCCCCGCGCCTAACTACTGACGGTTGGTTGCTGGTGGTGGCGCAGGACGACCGCTCGCAGCTTCGGAACAAAGACATCGCGCTTACCCGGCTCCACGAAACCCTTGTGCGGGCTTTGCACCGCCCGGCGCCGCGTAAAGCCACGAAGCCGGGCAAAGCGGCCGTGCGGAAGCGGCTGGATGCGAAGAAGAAGCTGAGTCAGAAGAAAGCGAATCGGCGGCCTGATTTCTAATCTGGACGGGGAAGGGTGGGGCAAAGGCGAACGATGGGGCGCCGGGATTCCGTTGACCGGGAAAAACGGTTCGTTCATCCGGTTCGTATGGTGTAAGTAGCATATCCGTTGGACACCGACCGGGTAACGGGTAGCTTTGCTGCCTCCGGGGCTTACTCTCTACTACCGCCCACCACCATCAACCCGCTACTATCTTGAATAACGTACTACTCCTCGGGGATTACAACGAGCTGGAAGTGATGCGCCTGACCGTCCACGGCGCCTTCCTCGACTCTGCTGATGGCGATGTGTTGCTGCCGGGCCGCTACGTCCCGACCGAGCCGGAGCCGAAGACCGGCGACGTGCTCCGCGTGTTCGTGTACCGCGACACAGAAGACCGCCTCGTCGCGACGACCGAGCGCCCACTCGCCAAAGTCGATGAGTTTGCGGCCCTGACGGTGCGCGAAGTCAACGCGGCGGGGGCGTGGCTCGATTGGGGGCTCGATGCAAAGGACCTGCTGCTGCCGTGGCGCCAACAGCGCCGGGAAGTGCGGCCGGGGGAGAAAATCGTCGTTTTCGTGTACCTCGACGATGTGTCGGACCGGTTGGTCGCGACGGCGAAATTCAGCCGTTTCCTCGACCCTGATACCAGCTCGCTGGAAGCTGGGCAAGGCGTGGGCTTATTGGTGGCGAACGAGACCGATTTGGGCTTTTCGGTCATCATCGAACAGCGGTGGAGCGGCGTGCTGTACCGCAACGAAGTCTTCCAGCCGCTGAAAGTCGGCGATCAGGTGGCCGGCTTCATCAAGCGCGTGCGCCCCGATGGGAAAGTGGATGTCGCGCTGCAAGCCTCCGGTTACGAAGAGGCCGTCGCCGACGCCACCGCGACGCTCCTCGATGCGTTGCGGGCGGCCGGTGGGCGCCTCCCGCTCTCCGATTCCTCCGACCCCGCCGAGATTCACCGCGTCCTGCGGATGAGCAAAAAGACCTTCAAGAAGGCGTTAGGCCAGCTTTACCGCGCCGGAGTGGTCACGCTTGACCCGGCGTTCACGACGTTGGCGCAGGTCGATTAAAAGACCCACGTAGCCAGCTCTGTCCCAGAGAGGATGTCAATCTCTGACCTTTTCAACGCCGTCTCTGAGACAGAGCCGACCACGATTCAGCGAGAAATCAGGAAGGATGATGCACGTACTTCGGCGGTTTTGACCGATGTTGCGTAAGCCAAACGGGGTACCCGAGTGGCGCCCCGTTTTTCCTTCCCAGTAGCCGAAAAGTTGAGGATGCAAAAGACTGCGCTCATCGCTGGTGCCAGTGGCCTTGTCGGGCGGCACTGTTTGGACCTCCTGCTCGCGGCCGACGACCGCTACGCCCACGTCATCAGCATTGGGCGGCGGACGCTCCCGCTGGAGCACCCCCGACTGGAGCAGCGGGTGGTCGATTTCGATGATTTCGAAAAGGAACGCCTGCACCTCATCGCCGACGACGTGTACTGCTGCCTCGGCACCACGATTCGGTCGGCGGGGTCAGAAGCGGCGTTTTATAAGGTCGATTACACCTACGTCGTCAAGCTTGCGGCGCTCACGGCGGGCAATTTCGCGTCGCAGCTCCTCGTCGTTTCGGCGATGGGCGCCGATGTCAGCTCGCGCCTGTTTTACAACCGCGTGAAGGGCGAGATGGAAGAAGCCGTGAAGCAGACCGCCTTCCGCGCCATTCATCTTTTCCGGCCGTCGCTGCTCCTTGGCGACCGCCCGAATCCGCGCTTCGGCGAGCGGTTTGCGGCGGCGGTGTTGGCGGTGGTTCGGCCGCTGCTCATCGGGCCGCTGAAGCCGTACCGGCCGATTCAGGCGAAAACGGTGGCGCAGGCAATGCTCGACGCCGCCCGGCAGGATGGCGGCGGCGTCCGGACGTACACTTCCGATGTGATTGCTGCGGGCACCGCCCACGAAACCGCCGGGCCAACTTCTGCGACGGTTCAGCCGTAGAAGGCCCGCGTCGCCACAGCCGCTCGTCGGGATTCACCGGCGCGGTGGGTGGTGAGCTGTTTCGAGATGACATTTTCTACCCCTTCTTACTCCGCTTCTCCGTCTGCTTCGGAAACGAGCCGACAGCCGTGGCCACCCCTGCTCCGGCTGGTGGTGGCGCTCCTGCTGGGCGGCGTGCTGAGCCTGTTTCTGAGCACCCACACGCTGGCGCAACAGCGCCGCACCACCACTACGACGACCAAAAAATCATCGGGCGGCGGCGGTGGCGGCGGCAACGGTTACTCCACGGGCTTGGGGCTGCGGGCTGGCTCGCCGTCAGGCGTTACCATCAAGCACTTTTTCAAGCCGTCTATCGCCGTTGAGGGCATCGTCGGGACGAACTTCAACCGGCGCGGCATCAACCTGACGGTGCTCATCGAGAAGCACGGCACGGCGTTTCAGACTCGTGGGCTGCAATGGTACTACGGGCTCGGCGGGCACGTCAGCTCCTATTCCGGTAGCTATTACTACGATTGGTACTACGACAAAAAAGGCCGTCGGCGCTACTACGACGATTACGATAACGGCACCCGTTTCTGGGGCCTCGGCATCGACGGCGTCCTCGGCCTCGAATACCAGTTTCAGGAACTGCCGTTCACGCTCGGCGTCGATGCCAAACCGTTCGCTGAGTTGGCGCGCCGCGATGCATTCTTCGGGGTAGAAGGCGCCCTGAGCTTGCGGTACGTGTTTTAGAGATTCGGTCTGATTCTTCGCTTGACCCCGTTTGTGGTCAGGTTTTTGGCAACGCCCGCGCTTGGCTTTCTTGGCCGGGCGCGGGCGTTGTGGTTTTGCTGCCTCAGCCAACCGTTTTCCCCTGACGAAGCTCTTGCCTGCCGACCGGCCTCAGTATAGGGGCTATTACATTTGTGTTTCAATTCCCGTCAGTTCCTCTCTCTTCTCCTCTCACTTCATTTCAGTAATGAAAAAATTTCTTCGCTCCGGCCTTTCCGTCACTCTCGGTTTAGGGCTGATGTTGGGCACGCAGGTGGCACGCGCTCAGGCGCTGCCGGTTATTCCGAACGCCGGGTTTGAAAATTGGTCTCCGCGCACGATTCAAGGGCTGGGCGGGCCGCTTACGTATCAGGCGCCGGTGAGCTGGGATATGGGGTTCTTCTCGTCGTTGCTCGCCGCTTTTACCGGGCAGGCGCCCAAGTTCGACCGGAGCACGACGGCGCATTCGGGGGCGGCGTCGCTGCGGATTAACGTGGGGGCCGATTCTATCGGGGCCGACCTGATTACGCAGTTCCCCGTGAACCGCACTACGGCGGGTATTACGCTGTGGGCGCGTAACTCGGTGGTGTTCGCTGACCCCGATGATTCGGGGTATATCATCACGCTTTTCACCCGCACGCGGTCGAGTGGCCAGATTGATACGGTGGCGATCAGCGGCGGGAACCTGCGGACGTCGGTGGCGAATACGTGGCAGCAGCTTGGTTTCCCCGTGTTGCCGTTGCAGGCGATAACGCCCGATTCGGCGACGATTTATATGGGAAATCCCGGCGGTGTACTGCCCAATTTCCAGACGTATATCGACGATATCGCCTTCACGAACACCGTCCCGATGGGCACTCGCGACGCGTCCGCCACGGCCGCACCGCTCACCCTCAGCCCAAACCCGGTGAGCAGCCGCACCACCACGGCACCCACTCTGACGGTACCGGCGCGGGCGTCTGGTCGCGCGGCGCTCGTCCTGACCGATGCGCTGGGGCGCGAGGCGGGCCGCGTGCGGATGCACGAGCTGCACGTCGGCGATAACGAGCTGCCGGTGCCCACGGCTGGCCTCGCCGCTGGGACGTACTTGGTGCGGGTGCTGTCGAGTGAAGGAACCCGCACGACGCGCCTTGTTATTGAGTAACGTTCGTTGATTCGAGCGATTCCCCCAAGCCGCCCCCGGTAGGTTCCCGTAATGTGGGGCTTACCGGGGGCGGCTACTTTTGTGGCGCTGGCCCGTATGCCCTACGCGGCCCGCGTGCTGCACCGGGCGGGCAACAAGGTCTGCCGCAATACTTTCTTCTCAGATTATGGCTTCTCCCACCACATTGCCCGCTTGGGCGGCCCTCACGGCGCATCGGACAACGCTCGAAAACGTGACGCTTCGCGAGCTTTTCGCGGCCGATTCGGCGCGTTTTCAGACCTTCTCGCGGCGCCTGACGCCCGATTTCCTCGTCGATTTCTCGAAGCACCGCCTGACCGCCGAAACCGTGGCGCTGCTGGTACAGCTGGCGCGCGAAGCCGGGGTGGAAACGCTGCGCGATGCGATGTTCCGGGGCGATAAAATCAACACCACCGAGAACCGCGCCGTGCTGCACATCGCGCTCCGCAACCGCTCGAATCGGCCGATTATGGTCGATGGGGAAGATGTGATGCCCGGCATCAACGCCACGCTGGCGCAGATGCGGACGTTCAGCGAAGCGGTGCGGTCGGGGGAGTGGAAGGGGTATACGGGAGAAGCGATTACGGATGTGGTGAACATCGGCATCGGCGGGTCCGATCTGGGGCCGCTGATGGTCACGGAGGCGCTGAAACCTTACGGCGGCGCGCTGCGGGTGCATTTCGTGAGCAACGTCGACGGTACGCACATCGCCGAGACGCTCAAGCCGCTCAACCCGGCTACCACGCTCTTTCTGGTCGCGTCAAAGACGTTTACCACGCAGGAGACGATGACCAACGCGCAAACCGCGAAGGACTGGCTGTTGGCGGCGTGTCAGGACGAGCAATTCGTGGCGCGGCACTTTGCGGCGCTCAGCACGAATGCGAAGGCGGTGACGGCGTTCGGCATCGACCCGAAGAACATGTTTCAGTTCGCGGATTGGGTTGGCGGGCGGTACTCGCTGTGGTCGGCGATTGGGCTGAGCATTGCGCTTTATGTCGGGTTTGAGAATTTCGAGGAGCTTTTGACGGGCGCGTTTGAGGTCGATGAGCACTTCCGTACCACGCCGCTTGAGGATAATCTGCCGGTGCTGCTCGGCCTGATTGGGCTGTGGTACCGCGATTTCTGGCAGGCCCAGACCTACGCCATTCTGCCCTACGACCAGTATCTGCACCGATTCGCGGCGTATTTCCAGCAGGGCGATATGGAATCGAACGGCAAGCGCGTGACGAAGGACGGCACCGCCGTCGCCTGCGAAACCGGCCCCATTGCGTGGGGCGAGCCGGGCACGAACGGCCAACACGCGTTCTATCAGCTGATTCACCAAGGAACGAGCCTGATTCCGTGCGATTTCATCGCGCCCGCCATCTCCCACAACCCCCTCGGCGACCATCACCCGATTCTGCTCGCCAACTTTTTCGCGCAGCCCGAAGCCCTGATGCGCGGCAAAACCGCCGACGAAGCCCGCGCCGAGCTGGAGAAAGAAGGCCTTTCCGGTGATGCTCTGGCGGCGCTGCTGCCGCATAAAGTGTTCCCCGGAAACCGCCCAAGCACGAGCATTCTGGTGCGCGAAATCACGCCGCGCACGCTCGGCCAGCTCGTAGCGCTCTACGAGCATCGGATTTTCACGCAAGGCGCCATCTGGAACATCAACTCCTTCGACCAGTGGGGCGTGGAGCTGGGTAAGCAGCTCGCCAAATCCATCCTACCGGAGCTGCACGCCGACGGCGACATTAGCTCGCACGATAGCTCGACGAACGGCCTGATTAACGCCTGGAAAGCTTTCCGGCAGGCGTAGTGCTTTATTTGGGGCTTGGGTTCGGACTTGAGTTAGGGCCTAATTTCGGGCGCTGATTCTAGTTCGCCGCTTGCTGCTCGCATCGGCGGCATTTCTCTTCTTTCACCTCGTCTGCGCGGCGCGTACCGCCGTTGTCGGCCTGTTATCTTCTCTACTTGCTTTTATGGAGCGTATCCTGACTAACTCGTTCGGCCAGACTTACCTGACGATTCGCTACGAGCGGGAGAATAACTGGATTTACAACGAATGGCGCGGGGTGCTTTCGATTGATTCGGTGATGCAGGGCGCGACGGCCGTGCTGGAGATTATGCGCGCCACGGCGTGCCCGTACCTGCTCAACGATAATCTGGCGGTGGTCGGGTCGTGGAATCAGGCCAACGATTGGATTGCCCGCGAGTGGATGCCGCAGGCACTTGAACTCGGTTTGCGGCGGTTTGCGCACGTCGTAGCGCCCGGCACGTTCGTGCAGGTATCGGCCGAGGAGATGCAGAAGCGCGCCGCCGAACGCTTCGCGATGGAGCTTTTTTCGAATGTGGAGGAGGCGCGGGTTTGGCTGCGGCAGGCGCAGATGTTGTCAGCGTAAGTGGGCGGGGGGGGGTGGATTGGATGAGATAGAATGAGAATGAATCGCGCGGGGCTCTGCCCCGTGCGGGCTATTTGCGGGACTCTGGCCCGCCATCCCAATCGGCACAATCCTAACGCGCGCATCCTGTGGCAGGCGAGACGCCTGCGAATAGTTACACACGGGGCAGAGCCCTATGGCTTATACACAAGTGCGGGATGGATACTTTCGGCCATGGCTTTCTTTGGCGAGCGACGGTTAGAAAAAAAAGGGTTCAGCTGGAAGCCGCGATTGGCGCGAGCCAGTGCGTGGTGGTCCAGCAACTGGCCCGCAGTTGGGCCGAGCAGATGAGCTACTACCGCCTGTTGCATCATCCAGCCGTGACGGTGGAGG
>JANNMJ010000037.1:0-15112 GCA_031397815.1 Hymenobacteraceae bacterium
TACCTGATCGTGACTTACCCCTGAAAGGTGCGCCGCCAGATGCGTACAGGTATAGTTGCGCTGCGTGGCAATCAAATATTCGACGTACGCTGAAACGGTCAACATAAACGATCAGAAAACCGAAGGTAACCTAGGTGCGTAAGTCCTGTTACAAATGCTGATTTTGATCAGGTAAAGCAATTAGGCTTCATGAAGAATTCCGCCGCCAGCCAGGATGCGGATCGGCTAGTTCTGAACGCGCTTTATCCACATCAATGTAAATTGCGAGATGTGTATGACATGACAGATGTGGACGCTTCAGCTAGTATTCGAAGTTTCATAGACACCCGTGCTATCAGAAAAGTGGTATTGAATACATCATACACACTGTGTGATGGCACTCCTAATTCATTTGCTAGCGCAATTACTCCGCCTTTTATTGATCAACCAGCAACTACAGCGAATCGGGGTGGCAAATTGACATTGAATAGCATTAGCTACTTTGGCCCAGGGAATCAAAAAGTAGTTCCCGATATAAAATTCGAATACAATTCTCCAAATCCGGTTTATCATAAAGACGCTTGGGACGGATGGGGATCCTATAACTCCAATAGTATCACTAGCCATTCGCATACTGCCACCTCACTTAGTGATCCAACAGTTTGGCATTTGACAGATATTATTTCATCCTTGGGGGGACGGATTACAGTTGCTTATGAAAGTGACGAATACTCATCCATCAGCGGGGAGCCAGTAAGACAAAGTGTACCTATTACTAGAATGCAGAACGTGACATCCACGGAGGGAAGGCTAGAGTTTGACATCAGGAATATCGCCCCTTATACACTTCTGGACTTTACTCAGAATGGCGCTTCAGTATCGCTCACAAGCCTTCAAGCTCAACAACAACGCAAATGCTGGGAGCCAGGCAGTGAGTGGTATAACGAAGAGCCATATAATATTTCGCCTAACCAGATGGTTCGAGGGTTGTCTACAAACAGTTTCCTTATTGATAAGCCCTCCTACAGATCGGGGTGGGCCGATTGGCCTTGGGATTACCGTGGCTGTACAGAGGGTTGGCTTTACTCCATTACTGGGACTTTGGAATTTTTATTTCCAAAGAAGAAGGGAGGAGGAGTACGGGTTTCGTCTATCACAACATCGGATGGACAAAACTCTTACACTACCGCATATCGTTATACTCAGAATGGTACATTGAATGGAGTAAGCTCAGGTTGCGTTGCTCAAGAACCAGAATTGGTTCGTACGACACACTATCCTTTTTATGATTGGTATGACTATCCTAATACGCCTGTGTTGTACGGCAAGGTTACAGTAATCAACGGAGTGCGAAACGCGAACGAATATAATAGCAAAACAGAGTACTCATTTCGTTCGCCAGAAGCAGCAGATATGACTGTTAACGAGACAATGCTGATCAATGATAGTTTTAATTGGCCTTATGGAGTGAGGTCACATGTAAAAACCTCTAAAGTGTTCAACTTTAATGTTGAAAATTTTTCTTCTCGCATAGGCAGATTAGAAAAAATCCAAATACTTGATCGATCAGGTATCGCAGTAGCAAGCACCAAAATGGAATATGCAGATCATATTCCTGGTGATTTGGGAACGTTTACCAGCGGTTCTGTCCTTTGTGAAGTTCAACAAGAGGGTGACCAAGATTCAGATATTCACTTTAAAGCGAGCCGCACTACGAAAACCTCACATCCGAACATTCTGACAGCAATCCATAGTACTACCAATGGTGTTATGACGAGCCGGTACAACCGCGCGTGGGATTTTCTGACAGGCGTAGCTATCATAACTGAAACAGCTAACTCGTGGGGCGAAACTTACCGCAGTCAGACGGAATTGGCATATGAGAAATACGCAGCTATGCGCTCGAAGGCGGAGAACTCGGCGAACCTACATATGCTATTGCAACCGGCCAGTAACACAACATACAAACTAGACGCGTCTAGTAATCCTACCCAAGTAGTGGCGGCTTCTGCCCAAACATGGAGCAGCCAATGGCCGCACCGATCTTATAACGCTACTACCGACCAGTATAACTCCACAGGGACGCCATCTCCCAGATGGCGACAACAGGCTAGTTATGAATGGCTCAACCGTCGTGTCAATACAAACGGTTTGACGCCACTCGCCGCTTACACTGCATTTTCTTGGCTTACTCCATCGCCGCCTGCCAATTGGGTTCAAGCCGGACAAACTATGCTATATAATTCCTACTCAGCACCGTTAGAGGCGCGTTCTATCTCTGGCACTCGCAGCGCCACAAAAATTGGATATAATCAATCTCTCACTCTAATCGAAGCAAATAACGCGGGATACGGTGAGATCGCCTACTCTGGCGCCGAGGACGTACTGGAGGTGGTGCCTGGTGTTCGGCATTTCGAGGGTGAGGTACGCGGTGGACAATTTCAATCAAGCGATAAAGCGCACACCGGCCAGTACAGTCTGAAGTTAACATCAGGGCAGCAAGGATTTGTAGTAAAGTCACAAGTGGGGGTTACCGGTGGCGTAGAAGCTGGGCGCGAGTACAAAGCCAGCGTGTGGCTCCATGAAAGCGACCTAGCAACTGCGGGGGGACGGCTATTTGCGCGACTTGACAATGGAGTGGGCAATACAACCTTGGAAGACATTGATATTCGAGACCGAACTACTAAGCGGGCTGGTGAATGGCGTTTACTAGACTTGTATTTTACAGTGCCTATTGGAACGCCTACAGGACGAACGCTCCAAATCGGTTGCGAAAATGTGGGATTAGGGACCACCTATTTCGACGACTTTCGCTTTCATCCGGTAGACGCGCCAGCTACTTCTTACGTGTACAATCTGCATACGCAGGAACGAACGCACGTACTTAACGAAGACAATTTGTACACACGGTTCGAGTACGATGCTGCTGGGCGATTGCGCCGCACACACCTCGAAGTACTCAATGATCAAGTTTCCGATCGAGTTGTATCTAGCACGGTGGTTAATTATGCCCGGAACGCTACTTTTACGATTGGTACTAGCGTCGAAAATCCTGCACAAGGAAATTTGTCTGCCAATGGCATAACACAGGTACTTATGGGTGAAGGTGCCATTTTTACGGCGACAGGTGTAAACTGCACATGGAAGCCAAGCTCACAATTTGACTATGATGGAATTACCTATAATGCAGTAAAAGCTCCGACTGCCAGCGATCCGACATCTGTGAGGTTTAATTCAACAGACGGCACCTTTAAAGTCAGCAATGTGACCAATAATCATTCATTATTAATTAGATTCGTTCATTATAATTTTCCTGCAGCAGGTACGCCGGAGGAGATTGACTGTGAATGGGATGGCAACTGTCGCACTGGTTACATGCTGATGCACAATGCCGATGGCTGCGGTGGATATGGACCTGAATACCGACAATGGGCAAATGCTGATTGTCCTTTCCGAACCCCTGGTTGTCCTTAGCAGCTACTCATCAAAACAGAAACGCCCAATCACTTGATTAGGCGTTTCTGTTTATGAAAATCTTGAGTCACCAAGGAATGTAATTATCATGCGAAATAGATTAATATTATCTAATTTTATACAAACATTTCGCCACATACAAAATAGTAGGCTGTCACGCCGACGGGGTGGATTCCCAAATCCGAACCACTTGCCTGACCTCCACACCGCATACCGGGATTTTTTCGAGCAGATTTACGCGCTTTACGGCGATGTTGCTATCGTGATAGATGCGACGGCTAATTGGGGCGTCGGGCCGGGGGAAATTCACCGCGTATTCTGGGTGCAGCGTCGCGTCGTGCGCGATTTGGCTTCTGCGGGGCATAAAATCGCCCTCAACCGCGTCACGCTCACTTTTGCGGGGCGCGGGATGATCAAGTCTGACGGCGTGCACTACACGCAGGAGGCGCTCAATGAGCTAGGCGAAACCAACGCGCGGCTGCTCTTGACCATTATGCAGCGGAAACGTTGGTCTTTAAACATCGCGCCTGATTCGGGCATTACGCCACAGCGCTTTTTCCCTTTCAAACCCTAACGCCCTCATCGCTGAACGGCTTTTCAGGGAACTTGACGGGCACTGACGCCAATCTTCGCTCGTTTGGTTGCTATATGTTCAAGTCAAGAAGATAAGATAAATTTACAAATACTGCAAGATGCAAAGGACCTACTACGCCAGTAGCTTTGTTGGCACCTGACCTCGTAACGCCCTTTCAGAAGATGGCCCAGAAGATGCCCGAGAATACTTTTAATCGCAATATCATTCCCGCCACTGAGCCGGAGCGCCTGCGTGATTTAGCGTACTACCATTCGCTGCTGATGGATTTGGAGCAGTCTAAAGCGTTCAACCATATCGCGGAGATGGCGGCGCGGATGTTTCAGGTGCCGATTGCGGTGGTCAATATGGTCGGGGCGGATAAGGTGCGGGCGTTGGCGGCGGCGGGTGAGATAAGTGTTGGGAACGAGGTAGAGCGCGGCGTCAGTCTGTGCTCGCTCGCGGTGCTGAACAATGACCCGACGGTTTTCAAGGATGCGCTGGAAGAGCCGTGCCTGTTGGCAAATCCGATGGTGGTGGGCGATTTTGGGCTGCGCTTTTACGCCGCCGCGCCGATCACTACGAAAGCCGGCAACCACATCGGGGCGCTGTGCTTGGTGGATAAAGAGCCACGGGAGTTTTCTGAAATCGACCAAAAGATTCTCGCCGGGCTGGCCAGAATCGTGATGGAAGAGCTGGACGAGCGGTTCGGGAAGAAGCGGTAAGCGTTTCGGGGTTGACCAAGCCGCTGGGCGCGGACGCAAACGCCGACAGAAGCGCGGACAAAAGCGCGAGCGGCCCATATCGCCCATAAAAGCTGATAGAAATTCTCTCTTCTCAAAGCAACGCCTTCGTACCGGCGGCGCTCTCTGCGAAGGCTAACGGACGTATCTTTTCCGTCGGTTTCCCCTTTGCTTTTATGAAGATTTCTACGAATGCTGCGCTGCTGGCCGGAGTGCTGGCGGCGGCTCCGCTGACCGGTACGCTCGCGCAGAGCGCCCGCCCGGCTCCGGCCGTTGATTTTGCGTCGGGAGCGGGCGCCTGTCGGGCGGCCCACATTCGGTCGGCGTCCCGCAACGCCGCGGCGCTGGCCCAGCGGGTAGCCACCAGCTCGCGCGACCACGAACGCCTGATGAACCGTTACGACGTGAAATGGGCGCGAATCGACATTGCCGTCGAGCGCACGACCAACGAGATCGGCGCAGGAACGCACGTGCTGACGCGGGCGCAAAATCTCTCGCTCGTGATGCCGCTCGATACCATCGGGTTCGAGTTGAATACGGGCCTGACGCTCGATTCGCTGTTCGTAAACGGCCAACGCGTGCCGACGGCGCGCATCGAGCGCCTCACCACCGGCGATGTGCGCATGCGCCCCGTGACGCCGGTGCCCGCCGGGGCGCCGTTCGAGTACGTGGTGTGGTACCACGGGATTCCGGGGCCGACGGGCGGGTCGTTCTTCGGTCAGGGAATTACTTCTGATTCCGATCCGCGCTACGGCAACCCCACGACGTGGACGCTATCGTCGCCGTTCGCGACGTCGGATTGGTGCCCGAGCAAGCAGGTGCTGCCCGATAAGCTCGACTCCGTCGCCGTCAACATCACCACCGATACCAGCAACAAGGCGGGTTCCAACGGGCTGTTGCGGCGCACCGTGCCGCTGCCCGGCGGCAAAGTGCGCTACGAATGGGCCTCTACTTACCCGGTTGACTACTATCTGGTGAGCTTGACGGTGAGCGATTTTCAGGAGTACGTGCAGTACGCCAAGCCCGCCAACCTCCCCTCCCCCGCCGATTCGATTCCGATCATCAGCTACCTCTACGCCAACCCGCTATCGCTCACCGACGCGCAGCCGTGGCTGGACCTGACGGCGCCGCTGATCGAGAATTACTCCACCAAATATGGCCTTTACCCGTTCTGGCGCGAGAAATACGGCCACTGCATGGCGCCCATCGGCGGCGGGATGGAACACCAGACGATGAGCACGATGGGTGGCTTCGGTTTCACGCTGGTGGCGCACGAGCTGTTCCACCAGTGGTTCGGCGATAACGTGACGTGCGGCTCCTACCGCGACATCTGGATCAACGAGGGCGCAGCTACTTACGGCGAGTTTGTTTCCATCGAAGCCCTCGCGCCGGCCGGTACCACGCAGCAGTGGCTCACCGGCTACCGGCAGCAAGGCTTGCAGTTCACCGGCTCCGTAGTGCTGCCCGCCACGGATGACACCCTCAACGTCGGGCGCATTTTCGACGGCAGTCTCAGCTACGCGAAGGGCGGGCTGGTGCTCCACGCGCTGCGCCACGTCATCAACGACGATTCCGCGTACTTCGCCGGGATGCGCGCTTTTCAGCAGCAGTACGGCGGCCGGACGGCCCGCACGGCCAACTTTCAGGCTTCGCTGGAAGCGTCGTGGAACCGGCCGCTCGGGTGGTTCTTCGATCAGTGGCTGTACGGCGAAGGCTTCGCGCGGTCGGTGGTGCGGTGGAATCAGGTGGGGAACAACCTGATCGTCGAGAGCGTCCAGACGGCGACGGCTCCGACGTCGGTGCCGTTTTTCCGGATGCCGCTGGAGATTGAGTACGTGCCCGGCGTGGGCCAACCGGCCGTTAAGGTGCGGGTCGAGCAGACGCTCCCGACGCAAACGTGGGTGCTGCCGCTGTCCGCCGGTACCAACGTCAGCAGCATCGCCATTGACCCGTTGAAATGGAACCTCCTTCAAGTCACGCGCTTGCGGCGCGATAACGGCCTCATCCTCGGTCGCGCCGATGAAGTAGCCGCCACGCCGCTCACCTTATTCCCGAACCCCTGCACCACGTTCCTCACCCTCCCCACGGCCCTCCGGCCGCGCACTGCGGAAGTGATCGACCTCGCAGGCCGCGTCGTGCAGCGCACCACGGTAGCCCCCGGCGCCGAGCGCCTCGGCACCGCCGCCCTCGCCGCCGGCACCTACGTGCTGCGGCTAACCGAAGACGGCGCCCCAGTGGCGCGGCAGGTGCGGTTCAGCAAGCAATAGGCTAGACGGGTTTTCGTTGATTTCGGGATGAAAACCCTACGTTTCTGGCGGCGAACGAACAAGTTGCGCTCACGGGGACACGCCAAGGCCGGCGCTTGATTCACTCTGCCGCTGCGCTGACTCCGCAGAATCATCAAAAATTAATTTTCTCTAAAAACCCGCTTTCTGGCAGCAGAAAGCGGGTTTTTGCTTTCCCACTCAACCCCAAACCCCAGATGGAAACGAAAAAAACTCAGGAAACTTTGGAACCAACGAAAGTTTCCATAGTTTTGCATCCGTAAACGACCCATGGAAACTCCACTCCCTATTTCTTCTACCGAAGCGCCCGAGGCCAAAGACCGCATCTTGGCCGGGGCGCAGCAGCTGTTTATGCGGCGGGGCATCAAGAGCGTGTCGATGGACGATATCGTCGCGGCGCTTGGTATCTCGAAGAAGACGCTTTATAAGTGGTTCGAGACGAAGGATCAGCTCATTCAGGCCGTGGTGAGTGGCCATTTGGTTCATTCCGAAGGCGACTGTCGGCGGATGGCGCAGGAGGCGGAGAACGCCGTCCACGAAATCGTGCTGATGATGAAGTGGACGAAGCAGGAACATTCCGACGTCCACCCCGGCATCTTCATGGAAATGAAGAAGTACCACGCCGCCGCTTACGAGCAGTGGCACCGGCACAAGTTCGAGTACATCCTCACGCAAATCGAGCAGAACCTGCGGCGCGGCATCGCAGAGGGCCTTTATCGGGCTGAAATCGACGTGCCGGTGCTCGCGCGGCTGCACCTCGGCGCCATCGATGTGGTGATGGATACCGACCTGTTTCCGCCGCGCCAGTTCCAGACCGCCCGCGTGATGCACGTCACCGACGAAGGCTTCCTGCGCTCCGTGGTAACGCCCGCCGGCTTGGATATGATGAATCGTTATCTCGGCCTTGCTTCCGCACAATAATCCTACGCTTCACCCGACTGACCCGTCGGCCATCGTGCCGCCGCCCTGCTCCGACAAACCGCAAATCCGCAACGCTCTAACAACGATGTCCACCCCCTCCCCCTCACCCCTCCGTCGTGCAGCAGCCGGTGCTTGGCTGCTGATTGCTGCGGCAATCGGCGCGCCGCACCTGACGGCCGTTGCGCAGACGCCGTCGCCCGGCCAACCGGTGGCTACCGGTCAGCCGCTCCAGCTCTCGCTCGCGCAGGCCGTCGATTACGCCCGCAAGAACAAGAGCACCCTGCAAGCCCAGCGCCTGAACGAAGAGATTGCCAAAGCCCGCGTCGGCGAGATTCGCGCCATCGGCCTGCCGCAAGTCAACGCGTCCGCCGCCGTCACCGATAACATCAAGCTCCAGAAATCGCTCGTCGATTTCGGCGCGTTCGGCGGGGCGCCGCTGAAAGGCACCACCCTCACCGCCGACCAGATTACGGCCGCGCAGGGCGGGCAGACGGTCACGCTCTCGCCGGCGTACGGCGAAGTAGTGGCGACCGGCCCCACGGCCCTCGCGTTCGGGCTGCAATGGCAGGGGAACACGGGCATCCAAGCGTCGCAGCTCCTCTTCGACGGGTCGTACCTCATCTGCCTGAAAGCGGCGAAAGTGTACGAGCAGCTTGCCGTGAAGCAAACTGCGCAGACGGAAATCGACGTCGTGGAGAACGTGCAGAAGGCGTATTACGGCGTGCTCGTGAACCGCGACCGGTTCGAGCTGCTGGCGCGCAACGTCGCCCGCCTCGACACGATTTACCGCCAAACCGCCGCCACTTACAAAGAGGGTTTCGTGGAGAAGCTCGACGTGGACCGGTTGCAGGTGCAGCTCACGAACCTGAAAGTGGAGCAGCAGAAAACCGAGCGGCTCGTTGACCTGACCGTCGCGCTCCTCAAGTTCCAAATGGGCCTCGACCAGCGTCAGCCGATTGTACTGACCGACAAGCTCGACGCCGCACTCGTCGAATCGACGCAGCTTCCGGCGCAGGGCGGCGGCTTCAACTACGCCGACCGCGTGGAGTACTCGGTCCTCGAAACCCAGCGCGACCTCGCCAACCTCGATATCCGCAACAAGCGCGCGGGCTACTTCCCGCGCCTGCTCCTGACGGGCGGTTACGGCTTCGTCGGGTCAGACCCGACCGCCAAAGGCCTCTTCCAGTTTCGCGGCCCCGATTCGCGCTCCACGCAGGGCTTTGTGAACCAGAACTGGTTCGGCTTCGCGAACGTGGGGATGCAGCTGCAAATCCCGATTTTCGACGGCTTCGCGAAGCGCTACTCTATCCAGCAGGCCAAGCTGACGGCGCGCACCGTGAACTACGGCTTCACCACCCTCCAGCAGAGCATCGACCTGCAACAGGCGCAGAGCCGCACCTCGCTCGAAAACGCCCTCGACGTGGTGCGGAATCAGAAAACCAACCTTGCCCTCGCGACCGATGTGGCGCGCGTCTCGAAGATCAAGTTCCAGGAAGGCGTCGGCTCGAATCTGGAAGTGATTACTGCTGAAACCGACCTGCGCTCGGCCCAAACGAACTACTACTCGTCGCTCTACGACGCGCTGATTGCCAAAGTCGATTTCGAGAAAGCGCAAGGCTCCCTGTTGAAAAATTAAGCTTTTCTGCCTTAGTTCTCCGGTCCTGAATCAGCGATAAAAAGCCGATCAGCTTCCCCGAAAACTAAAAACCAGAAACAAAAAAACTCCTCCTCTCCTACCCCCATGACCCGTATCAATTCCGCCGCCGCCATTGCCTTCGCCACGTTTATTCTGGCGTCTTGCGGCGGTTCCGATAAGAAAGCTGAAACCAAAGCGGCCGACGGTACCCCCGCCACCACGACGGCCGCGCCCGCTGCCCAGAAGGCGCTGCCCGTGAGCGTGACCAAAGTGACGCCCCAAACGTTCTCTTCGTACATCGAAGTGCAGGGCCACGTCGATTTCGACCAGAATGCTACCGTGTCTTCCACGGCTGCCGGTACCCTCACCAGCATCCGCATCCAGCGCGGCGACCGCGTGAGTAAAGGCCAAGTCCTCGCCACCATCGACGCGGCCATCCTCGATGCCGCCATCGCCGAGCTGCGCACGCGGCTGGAGCTGACCCAGACGATTTACGATAAGCAGAAGCGCTTGTGGGATCAGAAAATCGGCACCGAGATTCAGTACCTGACGGCCAAGAACAACCTGGATGCCCTCCGGAACAGCCTCGCCACGCAGCAGCGTCAGCGGGCGCTCTACACGATCACCGCGCCATTCGCGGGGACCGTGGATGAAGTGATTCCTAAGCTCGGAGAGGCCGCCGCGCCCGGCTCGCCGATTGCGCGGCTGGTGAGCGGCACCGGCGCCAAAGTGCTCGCTGACGTGTCAGAAGCCTACGCCTCGAAGCTCAGCGCGGGCGATAAAGCGCTGGTGAAGATCGACGGACTGGCTGGCGGCGAGGAAGTGCCCGCCACGGTGCGCACGGTAGGCCGCATCATCAACACCGGCTCGCGCACGTTCACGGTGGAGCTGCGCCTGAACGATCAGCAGCTGGCGCGCGACCTGCGGCCGAACATGGTGGCCGTGGTGCGGGTGCAGGACTACACGAAAAAGGCGGCAGTGGCGGTGCCAGTCGACATCATCCAACACGACGAAAAAGACGCGTTCGTGTTCATTAACGAGGGCGGCAAGGCGACGAAGCGCGTCATCAAAACCGGCGCTTCCTACGGCGGCCAGACCGAAATCCTGAGCGGCCTCAACGTCGGCGACGAAGTCATCACCGGCGGTTACCAGAACCTGAGCGAAGGCCAGGCCGTGGCTCCGCAGGGCGCCGCCAGCTAAAATCTGCCTTTCTGCAAATCTGCGAATCTGAAAATCCCCGCGGTCACATCTAATCTCCACGCATCAATTCCTTACTCCGATGCAGGAAACCGAAAAAGAATTCAAACCGACCAGCTGGTCGATTGACAATAAGACCAGCATTTACATCCTCACGGTCATTCTCGCGATTGCGGGCGTGTTCACGTACATGAAGCTCCAGAAGGAGAACTTCCCGGATATCGTGATCCCGCGCATTATCGTGAGCACGATTTACCCTGGGATTGCGCCGCCCGATATGGAAAATATCGTGACGCGCGTGATCGAGAAGGAGTTGAAGTCGCTTAACGGCGTCAAAAAGATCTCGTCCTCGTCGAACCAAGACTACTCGGTTATCGACGTCGAGTTCAACGCCAATGTGAAGGTCGATGTGGCGAAGCAGCTCGTGAAGGACGCCGTGGATAAAGCCCGCGCCGACCTCCCCAACGACCTGCCCGCGCCGCCGAACGTCAAAGAAGTGTCGTTCTCGGAGATGCCGATTATGTACGTCAACCTCAGCGGCAACCTGCCCCTGGTGGAGCTGAAGAAGTACGCCGACGTCATTCAGGACAAGATCGAGAGCCTGCCCGAAATCACCCGCGTCGATATCGTGGGCGCACTGGAGCAGCAGGTCAACGTCGATGTGGACCTCTACAAGCTGCAAGCGGCGGACTTGAGCTTCAACGACGTGGCCGGCGCCATTCAGGCCGAAAACCTCAACATCTCGGGCGGCTCCGTGACGGTGGGCCAGCAGAAGCGCGCTGTGCGCGTGGCCGGCCAGTACGCCAAAGCCGCCGACATCGCCAACATCTACGTCACCAACGGCAACGGCGCCCCCGTGCGCTTGGGCAACATCGCCACCGTGACCGACGGCTTCAAGGACCGCGAATCATACGCGAGCCTCAACGGCAAGCCCGCTATTACGCTCAACGTCATCAAGCGCGCTGGTGAGAACCTCATCAACGCCTCCGATAAGATCAACGCGCTGCTCGCCGAAGCGAAAGTATCGACGCTGCCCAAGCAGCTGCAGGTGACGCTCACCGGCGACCAATCGAACGATACGCGCACCACCCTCCACGACCTCATCAATACCATCGTCATCGGGTTCATTCTCGTCACGGTGATTCTGATGTTCTTCATGGGGACCACCAACGCCATTTTCGTCGGCCTGTCGGTACCGATCTCGATGTTTCTGGCGTTCCTGTTTATGCCGATTCTGGGCTTTTCGCTCAATATGATCGTGCTGTTCTCGTTCCTGCTGGCGCTGGGGATCGTGGTCGATGACGCCATCGTCGTCATCGAGAACACCCACCGCATCCTGCACGAGCACCCGCAGTACAGTACGCCGCAGGCCGCCAAGTTCGCGGCGGGCGAGGTGTTCATTCCGGTGCTGGCCGGTACGCTCACCACGGTGGCGCCGTTCATTCCGCTGGCGTTCTGGCCGGGCATCATCGGCAAGTTCATGTTCTACCTGCCGATTACGCTCATCGTCACGCTGCTGTCGTCGCTGGTGGTGGCGTTCATTATCAACCCGGTGTTCGCGGTGAGCTTTATGCAGCGCGAAGACCACCAGGAAGCGCCCAGCACGCACCCCACGCGCAAAATGTGGATCGGCATCGCCATCATCACGGTGCTCGGGATTGCGGCGCATTTCCTCGGGTCGGCCTTCTTCGGCAACCTGATGCTCACGCTGGCGGTGCTGGTGCTGCTCAACCACTACGTCTTCAGCCGCGGCATTGCGTGGTTCCAGACCCGTGCGCTGCCCGCCTTCCAAGATGCCTACGCCCGGTTGGTCGAGTGGGCCACGGGGCCGCGCTGGCGTCAGTGGTCGATCCTCGGCACAATGGTCGTGCTCTTCATCTTGAGCGTGATGGCCGTGGGCGCCCGCAAGCCGAAGGTCGAGTTCTTCCCCTCCGGCGACCCTAAGTTTATTTACACGTACCTCCGGATGCCCGTCGGCACGGACGTAGCCGTCACCGACTCGCTCACGAACCTGCTTCAGGAGCGCGTTTTCAGCGTCGTCGGGCGCAACAACCCCGACGTCGAATCGGTGATCTCGAACGTGGCCATCGGCGCCGGCGACCCTCAGGAAGGCTCGTACGCTGCGCAGAGCCACATGGGCAAGGTATCGGTGGCGTTCAAGGAAGTAAGCGAGCGCACGGGACCGCCGACGTCGTCGTACATGAACCGTATCCGCGAAGTGGTGGCCGGCATCCCCGGGGCTGAAATCTCCGTCGATAAGGAGCAGGGCGGCCCGCCGCAGGCCAAGGCCATCGCTATCGAAGTCTCCGGCGACGATTACGGCACCCTTGCCAAGATCAGCAAGAAGGTCGAGCACTTCGTCGATTCCGTGAACGTACCCGGCGTCGAAGACCTGCGCACGAACCTCGAAGACGCGAACCCCGAAATCGCGTTCGTCGTGAACCGCGAGCGCGCCAACCGCGAAGGCGTGAGCACCGCCCAGATCGGGATGCTCGTACGCACGGCCATCTTCGGCACCGAAGCCTCCAAGTTCAAGACCGCCGACGACGATTACCCAGTGCAGGTCCGGTACGCCGGGCCTTACCGCCAGAACATCGACGCCGTGATGAACGCCCCGCTCACGTTCCGCAATAACCGCGGTCAGCTGCGGCAGGTCCCGCTTTCGGCCCTCGTCGACATCGACTACGGCCGCACCTTCGGCTCCATCAAGCGCCAAGACCTCAAGAAGGTCATCACGATCTCCTCGAACGTGCTCACCTCGCAGGGCTACGCCGACGCGCAGGTAATCGGCGAAGTGACGAAAGTGCTCGAAAAAATCCCGATGCCGCCCGGCTACTCCGTCCGGATGGGTGGCGCCACCGAAGACCAGAAAGAAACGCAGGACTTCCTCGGCTTGGCCGGTCTGCTGAGCATCGGGCTCATCTTTTTGATTCTGGTGACGCAGTTCAACTCGGTGAGTAAGCCGGTGATTATCCTCTCCGAGATCCTGTTTTCGGTGATTGGGGTGCTGTTCGGCTACGCCGCGACGGGCATGACGATCTCGATTGTGATGACCGGCGTAGGGGTAGTGGCGTTGGCGGGTATCGTAGTAAAAAACGGTATCCTCTTGATCGAATTCGCCGACATTCTCCGCTCCCAGGGTATGGGCCTGCGCGAAGCCATCATTCTGGCGGGCCGCACGCGCCTCAACCCGGTTATCCTGACGGCCACGGCCGCCATTCTGGGTCTGATTCCGCTCGCCATCGGGCTGAATGTTGACTTCTATGAGCTGTTCGCGACCGGCGACGCCCACTTCTTCATCGGCGGTGAGTCGGTGGTGTTCTGGGGGCCGCTTGCTTGGACGATCATTTTCGGCCTCGCTTTTGCCACCATCATCACGCTCGTGGTGGTGCCGGTGATGTACCTGCTTTCTGAAACCCTCAAGCTCCGCATTAAAGGCGGCAGCTCGAATGGCACCGAGGCAACGCTTGATTCCGACGGGGTGTCTACCCTGCCCCACCACGCTGCTTCTGCTGATCCTATCCCGTCGTTGTCGGCTCCGCACGCGCATCAGCCCGTGCCGCAAACTGTCTAGCTGTTGTCCTCCCCACTAAAATGAATGCTCAATCCGTGCCCGCTATTGCCCACGAGGTAATGCGCATTATCGCCCGCAATCAGCACGTTGCCCCTGACCGTCTTCGGCCGCGGACGCGGCTGGAAGAAGAGCTCCACTGCGACCCCATCGACGTGGTCGACATTATTCTGGCGGTCGAGAAACGCTTCCGCGTCATCATCCCCGACGAAGTACCGCTAACCACGGTCGGCGACTTCGTCGAGTACGTCGCGAGCCACCAGCCCGCGTTGGCGGCGGCGGCTTAACCGCCCGCGCCACCGGCGTTCTGCTCCCCGGACGCGCCACGCCCAAAACCCATCACGGCCCCGCCGACTCTGGTAGTCAGCGGGGCCGTGATGGGTTTTTTGCTTTGCTGATTGACTGAACGAGCCGAAGCCGGTCCCAAAGCCGCGACTGGCGTTTAGCGCAGCAGAATCCGGGCGCGTTGCGTAGCCGCTCCCGGCGCGGCGGCT
Source organism: Hymenobacteraceae bacterium (assembly GCA_031397815.1). GTDB lineage: Bacteria > Bacteroidota > Bacteroidia > Cytophagales > Hymenobacteraceae > JANNMJ01. Next base: position 14,872 of record JANNMJ010000037.1, read on the forward strand.
TCGAGCCAGTAGCTACCCGCACTCAAGCCGCTGGTGGGCAGGTGCGCCTGCCCGTGGGTATCGCAGTGCCCCGTGCGCACCACCCGCCCGAGCGTATCGCGCAGGGTTAGCCCGGCGCCGGGCGCAGTGCCCTGCACCTGTAAGCCCGTGGCGATCTCGGTCGGCACGGGCCAGACCTGCAAGCGGGGCGCCGGAAGCGCCGCCCCCGCCAGCCCGGTAATGATGACCGCCACTTCCGCCG
>JANNMJ010000132.1:0-10707 GCA_031397815.1 Hymenobacteraceae bacterium
TTGAGATAACCCCCGCCGGGGGGGCGGGAACACGCCCCCCCCAAACAACCCTCAATCCGCCCCCCCCCCGCTTTTGGGGGGGGGGCCGGGGGGTGAGGATTCTTGTGCTCACCGCCCACTGCTTAAATGGCTCCATCCGAACCGCACGGGCCGATAGCCGTAAATCGGAAGCCCCGTAGCAGTTCGGGGTTCAGTGAGCTATGGTTTTAGATACAGCGGCGTCGCCGTTTCGGTCGTTTTGGCAAGCGGGTTTCGAGTGTGCCGACCACGTTAATAATCGCGGGCAGCGGGTCGATTTACTGGCCATAACCGGTCATACGGCGCGGGTGGCCGAAAATTATGCGGCTTTGCAGCCGTTCAACATTCAGACCGCCCGCGAAGGCATCCGGTGGGCGCACGTCGAGCGCCGGGCGGGGCAGTACCGCTGGGCAGAGGTGCGGCAGCGGCTGGCGGCGGGGCGCGCAATGGGTGTGCAGCAGGTCTGGGATATCTGTCATTTTGGTTTTCCGGCCGACCTCTCGCCGCTGCATCCCGGTTTTGAGGCGCGGTTTGCGGCCGTTTGCACCGCGTTCGCGCAGCTCTACCGCGCCGAAACCGATGCGCCGCTGCTCGTGACGCCGGTCAATGAGATGAGCTTTTTGTCGTGGCTCGGCGGCGAGGTGGCCGGTACGGTGCCCTTCACGCGCGGGCAGGGTTTTGAGGTGAAACGGCGGCTGGCGGGCGCCTACATCGCGGGCGCCGCCGCCATTCGGGCCGTTGATCCGGCCGCGCGCCTGCTCACCACTGAGCCGCTCATCAACGTGGTGATGCCGCACGGCACGAACCCGCGCACCCGCCATCATCGGCATCTGGTGCGCGATGTGGCGGGGATTAACGAGTCGCAGTTTCAGGCGCTGGAGATGCTCAGCGGGCGGATGTGCCCCGAGCTGGGCGGCGGGCCGGAGTACCTCGACATTCTCGGCTTCAATTTTTATTACGATAATCAGTGGGCGCATAATCAAGGGCGGCTGCGCTGGGAAGACACCCCGCGTGACCCGCGCTGGGTGCCGCTCCACGAGCTGCTGCACCGCGTTTGGAAGCGGTACGACCGGCCCGTCGTGCTCTCGGAAACGAGTCACCCCGGCGTCGACCGCCCGCGCTGGATGCACGAAACCGCCGCCGAATGCCGCCGCGCTCTTGATCGCGGCGTGCCACTCTGGGGCATCTGCCTGTACCCCATCCTCGACCGCCCCGATTGGGACGACCTCACCACTTGGCACCGCGCTGGTCTCTGGGACGCCCACCTGCCCACGCCCACCGACGGCTCGCCGCCCGCCATGCACCTCTACGAACCCTACGCCGAAGCCCTGCGCGACGCGCAGCGCCTGCTGCCCGAAGCGGCTGAATCCGCCGAAGCGTCCAAACCCGCCGAGCGTACCGTTCAACGGCTGAAACGCGTCGAAACGCTGGAACTGGCGTAAAAGGCTCGCATCTCCACATCCTCGGATCTCCCTCACATCTGTTCCCAAACATCTGTCTTCATTCAACCCTTCGGCGCGTTCCGCTACCTTCGCCGCCGAAACATTGTCTCCTGCAATCCCTCGCTTATGGCCGCTTCCCCTGAACTCGATCAGCTCTGCATCAATACCATCCGCACGCTATCGCTTGATGCGGTACAGAAAGCCGAATCCGGCCATCCCGGCTTGCCGTTGGGCATGGCGCCGTCGGCTTACGTGCTCTGGACGCGCCATATGCGTCATAATCCGAAGAACCCACATTGGGCGAACCGCGACCGGTTCCTGCTCTCGGCGGGACACGGGTCGATGCTGATTTACTCGCTCCTGCACCTCACGGGGTATGATTTGCCGCTCGAAGAGCTGAAGAATTTCCGGCAGATGGGGTCGAAAACGGCCGGGCATCCGGAGTATCACCTCACACCGGGCGTCGAGCTGACGACGGGGCCGCTCGGGCAGGGCTTTGCGAATGGAGTGGGCTTCGGCATCGGCGGCGCGCATCTGGGCGCCCGCTTCAACGCCGACGGCTTCCCGCTGATCGACCATTTCGTGTACTGCATTTGCTCCGACGGTGACCTGATGGAAGGCGTCGCGTGTGAAGCAGCGTCGCTGGCGGGCACGCTCGCCCTCGGCAACCTCGTCTATCTCTACGACGACAACCACATCACCATCGAAGGCGACACCAATCTCGCGTTCCGCGAAGACGTGCTGGCGCGCTTCGAGGCGTACGGCTGGCACACGCAGCGCGTGACCGACGGCAACGACACGGCCGCCATCGACGCCGCGATTCAGGCCGCAAAAGCCGAAACCGGTAAGCCGTCGCTGATTGCCGTCAAGACCATCATCGGCTACGGAATGCCCGCCGCCGGAACGCGCAAGGCGCACTCCGACGCGCCCGGCGCCGACGCCGTAAAGGCCACCAAAAAGAACCTCAACTGGCCGGAAGACGCCCAATTCCTGATTCCTGACGAAGCCCTCGCGCATTTCCGCGAAGCCGTTGCGGCGGGTGCGAAACAGGAAACCGACTGGAACGCCCTCGTCGACCGCTACGAAGCCGCCCATCCCGAGAAGGGCGGCGAGTGGCGCCGCACGATGAGCGGCGAGCTGCCGAAAGACTGGGAAAAAGCCCTCCCCACCTTCGCCGACGCCAAACCGATGGCGACACGCGCGGCGTCCGGCGAAGTCATCAATGCCCTCGCGAAAGTGCTGCCGCAACTCATCGGTGGCTCCGCCGATTTGGCGCCCTCGAACAACACCGACATCAAGGACGGCGGCTCGTTCGGGCCTGAGAATCACGCCGGGCGCATTCTGCACTTCGGCGTGCGCGAGCACGCAATGGGCGCCGCCCTCAACGGCATCTCGCTCAACGGCGGGCTGATTCCGTTCGGCGGCACGTTCATGTGCTTCTCCGATTATATGAAGCCCGCCGTGCGGCTGGCGGCGCTGAGCGGCATTCAGGTCATCTTCGTTTTCACCCACGATTCTATCGGTTTGGGCGAAGACGGCCCGACGCACCAACCCATCGAGCAGCTCGCGGGGCTACGCGCGATTCCGCAGCATTACGTCATCCGTCCCGCCGACCCGCACGAAACCCGCGCGGCGTGGAAAATCGCGATTGAGCGCCAAAAACTCCCCACGTCGCTCATCCTGACCCGTCAGAAAACCGTCATCCTCGACCAAGCCACCGTCAGCACCAAAGCCGATGAAGGCGTGGCGCGCGGCGCCTACATCTTGCAGGAAGCCGATGGCGGCGCGCCCCAAGTGCTCCTCCTCGCGACTGGCTCCGAAGTGGGCATCGCGCTGCAAGCCCGCGAGCAATTGCAAGCCGCTGGCACCCCCACCCGCGTGGTCTCGATGCCGTGCTGGGAGCGCTTCGAGGAGCAGGATGCCGCGTACAAGGAGCAAGTGCTGCCACGCGCCATCACGGCGCGGGTCGGTATCGAAGCCGCTGCCCGCCTCGGCTGGGACCGCTACACCGGTTTCGGCGGCACCGTGATTTGCATGGAAGGCTTCGGCGCCTCCGCCCCCGGCGATGAAGTGCTCAAACACTTCGGATTCACGGCAGAGAACATCGTTGAACAGGCGCGGAAAGTGTTGGGTTAAGGAGTGTTCAACCTCAAAAGACAACAACGATGAGCACAGTAGATCAGCAAATCGAAATTCAGGAAATCATCGCCAAACTCCCTCCCAATCAGTTGAGCGGCGTATTGGAGTTTTTGCGAGAGATGTACCGGAACGCACAACAAGCCAGTGGAGAGCCTGACTTCGACTGGGCGCGCGTGGGCCGGATTATGCGTGACAATGACGATGTGCTTCGTCGGCTCGCGCAATGATCTCTGTCTTCTATGCCATTAGTACCCACGCGCTACAAATAGCCCGCTATGGCGGCGCTAATGGCTTACGCGACCGAGGTGGCTTAGAGGCGGCATTAGCCCGACCCTTTCACGGTTTTGGTGAGCAGGATGCCTACCCAGGTCCGATTGAAAAATCAGCGGCACTCTTGCATTCGTTAGCTAAGAACCATCCGTTCGTGGATGGGAATAAGCGCATTGCCTTTGTATTGGCTCTTTATCTGCTGGAAGGGTATGGCTATCAGCTTAAGGCGGAAGTCAGCAATGACAACCGATACGAGATGGTCATCGCTGTAGCCAGTGGCAATCTAGAGTATGAGGGTATCGTCGAATGGCTCCGCCAAAACACTGAACCCATCAAGAGCTTCCCAGTAACGTCCATCGATAAATCACCCCAGTTGTGAATCCCCTCCAAAAACTCACCACCTTCGGCCAAAGCATTTCTTTGGATTTGCTCGGCCGTAACCTGCTCAATTCGGGCGATTTGAAGCGAATGATCGCTGACGATGCCGTTACGAGCGTGACTTCCAACCCGGCGATCTTCGAGAAATCGATTCTCGAAGGGGATTATTATGACGATGACCTCCGCGAGCTGGCCCGCGCCGGTAAGTCCGGCGACGACCTCTACATCGGTCTCGTCAGCAAAGACATCCGCGATACGGCGGCGCTCCTGCGGCCGATTTACGACCAGACCCACGGCCGCGACGGTTTCGTGAGCCTCGAAGTTTCGCCCGCATCGGCGCTCCTCACCGAGCCGACCGTTGAGGAAGGTCGCAAGCTGTGGAAGCTCATCGACCAGCCGAACCTCTACATCAAAGTGCCCGGCACCGAGCCGGGTTTGGCGGCTATCGAGACGCTCATCGGCGAGGGCATCAACGTCAACGTGACGCTCCTGTTCAGCCTCGACCGTTACCGCGCCGTGACCGACGCGTATATGAGCGGCTTGGAAGCGCACTTGGCGGCGGGCCACAAAATCGGCCATATCTCGTCGGTGGCGAGCTTTTTCCTGAGCCGGATTGATTCGGTGACGGATCCGCTCCTCGAAAAAATCATCGCCGAAGGCGGCGAAAAAGCGGAGACGGCGAAGGCGCTGTACGGCGAAGTAGCGATTGCCTCGGCGCGGCAAGCGTACGTGATTTGGCAGGAAGTCTTCTCGTCGGAGCGGTTCCAGAAGCTCGAAGCGCAGGGCGCGCAAAAGCAGCGCCTGCTGTGGGCGAGCACCGGCACGAAAAACAAAGCCTTCTCGGATGTGAAGTACGTTGAAGCGCTGATCGGGCCGGAAACCGTCAACACGATTCCGCTCGACACCCTCAACGCGTACCGCGACCACGGTCAGCCTGCCAACCGTCTCACCGAAAACCTCGCCGACGCGCAAGTCAAGCTCGACCAGCTCGCCGACCTCGGCATCGACCTCCACAAAGTCACCGCTGATCTGGAAGTCGATGGTATCGAGAAGTTCGTGACGCCGTTCAAGAAGCTGTTCGCGGCGCTCGAAGAGAAACGGGCAGCCGTACTCGCATAGATCGCAGATTAAGCTGATTTTTTGATGGCGCAGATGAATTTCTTTGGATTCATCTGCGCCATCAAAAAATCATTAAATCCCTCCATTAGCTAAATCTGCGATCCGATGATTCAGACTCTTTTCCTCGATATCGGCGGTGTCCTCGGGACGAACGGCTGGGATACGGCCGCGCGGCGGGCTGCTTCCGAAACGTTCGGCTACGATTTTGCCGCATTCGAGACGCGCCACAAGCGTCTGTTCGACCTATACGAAACCGGCCACCTCACGCTCAGCGAATACCTGCGCGGGACGGTGTTCTTCAAGCCGCGCCCGTTCAGTGAAGCCGATTATGCGGCGTTCATTCAGCAGCAAAGCACCGCCTGGACGGCAAACATTGCGTTCTTCCGGGAGTTGAAAGCGCGGTACGGCCTGAAAGTCTTCGCAGTGAACAACGAAGGCCGTGAGCTGAACGATTACCGCCTCAAGAGCTTCGGCTTCGGCGATTTATTCGACGCCACCGTATCGTCGTGCTACGTGGGGATGCGCAAGCCCGACCCCCGCCTGTACCGGATGGCCATCGACCTCAGTCAGACGCCCGCCGACGCGATTCTCGTCGTCGATGACCGGCCGGAGTTTACCGAGCTGGCGGCGGCTATTGGGCTGCGCTCACTTCAGTTTGAATCATTGCCGCAGGCGCAGGCGGCTATAGCTGCCCATTTTGGCCTGACGCTCTGAGGCGTCACCTCCAGCCTGCCTATCAGCGGTAAGCCGCTACAAACCTCTTCCCCGTCATCGTCCACAACATGACCCCGACCACCCCCGCCACCACCACCACGTACGATTTTGGCATGATCGGCCTCGGTACGATGGGCCGCAATCTGGTACTCAACATTGCTGACCACGGCTTTTCCGTGGCCGGGCTCGACAAGGATCAGGCTAAGGTGGACACCCTGCACCACGAGGCCGCCGAGGGCGTCTCGAAGGTGACCGGCAAGACGCGTATCGTGCAGGGCACGACGAGTATGGCCGACTTCATCGCCTCGCTCACAAAGCCGCGCCGCGTGATGATGCTCGTGCCCGCCGGGGGCGCCGTGGATGCGGTGATTGCCGATTTGCTGCCGCACCTCGACGCGAACGACCTCATCATCGATGGCGGAAACTCGCACTACGTCGATACCGACCGCCGTGTGAAGGCGCTGGCCGATAAAGGCCTCCGGTTCTTCGGAATGGGCGTGAGCGGCGGCGAGCTGGGCGCCCGTTTCGGCCCCGCGATGATGCCCGGCGGCGACCCGGCCGCGTACGAAATCCTGCGGCCGATTCTGGAAGCCGTGGCCGCTAAAGCCCCCGACGGCGCGCCGTGCGTGGCGTATATGGGCACCGGCTCGGCGGGCCATTACGTGAAAATGGCGCACAACGGCATCGAGTACGGCGTGATGCAGCTGATGGCGGAAGCGTATGACCTGATGCGGCGCGGGCTGAAAATGTCGGTCGCGGAGATTGCGGCGGAGTTCGAGAAGTGGAACGCGACGCCGGAGCTGCAATCTTTTCTGGTGCAGATTACGGCCATCGTCCTGCGGCAGGCCGACGATAAGAATCCCGCGCAGCCGCTCATCGACGCCATCCGCGACCGTGCCCGTTCTAAAGGCACCGGCAAATGGACGTCGCAGAGCGCGATGGACCTGCAAGTGCCGCTCCTGACGGTGGATGCCGCCGTGGCCGCCCGCGACATTTCCGCCCGCGACACCGAGCGCCAAGCTGCCGCCGCGCTCCTCACCGGCCCCACCGCCGAGTACCACGGCGACCGCGCCGCCCTGCTCGCCGCGCTGCCCGATGCGCTTTACTGCGCCATCGTGACGTGTTACGCGCAAGGCCTCGACCTGATCCGAGTAGCGGCGAAAGAGTATCACTACGGTACCGATCTGGCCGCCGTGGCGCGCATCTGGCGCGCGGGGTGCATCGTTCGGGCGGCGTTGCTGGAAGAAATCATGGCGGCGTTCAAGAACAACCCGGCCCTGCCGAATCTGCTCGTCGACCCCACCATCAGCGGCCATTTGGTGAGCCGACAGAGTGATTTCCGCGCCGTGGCGCAAATTTTCATCACCACCGGCATTCCGGCGCCCGCGCTGCTCAGCTCGCTGGCGTACTTCGACTCGTACCGCACGGCCCGGCTGCCCGCCAGCCTCACGCAAGCGCAGCGCGATTATTTCGGCGCCCACACCTACGAGCGGTTCGACGCGGAAGGCACGTTCCACACGCTCTGGTCGGAAGTATCGACGGCCCAAGGCTCCGGCACCGGCCAAGAAAAACACCCCGGCGACGAGCAAACCGCACCGGTTTAAGTCTGTCGGATTCTCTGCCGCTCGCCAAAAAAAAATCCGCGAAATCAAGGAAAGCCGCCCAAATATTCTGACGCATCTCATTCATCTGAGTCGTCAGAAATCAGCCGCTCTCCCTGAAAAAAATCCGCGAAATCAATAAATCTGCTAAATCAGCGATCCGATGCCTACCCCCGTCCAACCCACTGTCGTCGTCATTTTCGGTGCCAACGGCGACCTCACTTGGCGCAAGCTGCTGCCCGCGCTCTGGAACCTCAACCTCGACGGCTACCTGCCGGAGTCCACGGCCATTATTGGGATGGGGCGCGGGGCGGAGTCGGATACGGCGTTTCAGGGGAAGATGCTGACGGGGGTCGATACTTTTTCGCGGCAGGGGAAGGCCGACCCGGAGCGGTGGGCGGGTTTCGCGTCGAAGCTGCAATTCCTGACTTCGGAGCTTGGCGATGCGAGCGGCTACACCCGGCTGCGGCGCGTCATCGAGAAGCTCGCGAAGCAATGGGGCGTCGAGCAGCCGAATCTGCTGTTTTACCTCTCCGTGTCGCCGACGCTCATCGGCACCATCGTCGACCAGCTCGACGGGGCCGGACTAGTGAAGGAGTTTCCGGGCGCCCGAATCGTGGTTGAAAAACCCTTCGGCCACGACCTCAAAACCGCCCGCGACCTCAACGCCCTGCTGCGGCGCGTGTTCGAGGAGCGGCAGATTTACCGCATCGACCATTACCTCGGCAAGGAAACGGTGCAAAATATTCTGGCTTTCCGGTTCGCGAACGCCTTATTCGAGCCGATCTGGAACCGCAACTTCATCGAGCACGTCCAGATTACGGTGGCCGAAGAAGTCGGCCTCGAAGGGCGCGGCGGCTACTACGAAAGCGCGGGCGCCCTGCGCGATATGATTCAGAACCACCTGCTTCAGCTCATGTGCATGGTGTGCATGGAAGCGCCGAACGCGTATCAGGCGGAAGATATTCGGGGACGAAAAGTGGATGTGCTGCGCGCCATTCGGAAGTACAAGCCCGAGGAAGCGAGCCATTACGCCGTGCGCGGCCAATACGCGGCCGGTTGGATGAAGGGCCAATCGGTGGTCGGCTACCGCGACGAGCCGCGCATCGCCGATCATTCCGCGACCGAGACCTACGCCGCCGTGCAGCTTTTCGTGGATAACTGGCGCTGGCAGGGCGTGCCGTTCTACATCCGCACCGGCAAGCGGATGCCGGAGAAGGTGAGCACCATCACAGTGCAGTTCAAGCCCGTGCCGCTGCATCTTTTCTCGACGCAAGCGCCCGAAAATCTGCAAGCCAACGCCCTGACGTTCAGTATTTATCCTAGCTCGGCTATCCGCCTGCGGATTCAGACCAAACAGCCGGGCTTGAAGATGTACCTCAACCCCGTGGATCTGGAGTTCGACTACCGCGACGCGTACGTCGGGGAGCCGCCGGAAGCTTACGAAACCCTCCTCCTCGACGCCCTGCGCGGCGACCCGATGCTGTTCATGCGCGCCGACCAAGTAGAAGCCGCTTGGGAAGTCATCACCCCGATTCTCGACGCGTGGAGCACTGGTCCGGCGCCCGATTTCCCCAACTACGCCGCCGATCAGTGGGGGCCGTCGGAAGCCGATGCGCTCATCGCCCGCGAAGGCCATCACTGGATTACGCCGTCGTTGAAAACCCAAACCCCTGATTCTGCGAAGAAGGCCCCGCGCAAGCCCGCTAAGCCGAAAGCCTGATTTCGCCCCCACCCACTTCCGGATGAAGTTATGAAACCGACCGTCACCGTTTCCCAAACCCCCGCGCATCTGGCCGCCGCCGCCACGCTGTATTGCGCCTCGCTCATCAGCGAGGCGGTCAATCGGCGCGGCCTGTGCACGATTCTGCTCGCGGGCGGCACCACGCCGCAGGCGCTCTACGAGAGCCTCTCGCGGGTGCCGTACGCCGATAATCTGCCGTGGGCGCAAGTGGTGGTGGCGTGGGGCGACGAGCGGCTCGTGCCACTCGACGACGACCGCTCGAACCAGCGAATGGCCTTCCGGGCGCTCCTCGACGCGGTGCCCGTGATGCCCGAGCACATCCTGAGCGCCGATACCTCATTGCCGCCCGCGCAAGCCGCCGCCGATTACGAAGAGCGCCTCCGCGCCCACTTCAAGCTCGAAACGGGCGCCGTCCCGCAGTTCGATCTCTGCCTCCTCGGCCTCGGCACCGACGGCCACACGGCGTCATTGTTTCCGGGGATGGAAGCCCTCCACGAGACCACGCATCTCGTCGTCGCCACCCCCGCGCCCGACCCCACGCAGCCCGCCCGCCTCACCGTCACGCTGCCCGTTCTGAACGCGGCGCATACGGTCGTATTTCTGGCGCAGGGCGCCGATAAAGCCAACATCGTCCGGCAAATCCTCAGCGAGACGCCCGCCTCCGAAGAAGCTGCCCAGCTCCCCGCCCGCCTCGTGCAGCCCACCGGTCCCGGCGCGCAGGTGCATTGGTTTCTGGATGAAGCAGCCGCCGCTGAGCTGCGTTGATTTGTGCTCAAAGGGCGTGACTCGTCAGCGCCGGGTATTGAAAAGAAGGTAGATTTGGGGGTACGAAACAAATCGTAGATGTCAGGCAACGCTTTCCTTTTGGGGAAGCTCTTGTCTTCGAAACCGATTTAATCACGCCCCCTTTCCCCCTCGTTTTCCCGATGCGTCCGACTCCCGTTTCCTTCGCCGCTACCACTGGGTTAGTAGCTGCTTTTGTGGCCGTGCTGCTCTCCGGCCCCGTTTCAAAGGCGGACCATCTGCCGTACACGGTCGTCAGTGTCGATGGCGATACGCGTACGGAAACCCGCAACGTGAGCGGGAATTTCAAAGGCGTTTCCCTTCACTCGGCTGATAACGTGGTCGTGAAGCAGGGCAGCACGGTGAGCGTAACCGTCAGCGGCCCGGCCGATGAGGTGGCGCGGACCGAAACGGTGGTCTCGAACGGCCGTCTGGAGATTCGGAAGCGCGGCGAAGGCAAGATGAGCTGGGGGAAAAACGAGCCGCCCGTCGTGGTTAC
>JANNMJ010000225.1:0-8716 GCA_031397815.1 Hymenobacteraceae bacterium
CCAGCTCTGTCCCAGAGATGGCGTTGATTCGCCAATTGACGCCATCTCTGGGACAGAGCTGGCCACGCGTTACAAATAGAAATGCGCCGATTGGGTTGGCGGGTCAAGAGACCCGCAAATAGGCGACACGGGGCTGGAGCCTCGCGTCAACCGGGTTCCAATAACCGCATCCCAATAACCGCACTCCAGTAAAACATCTGTAATACCCCGAAGGGGTTTCATCCCAGAAGCCCGGGGTTGCCGAAGGCTACCCCGGGCTTACACGGGCTAACACGGCCCCAGCCCAACGTTCCGCATCCCCCCAAAACGTACCTTCGCCCCCTCGCTCCCCACGCTCCCGCCGTGCTCCCCCCGCCGCCACCCCCCATCGACTACACCCGGCCATACTCCCTCGAAGAGTTCCTGTTGCTCGATGACCACGCGGCGGCTCCGCACGAGCTTTGGGCCAGCCAAATAGTGCCGAAATCCGGCTTCGACCCTCATCACCCCGCTGCTATGGCCGGTGTTACCGTGGCGCACAGCTTACTCGTTCAGAACTGCTTGGCAGCCTTTCGCAGCCGGTTGCGCGGACGGCAATGCCGCACGCTGGGGCCGGAAATGCGCGTTTTGCTCCCAAACGAGCAGATTGCTTACCCGGATGTGGTCGTCACAAACCACTCCGCTGAGCAGCGCCTCGGGCAAGACCACCTGCGGAATCCGTTGGTCATCGTCGAAGTCCTTGCGCCGGCCACGCAGGTGCGGGATCGGGAGCAGAAGCTCGTCCAATACCGCCTGCTGTCGTCGTTGCGGCAGTTTGTGCTGGTTTCGCAGCATCGGATCTGGGTGGAATCGTACACCCGTCCCACGGCATCTGCCGACTGGACCTCACACACCTACACCTCCCTCGCCGACGCGCTCCTCGTGCCGGCGCTGCACCTCAGCCTCCCCCTGCGCGAGCTGTACGACGAGCTGGAACTCGGTCCGCTACGCGTCCTTTGAGACTTGATTAGGTTTTCCTCCGAAATCGAAGTCGACCTCAAAACTGATTCTTCCATCCCGCCGTGCCCTTCATCGCCCTCCTCCTGACCCTCGTGCTGATTCTGACGTTCGTCATCGTCACGGCGTGGAGCGAGCGGAAAGTGGCCGCGTGGATGCAGGACCGCGTCGGGCCGGATGTGGCCGGGCCGTTCGGCCTCTTGCAGCCCGTCGCCGATGTGTTGAAGCTCCTTCAGAAGGAATTCATCACCCCCGCCGCCGCCGACCCGTGGCTGTTCCGCGTCGCGCCGGTGCTCGTCTTTACGGCAGTACTAGCGGGTTTCGCCGTTCTGCCGCTCGCCCCCGGCGCCCAGCCGAGCGCCGCCCCGACGGGTGTTTTCTATCTGCTGGCCGTGGTCGCGCTCGACGTAGTTGGGCTGTTGTTAGCGGGTTTTACGTCGGCCAACAAGTTCGCCGTGTTGGGCGCGCTGCGGTCGGTGGCGCAAATCGTGAGCTATGAAATCCCCGCGGGGCTGGCCGTGTTGGCGGTCGTACTCCTCGGCGGCTCCCTCGATTTGCAGGTGCTGAGCTATCAGCAAGGCATTTTCTCTCCTGACACGAACTGGCTTTTCGGCATCCGCGCCCTCGGCCTCGACGTTACCGCCATCGGCGGCATCCTGACGTGGAATATCGTGCGGATGCCGCTCCTCGGCGTCGGGTTCCTCATCTATTACCTAGCCTCGCTAGCCGAGTGCAACCGCGCGCCATTCGACCTGCCGGAAGCCGAATCGGAGCTAGTAGCGGGCATTTACACCGAATACGCCGGATTCCGTTACGCCGCCCTCTTCCTCGCCGAATACGCGATGATGGTGTTGGTGTGCGTAGTCGCCGCCGTCCTGTTCCTCGGCTCCTGGAACACGCCACTCCCCAACCTCGGCCCCCTCCGCCTCGCCTCCTGGACGACCGGCCCCGCCGGTACCGTCGCGGGCGTCGCGTGGGCCATTGTCTGGCTAAGTCTGAAAGTCGCGGCCCTCATCTTCGGCCACCTCTGGGCCCGCTGGACCTACCCCCGCCTCCGCGTCGATCAGCTCCTGCGTTTGTGTTGGAAAGTGTTGACGCCTGCGGCGCTGGTTTTGGTGGTGGTAGTGGCGGTGTGGCGGATTGCGTTGGGGTAGCGCGTGTCATCGACTCAAACAAAGCGTTGACGCGGGGGCTCCAGCCCCGTGTCGCCTATCCGCAGGTCTCTTGACCTGCCACAAGATGCGCGTGGCCAGCTCTGTCCCAGAGATGGCGTCAATAGGCGAATCAACACCATCTCTGGGACAGAGCTGGCCACGCGTGTTGAGAATGTGCCGATTGGGGTAGCGGGTAAAGAGACTCGCGTCAACCGCGGGCTAATCAGCCGTTCTAATAAAACATTTGTAATACCCCGAAGGGGTTTCATCCCAGAAGCCCAGGGTTGCCCTAAGCGTAGCGTGGGCTACCCTGGGTACCTGCCGGGGTACGTGCCGGGGGTACAACCCGAAATTCCCCAACGAAAAAAAGCCCCTGAAACTCACGTCTCAAGGGCTTCTTCAATCAATATCAAGTCAAGCCTCAGCTCAGCACAATCCGCTGACCCGGCTTCAACGCATCGGATTTCAACCCATTCAGCCGCCGAATCTGCTCCACCGAGACATTCCGCTTGCGCGAGATATCCCACAGCGTATCGCCGGGCTGCACCAAGTGAGTGGCGCGGACGCGCTGCCGGGCGTTGGCCGTCCAGCGGTTGCGGGCGGCGGTGGCGCGGGCGGCCGTAGCGCGGGTGTTGCGGTTGGTGCCGGGGGCGGCTACGTAGGCATCACCGGCCAGCTCGCCGCCGGGCTGGAGGACGGCGGTTGCGGTGGCTGGCTCGTTATCGGGGGCGCCCTGCTCAGCGGCTGGGGCGCGCATTACCAAGGTCTGCCCGAGCTGCACCTGTTGGTTCGACAGGCCATTCCACTCCGTCACCTTCTTCACCGAAACCCCAAACACGCGGGCAATCTGGAAGAGATTATCGCCGCGCTGCACCGTATAGCCGTTCGCCCGCGCACTGTCGAGCTGCGAGGCGTTGAGGGCGGCCACTGCCGCCACGGGGGCGGTTGAGGCGTTGGAAATCGGCGGAGCAACGGCGGTAGCTGGGGCCGAAGGAATGGAGGTTGAAACGGTCGTCGTGGCCGCCACTACGGGCGCGGGGTTCACATTAAGTGTCGCAGTCGAAGCGGTGGAACCGGCAGTTACGCGGCTACCCGTGGTATCGGCGCCGGTCTTGCGGGCTGCGATGGTCGAGATATCGTCCACCTGCACGGCTTTCGGTTTCACGGCGTGCCACACTACCAAGCCCTGTCCGGCTTTCACGACGGACCGGCTGCGGAGGTGATTCCACGTCCGGAGCTGCGCCACAGAGCAGCCGTTCTTCCACGCCACGCGTTGCAGCGTCTCGCCGCGACGTACCACATAGCGACTGGCTTTCAGCACTGGCCGATTAGCCGCAGCGGCCGAATCCACCGCCAGCGCCACGGTAGCCGCTGGGGTCGGACGGCAGCTCGCGAGCAGATTCGTCCGGCCAACGGCGTCGAAAGCGAGGCGCTTGTCGGCGGGGATTTTCAGGGCGTAACCGCTCGTAGTGGCGGGCAGCAATGGCTTCCGAAGCTCAGGGTTGAGGTCGTGGACGGCCTTAGCATCCAGCCCGAGGCTCTCCGACAGCTTAGCGATATCGAGCGGGCCGCTCACCAGCACGGTATCCGTAGTGACGGGCAGCTTCACGTCTTCCGGCACGATGCCGTACTCCGACGCGTAGTTCATCGCATAAACCACCGCCGTGAACGACGGCACGTACCCGCGCGTCTCCTGCGGCAGATACGGGAATATGGCCCAGAAATTCGAGCGTCCCCCGGCGCGCTTGATGGCCCGGCGAACGTTCCCGGGACCGCAGTTATACGCCGCCAGCGCCAGCTCCCAATCGCCGTTAAAGGCGCGGTTGAGGTTGCGCAGGTAGCGGCAAGCGGCGTCGGTGGCCTTCTCGGGGTCCATCCGCTCATCTTTCCACGAGTTGATGACCAAGTGGTAATCCGTCGCGGCTTGCGGAATGAACTGCCACAGCCCCACAGCTTTCGCGTGGGAAGCCGCCTTCGTATTCAGCGCCGATTCTACTACTGACAAATAGCGCAGCTCAGCAGGCATCCCATACTGCGCGAGCTTGCGCTCGAACAGCGAGAAATAGAGGTGCTGACGCTCCAGCATCCGCCGCGTGTACTTCGGATTCCGGATGGTGAAATAATCGATGTACCCGCGCACATACGGGTTGAAAACGAGCGGAACTTCCTTCTCCAAGCCGCGCAGCCGCTCGGCAATCTTCTGGGTGCGCTTGATTGCGGTCGAATCAATGGCGGGCGCTGCGGCTACCTGCGGAGCTTGCGGCGCTAGCATCGGCAGCAACGGCCCCACGAACGACGCGGGCGCCGGGGCGGTAGAATCGCCCAGCACCCCCGGCAGGGTCGCGACCGTCGTATCCGTCGGCATCAGCAGCGAGCCAACTTGCGGGGTCGTCGGGCGACCGATAGTCGGCTCGGGCACTTCCTGCGCCAGCACCGGGGCGGTCAGCAAAGCCAGCAACGCGGTGCCGGTCAGGCCAGCGGCGAATGGGAGGCGCTTCGTCATTCGATGGAGGGTAAGAGGGAAGTGAAGAGGAAGGTGGAGAAGGAGCGAGGAGCGGCGAGTCGTCACGAACAAGGTCAGGCTGCGCCGGAAACGTTCACCGGCCGGGCCAGCGTGTGCGCCTCACGGGCAAAAGCGAGCATAGCCGCTTCGCCGAACGCCGGGCCGATTACCTGCAAGCCGAGCGGCATCCCGTCGTCGTCAGACCCCATCGGCACCGAGATAGCCGGGACGCCCGCGAGGGATGCCTGCACGGTGAAAATGTCGGCCAAGTACATCGCCAGCGGGTCTTTGTCGGCGGTGTTTTCGCCGATTCGGAACGCGGGGGTTGGGGCGGTCGGGACGAGCAGGAAGTCGTGTTCCGTGAGCAGGGCGGCGGTTTGGTCGCGGATGAGGCGCCGGACGCGCTGCGCTTTTGTGTAGTAAGCGTCGTAATAATCCGCCGACAGCACGAACGTGCCGAGGATAATCCGCCGCTGCACTTCCGGGCCGAAACCTTCGGCGCGGGTCTTTTTGTAGAGCGATTCGAGGTCGGTGGCCTGCGGCGAACGATACCCGTACTTCACGCCATCGAACCGGCTGAGGTTCGACGAGGCTTCCGCCGTGGTGAGGAGGTAATACGTCGGGACGAGGTAATCGAGAATCGGCAAATCGACCGCTTCCACGGTGTGCCCGGCTTTACGGAGCGCTTCCAGCGTTTGCTCAAAAGCCGTCCGGACGCTCGGCGCGAGGCCGGGGTTCTCCAGCGCATCGCGCAGGTAAGCGAGCTTGCGCGGCCCGGCGGACTGCAACAGCTCGGTGTAAGGCGGCACTTCGCGCTGCGACGCCGTGGCGTCGAACGCATCCGGCCCGGCCATTACTTCGAGGAGCAGCGCGGCGTCATCGACAGTCTTCGTAATCGGCCCGATCTGGTCGAACGACGACGCGTACGCAATCAAACCGTACCGCGAGATGCGCCCGTAAGTCGGCTTCAGACCCACCACGCCGCAAAACGCCGCCGGCTGCCGCACCGACCCGCCCGTATCGGAACCGATGGACGCCAAGCACAAATCCGCCTGCACCGCCACCGCCGACCCGCCCGACGAACCGCCCGGCACGCGCTCCGGATCAGCCGCGTTGCGCGCCGGTCCGAAAAACGACGTCTCATTCGACGCACCCATCGCGAACTCATCGCAGTTCTGCCGCCCAATCACGATGGCGTCTTCCGCCAACAGCCGCTGAACGGCCGTCCCGGAATAAAGCGCCACAAAACCTTCGAGAATCTTCGACGACGATTGGACGCGGTGGCCGTCGTGCAGCAGCACGTCTTTCAGGCCGATGACCATCCCCGCCAAGCGGCCCGCCGTGCCCGCCGCGAGCTTCGCGTCGATGGCGATGGCGCGCTGCCGAGCCTCGTCGGCGTACACTTCCAGAAAGGCATTGAGGTGCCGATTCGCTTCAATCCGACCGAGGTAATGCTCGACCAAAGTGCGGCACGAAAGGGTGCCAGCCGTCAGTCCGGCGCGAACGTCGGCAAACGAAACAGGAGATTTTAAGGCTAGCTCTGGTACCGCGCTCATCAACTCAATAGGGCAAAACGAGGCGCAAGATAGCCCCGGAGGCCTTTATACTGAGCTTACAGGAAGGTAAGCACGCCGCCGCAAGCAACCGTGCGGGCGGTTTTCGACTCGCCCGATACCCGGTTGCCGGGTGCGGTGGCGCCGGTCGTGCGTTGCCGTGCCTAATTTTGGCCGCCGGCCAATTGATTTCCGGCTTTGTCGTTGTCGGGCTGCGGTAGGCGCAGACGGCCCGGCTTTCCTTCCGCATATGCGTTCGTACAAATTCGTCAATGACCTGACCGGCTGGCTGGTCTTCACGCTCGCCACTGTCGTTTTCCTGCTCACGCTCGAACCCACCGGCTCATTCTGGGACTGCGGCGAGTTCGTCGCCTGTTCCTACAAGCTGCTCGTGCCGCACCCGCCGGGCGCGCCGACGTTCCTGCTGCTGGGCCGCATCTTCTCGCTGTTCGCCGGAGGCGATGAGTCGAAGATTGGGATTTGGGTGAACTCGCTGTCGGCGCTGTCGTCGTCGTTCACCATTCTCTTCCTCTTCTGGACCATCACGATGATGGGCCGCAAGCTGTTGGTGGGCCTCAAAGGCGAGCCGACCGGCGGCCAAACCGCCCTGCTGATGGGCGCGGGCGCCATCGGCGGCCTCGCCTTCGCGTTCACCGATTCGTTCTGGTTTTCGGCAGAAGAGGCCGAAGTCTACGCGCTGTCGGCGTTTTGCACGGCGTTCGTCGTGTGGGCGATGCTGAAGTGGGAGCGCGTGGCGGAAGAGCCTGACTCCGACCGTTGGCTGATTCTGATTGCGTACGCCGTCGGTCTCTCCATTGGCGTCCACTTGCTGAACCTGCTGGCCATTCCGGCGCTGGCGTTCATCTATTACTACCGCCGTCACCAAGTTTCGGTGAAGGGCGCGGTGGTCGCGTTCGTCATTTCGTCGGTCATTATTCTGTCGATTCTCGTCGGCATCATCCCCGGTCTGCCGACGCTGGCGGGCTGGTTAGAAGTGTTCTTCGTGAACTCCATCGGGCTGCCGTTCTCGTCGGGTCTCTGGATTTTCCTCGCGCTGCTGCTCGGCAGCATCTGGTACGGTTTCCGGCGCTCGTTCCAGACCGGCTCGCAGCTCCTCAACACGGCGATGCTGTGCTTCGTGTTCATTCTGATCGGCTACTCGTCGTACCTCATCGTGCCGATTCGTTCGTCGTACCTGCCGACCATCAACGAGAACGCCCCGAACAACGTCCTCGCGTTCGTGAGCTACCTCAAGCGCGAGCAGTACGGCGACCGCCCCATCCTCTACGGTCCGCAGTACAACGCCGAGCCAGTCTCGCAGACCCCCGGCGACCCGATTTACGTCCCGAACCCACGCACCGGTAAGTACGAGGAAGTCGACAAAAAGCTCGAAACCACCTACGCCGACCGCGATAAGGTGCTCATGCCGCGCATCTACTCCAACCAGCCCGCGCACTTGGAAGAGTACCGCAAATGGGGCGTCACGATTCCGTTCCAGCCGGGCGTAAACCCCGAGACGGGCCGTCCGCAGTACCCGCGCCCCACCTTCGGCGAGAACATGAGCTTCCTGTTCAATTACCAGCTGGGGCACATGTACGCACGGTATTTTCTCTGGAACTTCGTGGGCCGCGACGGCGACGTGCAGCAATCAGGCGTGCTTTGGCCGGGCGAAAACACCGCTTCCAACGTCAGCCAGCTCCCCGAGCGCGTGGCCGAAAGCAAGGCCCGCAACGACTTCTGGGCGCTGCCGCTCATCCTCGGTATTCTGGGCCTGATTTATCAGATTCGGAAGGACGAGCGCGACGCGTTCATCGTCGGGCTGCTGTTCTTCTTCACCGGCATCGCCATCGCGCTCTACCTCAACCAGCCGCCGATTGAGCCACGGGAGCGTGATTACACGTTCGCGGGTTCGTTCTACGCCTTCGGGATCTGGATTGGACTGGGCGTAATTGCCCTCGCCGATTTGCTCGGCAAGGTGCTGAAATCGGTGGCCGCCCGTGCTACGGTCGCCACCGCCCTCGGCGCTGTGGTGCCGACGATTCTGCTCGCGCAGGGCTGGAACGACCACAACCGCGCCGGGCGCTACAACTCGGTCGATTCGGCCCGAAACCTGCTCGAATCGTGCGCGCCGAACGCCATCATCTTCACCAACGGCGATAACGACACGTTCCCGCTCTGGTACGCGCAAGAGGTGGAAGGCATCCGCCGCGATGTGCGCGTGGCCGTCCTCTCGTACCTCAACACCGATTGGTACATCGACCAGATGCGCCGCCGCTCGTACAAGTCGCAGCCGATGCCGATTTCTATGCCGGCCAGCCGCTACAAGCAAGGCACCAACGATTATCTGCCCTATGCCGAAAACCCGGCCGTGCAGGAGGTAAACCTCAAGCAATTTATTGACTTGGTGAAGCAGAATAGCGAACTGCTGCAGGTGTCGTACGGCGAAGGCGCCCCGGCCATGATGTCGTTCCCGACCCGTAAGTTCTACCTCGACGTGGATACGGCCGCCGTGAAAAAGCTGGGTCTCGTAC
>JANNMJ010000027.1:0-3839 GCA_031397815.1 Hymenobacteraceae bacterium
GTACGACATAAGGGCAAATGTTCGCCCCTAATTGATGCACTAGCACCTAGACACCGCCAAGGATGAAAACGAGGTGATGAGTTAATGACTCTCAGAGCCTCTGCGTCGCACTCTTGTCCAAGAGATTCTTTAATTGTGGCATTCTGCACTAATCCGTCTGCACCTATTGCGAATTTTACAACTACCCTTCCCTGTATGCTGTCTCTTATGGCATTGATCGGGTATTTAATGTTTTCAGCAAGAAAACGCGAATAGGCAGCACGTCCGCCTGGAAACCAAGGGTCTTCGTTTTGAACCACATACATTCCCCCAGTAGATCCTGGCTCATCGAAAAGCTGGCGACGTGGTAAAGGAGACGGCTCTGGTTTGGGGCCTTTGTAGTCATAAACGGGATCAGCAATTTTAGATTGCCCATGGGAAGTGTTAATGAAAAAGATACACATTAAGACTGTGCAAGCTAGTTGAGTGCAAAAAATGAAGACTTCATTTTGAGGGTGAATTGGGGTGGGGTTTTTGTCTAATGCTTTTGCAATGGCAAACTAATACATCAAGTCAGTTGAGTTGTAGGAGCACGCCAGCGGCCCTTAGGGGCTAATCGACTGGAACCACTCTCCACCACTCGCCCTCACTTAGCGTCAACAATCAGCGGAACGGTGTAATAAACATTCATCGGGCGACCATTTTGGCGGCCGGGCTGGAAGCGGGGGAGCAACCGCACGACGCGCAGGGCCTCGGCATCGTGCAGGGCGCTGATGCCTTGCAGAATTTCCGGGTCGCGCACGGCACCGGTTTTATCGACGATGAAGCGGACGTGCAGCTTCGTGCCGGATGGGGAATTGCGGTCGAGGGGCGGATTGCGATAGTGCTTCGTCAGAAACTTGGCTAGCTCGGCCGGTCCGCCCGGAAAAACCGGCATCTGCTCGACGTAAGTATAAACACGCTCGTCTTCGGCGGCAGGCGGGTCGATTGGCGGGTCACCTAACCCCGACAGATCCGGGGCCATCACCGTACCGAGCGCGACTCGGAAGCGGTGTGGTTCGAGGGCAACTTCTCCGATTACAAAGAAGCCCGCAAGAAACGCCTCGGCGATGTGGCGCCTAAGCGGGTGAAGTACCGGAAGCTGGTGTAGGGCACTCTAAACTGATGGTGGCGCACCGGATTACCAGTGCGCCACCATCAGTTTAGAGTTTTGGAAACAAGCCCAATCTTAATACGGTGACGATTCTGTAGACTTGGCAAGTACGGGCAGCGGTTCTGGACGGCAGTTTCTTAGCCCTCCGCTACGCCGGAGTATTAAATAATCCGGCTACTGCGTCTGCCACTGCTATGCCGGCTTGATAGCCGCCGTTAGCGTCCCACTGATAGTGTACTCCCAGATATACCCGGCTGCGGCCATTTTCTAGGGCAGCTTCAGTGAAGGACTTGAAGTCGCGGGTACGGACCACTCCATTGGCGTCGCGGGTAGCATGCGGGTCTTCGGTGGTGGCCGTGAACGCGATGTCGTCGCGTTTATAAAAATCACGCATTGCCCGCGCGTGGGCCGCGCCGAAAGTGGCGTGACCGGAGACGTAGGCGGGAAAAGAAGGCGAGAAATTGCTTCCATCCCGCTTCGCGGACAGTGGCTGCCAGCGGGGTTCGGTGGCAGTGCTCATGTTTCCGTCGGTAAGTGCCTGCTGAACCGCCGATTCCGGGCGCCAGAGGCGTAGCAGGTCAGCGCGATTCGTGCTGGCAGGGCCAGCAGGCCAGAAGTACTTGACGTACCAGGCCACTATAGACGCATCCAGCATCGCGACTGCGACCCAAGCGAAAAGTCGCGCCGTTTCCAGCAAGTCGCCGGTTGTGCCTTGCTGTTCGGCGACAATGCGGGTGATCGTGTAGAGCTGCCCAGGCGGTTTGGAGGTGCCGTCGAGGTCGTTGGCCCAGAAAAAGGCGATCTCGGTCTGTTCCGGCGTTCGGGCAACCGAATCTTTTGCCCCTAGCAGCGCCACTTCGTTGAATGCAAGCGTGTAGTCAGGTGTGGGCAGCAGTTTCTCGTAGGAATCTAGCCGGGTGGGCAGGACGGTGGGCAGAACCCCATCGCCGGGCTGGATCGGCTGGCCGGTAGCGAAACGTGCCAACTTCCCCCAGTTCGGGGTGACCGGCATACCGGACCCCGTCTCCCGCCATTCGCCGCGCAGGGGGGCGTCCGGATTAACGGCGAGTTTACTGGGAATACCAAAGGCGGGATTCGGCACCTTATCAAACCCGATCATCTGGTCGCCGCTGCGGTGTGCAAGCACCGCTTTGGCGATGGCTTCGCCGATGGCCCGGCTGGCTTCCTCACCGGGTACCACCGGTAGCGGGATGCCCATCGGGTCGTTCGCATTCAGTACGAAGGACGCGGCGTAGCCAGCGGCTACATCGGCACGGAGTACTTCCACCCCGGCCGCATCCAAGCCATTGTTCTGGAGAAGCTGCGGCAGCCCAAGCGCGGGGTCGGCCGCATCCGCCGCCTGGACTTCGGCCTGCACAGTAGCTATCGGGAGCAGCTCGGGATATGGCGGAGCAGGCAGCGTGAGCCGACGTACTACTTCGTACATCGCCACGTGCATTAAGGCGCCGACACGCGCAATAGGGCCAGGTGCGCCGCTGAAACGGACTTTCCGGACGCGGTTGAGGTACTCGTCGTTCCAGGTTAGGATGACAGTGCCGGTGAGTTGTGGAGAAACCATTGTGGCGAAAAAGTGAAAAAAATGCCGATAATTTATTTTATTTATCCTGCCTGATTTGATGAGGGAGATGGTCCACTTATCCGATGGCAGCAGCGGATGAGGCGATCTTCAGATCGCCTTTTAGGTTGAGTTGTTCAGT
The DNA here is from genome assembly GCA_031397815.1 of Hymenobacteraceae bacterium. GTDB lineage: Bacteria > Bacteroidota > Bacteroidia > Cytophagales > Hymenobacteraceae > JANNMJ01. The sequence continues at coordinate 2,851 of JANNMJ010000027.1, forward strand.
AGCAATGAGAATAGCAGCGGCCAGATTCTGGTCAGCCCGAGTTTTGACACTTTCTTGGAGCTTCTCGCTGAATTCCGTGAGTGACAAGGTTTGGCGCTGACTCAACGCTGCTGCAACCAACGCGTCGTCGGAAGCCGGAGTAGCGATTCCACGCGCGATTGCGGCCACTCGCGCGGCCGTCTGGACTTTGGCATCGACTGCCAACGTCTTCTTGATGTCTTTAACACTCTTGACGTAGCCGAGTATTGAAGTCCAAAAAGCCGATCCGCCACTTGCCAACACCCCCAGCAATAGCAAGACACTGTTGGATGTATCCTTGCCGTTTACGCCGGTATTGGGGATGATCGGCAGTATTTTCTTTGACAGGTACGCCGTCAGGATACCCGCGCCTATGGCGAGTAGCTGCAAAGCAAGCTTACGCAAAGCCTCGCCGGTAGGATTTGGATTCTCTTTTCCCAGAGCTGAGATGTTTTTAAGAATCTCAATGAGGCGTTCAGCAGCTACGCTCAACGCAATCAGCACCGCCAGTAAACTGGATAAATTTTCGAGGTTCATGGTAGTTGCCGGTGGTTCACTCCGTGTTTTAGTTGTGCGCCTGCGCCGCGGCGATCACACGATCCATATCCTCCCGGAACGCGGACGCCCACCCGCGAGAGGAATCCTGAACTTGCGCGGAGGCGAACAGCGCCGTTCCGCTGTCAACAGCCGCTTTGTTCGCGTCCAGCGGCTGGCCACCAATCAATTCCAGCGACTGCGGCGTGTTCTGGTCAACGAGCTCTCGCCAGCTTTGGCCATTGGTGCGCTGCCAGTTATGCGGTCCTGAAAAGTCGAGAACGTCCTCGAAATAGGGGCGGTGGTCTATTGCGGTGTGTTTTGACAATTGTGATTGTCAATTACGACCCTAATTCTGTTTTCGTGCATTTGGAGACATTTACTGAAGGAGCAGGACTTTCGTACCAGTACGCCGCATCGGTGGCGCAAGGAACAAT
>JANNMJ010000044.1:0-25138 GCA_031397815.1 Hymenobacteraceae bacterium
AGACGGTGCCGGGTACGTAGGCTGGGAAGTATCCGGCACCGTCTCGGTGCCGGTGGAAAAAGGCAGATTGGCATCAGTAGCTCCGGCACCGAGACGGTGCCGGGTACGTAAAGACGCGGCACATCCCCACATCTTCCCCTCCTCCCCCCAAATCACTTCTTCGCGTTCACGAAGAAATGATTCATCGGCTCGACCTTAAACGAGCACCGCCGCTCCGTAGTCCCAGTGCTCGCTTCGGAGCATTCGACGCCCGTGACTTTGCCCCGGCTGAACCGGAAGTAGCAAAACGCGCAGTTGAAGCCCTGCGCGATGTGGCGGGCGGCGGTGGGTTGAAGGTACAGGCCGTGGTCGTCGGCTGATTCTTTGAGGACGAGCGCCATAGCGCGGAACTGGCCGTTGAGCTGCCCCATCCCGACGAGGTAATACACGGGCTTGTCGCGCGGGGTGTCTTGCACGGGCGAGACCGAGACGCGATCCACTACGGTGCCGTCGCCGAACTCGCTGATGAATTCCTTTAGAAGCGATTCGGGCTTGATGTCGTAATGCACATCGCGGCTCAGCATATACCCGATCCGAACGCTCTGCTCCACCGGTTTGGCGGCTTGCGTCGAATCCGGAAGCGATGGGCGCCCCGAGGAACCGGCCGCGCTTTCCGCCGATTTAGGTTCCGCCGTCTTGGGGGTGTGGCAGGCGCTGAGGCCGCTCAAGACCGCAATCAGTAACCCAATGGCCACAAAAGGGCCACGTAGCACGTACTTAGTAGACATTGGAAATGGATAAGAACAGAGAGAGGGCTTCGCCTACGCACCAGCACCGGCCGAAAGAAGGCAGCTTGCGGGTAGCGCATTGAGAATCAGCCCGCGAAGTAACTACTATTAAACCAGACGGCGGCTCTTCTCCCATATTCAGGAGAAGAGCCGCCGTTACATTTCCCAACATAATCCTATTGCTTCCGGGCTACTTCTTGTAGTAGCCGAGCGCCTCGGTCATGTGCGAGTTGATGTCGTTGATGCGGGTTTGGTCGGAAGGGTGCGTGCTGAGGAACTCCGGCGGTGCCCCTTGGCTCTGCGCCGACATCCGCTCCCAGAACGACGGCGCGGTGCGAGGGTCGTACCCGGCGAGCGCCATGAAAATCAGCCCGAGGCGGTCGGCTTCGGATTCCTGATTCCGTCCGAAAGAGAGCATTTTCAGCTGAGAACCTACCCCGACGGCACCCAAGAAGATGCTCTTCGTGGCGCTCGGGTTCTGGCCGAGAGCGGCTTGCAGGCTGCTGCCGAGGCCTTGAGAAAGCATCTCCTGCGAGGCCCGCTCGTTCGAGTGCTTCGCGATGGCGTGGGCAATCTCGTGGCCCATTACCACGGCCATACCGCTTTCGTCCTTCATAATCGGCAGGATGCCGGTGTACACGGCCACTTTGCCGCCGGGCATACACCACGCGTTCACTTCCTTGCTTTCGAGGAGATTGAACTCCCACTGGAAGCCGTTCAGCTCCTGCGTGAGGTTGTTTTGCGCCATATACTGCTCGACGCCGCGCTGGATGCGCTGCCCGACCGATTTCACCTGCCGCGTGGCATTCGCATCCGTCGAAAGCTTGCCCTTCGCGAGTACTTCCTTGTACTGCGTAAAGCTCATTTGCTGCATCTCGGCTTCTGACACCAAGCTCAGCTGCTGGCGACCGGTAATCGGCACGGTTGCGCAGGCCATCATCAGGCTCAGGGCGGCAACACTCAGGGAACGTTTCAACATCGGGGGGGGGAGTCAACAGTTAGGGGTGAGTTTCGGGGGCAACACCGGCACTTTGCAGGCGTCCGCCGACGGGTACAGGTCAAAAGTAGGGCCAGCCGGGGGCGGTGCACCTTGTACGGCGTGCGACGGACGTGGTTGGGCGGGGTACTTTTGGGGCGTGAAAATCCTTGCCATCGGCCGCAACTACGCCGCCCACATCGCCGAGCTTCAGAACGAAGTCCCTACGGAACCAGTCATTTTCGACAAGCCCGATACGGCGCTTCTGCTCAACGACGCCCCGTTTTACTTCCCCGATTTCACGAAGGAAATCCATCACGAAATCGAGCTGGTGCTGCGTATCAGCAAGGAAGGCAAGAATGTAGCGCCCGAATTCGCGGGTCGCTACTACGACGCCATCGGCCTCGGCCTCGACTTTACCGCCCGCGACCTCCAAGCCGCCGCCAAAGCCAAAGGCCTCCCTTGGACCCTCGCGAAAGCCTTCAACGGCTCGGCGCCGGTGGGCCGCGTTTGGACGCCAGTGGCCGATTTCGCCGATCTCCGAAATATTAATTTCTCCCTGCGGGTGAACGGCGAAGAGCGGCAGCGCGGCAATTCCGGGCTGATGATTCATTCCTTCGACCAAATCGTGAGCTATATCTCTCGCTTCATCACCCTCAAGAAAGGCGACCTCATCTTCACCGGCACACCGGAAGGCGTCGGGCCGATTGCCGTCGGCGATGTGCTCGAAGGTTTCCTCGAAGAGCAGCCCGTGCTGACTTGCGAGGTGAAGTAAGAGTTGAGTTCCCACGAATTTCACAGATTTTTTCACGAATTTTCACAGATTATAATTCGTGGTAAAATTCCTGAAATTCGTGGGAGAACCCCCCCAAAAAAACGTTTCCCCGAAGACCAGTCCGTGCTGACTTGCGAGGTGAAGTAAGAGTTGAATTCCCACGAATTTCACAGATTTTTTCACGAATTTTCACAGATTATAATTCGTGGTAAAATTCCTGAAATTCGTGGGAGAACCCCAAAAAAAACAACATTTTGCGCTTTCTACCTTTTCTGATTCTGACGGCCTTACTCGCTGGTCCGGCTACTGCCCAGCGCGCCAAAGCCCCGCGTAAAACAGAGCCAAAAGCGGTCACTCCCGCCGAAGACCTCCCCGCCACCGACCCAAAGCTGCCGCCCGTTGAGCGCCTGCCCCCGACTGTCGATGCGGCAGCGCCGGCGGGGTATTTCCGGTTCCCCATCAAGCCCGGTAAGGAGAATTTTCTCGCCGGTTCGATGGGCGAGATTCGGCCGAACCACTTCCACGGCGGCATCGATATCAAGACCGAAGGCCGCATCGGCGTGCCCGTGATTGCGTCGGCCGACGGCTTCGTGGCCCGCGTGAAAGCGTCGGCTTACGGCTACGGCAACGTGATTTACCTCCAGCACCCCAACGGCCTCGTGACGGTTTATGGCCACCTGGAGCGGTTTGCGCCAAAGCTCGCCGAGGCCGTGAAGCGCGAACAGTACAAGCGCGAGCAGTTTGAATACGAGATGACGTGGGATAAGCCAGTCATCGCGTTCAAGCAGGGCGACGTGATTGCGTTTTCGGGGAATACCGGCGGCTCCGGCGGCCCGCACTTGCATTTTGAGGTGCGCGATAAGATGGAGCGCGTACTGAACCCGCTCGCGTTCGGCGGCTTTCAGGAGATTGTGGACGATGTGCCGCCCACATTCGCCGCGATGGCGGTGCGGCCGCTCGGCATTGGGGCGCGCGTGGCGGGGGAGTTTCGGCGGCAGGAATACCGCGTGAAACGCTTGGACGCGACGCACTTCGTCGTGACCGATACTATCCGCGCTGCTGGTTGGATTGGGCTGGAGCTGGCGATGTTCGACCGCTTCACCAAAGCCGATAACCACAACGGCGTGCAGCAGGTGGCAGCCACCGTCAACGGCCAGCCCTTGCTGCGGTACGCCATCGATGGGGTGCCATTCAGCCAGCAGCGGATGGTGAGCTGCCACATCAATTACTCGACCTTCAAGGCCACGGGGAGCAACTTTCAGAAGTGTTACGTCGACGACGGCAACGCGCTCGCGTTCTACCAGCCCGGCCCCGCTGGCGACCGTGGACGCCTGCGTGTGCAGCCCGGCCGGACGTACGACGTGGCAATCCGCGCCGCCGATTCCTACGGCAACACCACCGAGCTGCGGGTCGTAGTGCGCGGCGAGGCGGTGGGCTTCTTCGCCAAAGGCGGCAAACTGCCGGTGAAAAGGGCAGTTGGTATGACGTCTTATGTCGACGAAAACGTGCTCGTAGTACGTGCCCCGACCGATTCCGACCAGACGCCCTCGCCGCTTCAACTCTTCGTGCCCGCTACCGGCAAAACCGGCAGCACCCGTTACGATCTGCGCGCTTCCTACGTGGTGCAGGGCGCCGCCACCTATCTATACGACCTGCGCGGCGGCCTCCCCGATTCGGTGCTCGCGCCGGGGCGCGGCGGACGCCTGCGGTTCAACTTCCAAGCAATGCTCCCGTCCACCGGCGACCATTCGTTCAGCACCCCGAATCTGACGCTCGTCACCGCCGCTGGCACCCTCTTCGACACCCTGTATGTGCAGACGAGTTACGCCGACGAGGTCTGGACGGTGAACTCGCCGATGACCGCCTTATTCCGGCCGCTGAAAGTGACCCTCCGTCCTGCCGCCATCCCCGCCGACATCTCGCATATGGCGGGCTACTCGCTCGTCGGGAAGCGGGCGAGCTTCGAGGGCGGCATCTGGAGCGCCGATAAGTCGGAGCTGACCATCGCCACGAAAAACCTCGGCCGTTACATCCTCCTCCCCGATACCGTCGCGCCGAAGGCCAAGCTCGTCAAGAAAACCCCCAACGAGCTGCGCTTCACCATCTCAGATAACCTCTCCGGCATCGCCGGGTGGCGCTGCGAGGTCGGCGGGCAATGGCTGCTGTTGCACTACGAGTACAAAACCGCCACGCTGTACTCCGAAAAGCTCGACCCCGCGCAGCGCCTCAGCGGCCCCATCAAATTCACCGTAAAGGATGCGATGGGGAACGAGACGCTAGTGGAAGGGAGCTTGCCTTAGGCTGGCCTTGTAGTGGCGGTAACCGCGTGGCTCAGCCGCATTGCCGTAACCGCGTTCCCCACCCCGCCCCTTCGGGGCACCCCTCCCCCTACGGGGTTGGGGAGTTTTCTCCCTAAATGCGCTAAGCCCGAACTCCCCGCCCCGGAGGGGAGGGGTGGCCGGAACGGCCGGGGTGGGGGGACACGTAGATACAGCCCGCCATGAGAACCCAACATCTCCCCCCAGATCACCAAAATCCTCTAATCCGCTAAATCTGCGATGATTTCGGACCACATCGGCCACCGATCCCACAGCACGGGCGGCGGACCTACTTCCCAACACGCGTGTTCGATGCCGTTGGTGATGATGATGAACCGCGCCGGAATCCGCTGCCAATAGCGTTGCGCTTGCTGAAGCACCGCCGGAGTGAGCTTGATTTCGGGCGCTTTGCACTCGATGAGCAGGGCGGGTTGGCGCGTGACCGGGTCGTAGGCGCGCAGGTCGGTGCGCTGACCGAGGCGGCCGGTGCCGCGCTCGATGCTCAGCAGGCTCGGGGGGTAACCGAGGTGGTCGGTGAGGTAGCTCACGACGTGCTGCCGCACCCACTCTTCGGGCGTGCAAACGACGTTCATTCGCCGGACCGCATCCCAGATGAGCGGAGCAGCCCCGGCGCGCGGCGTAAGTTTGTAGTTGAAAGCGGGCAAAGTCAGCGATGCGGCGGCCATAGGCTCAAAAGTAGGCAACGGCCCCGCGCAACCGCTTTTTGCAGGCTTTATCCGGCTTTAATCAGCTGATTTCTCCCCTTCATTCCCTTACCACCAAACCCACCCCCGGTGAAGAGTAAAGAAGATATTGTCAAGAACTGGCTGCCGCGCTACACCGGCACCCCGCTTGAAGAGTTCGGCGAGTATATTCTGCTCACCAACTTCATCAACTACGTCCACATGTTCTGCGACCAGTTCGGCTGCGAGATTCGTGGGTTGGACAAGCCGATGCAGACTGCTACGGCGCAGAATATTACCATCATCAACTTCGGAATGGGCTCGCCGATGGCGGCGACCGTGATGGACCTGCTGTCGGCGGTGGAGCCGAAGGCGGCGCTCTTTCTGGGCAAATGCGGCGCGGTGAAGAAGGCGAAAGTCGGCGATTTGATTCTGCCGATTGCTGCTATTCGGGGTGAGGGCACGAGCGATGATTATCTGCCTCCGGAAATCCCGGCGCTGCCGTCGTTCCGGTTGCAGCGGGCGGTCTCGTCGATGATTAAAAAGCACGAGAAAGATTACTGGACCGGCACCGTGTACACCACGAACCGCCGTGTTTGGGAGCACGACGAAGAATTCAAGGAATATCTGCGCCGTATCCGCACGATGGCGATTGATATGGAAACGGCGACGATTTTCGTCGTTGGTTTTATGAATGATATTCCGCACGGCGCCCTCCTGCTCGTGAGCGATGAGCCGATGACGCCGGAAGGCGTAAAAACGGCCGAATCAGACTCTAAAGTGACCGGCAACTACGTCAAGACGCACTTGCAGATTGGCATCGATGCGCTGATTGAGCTGGAACAGACGGGGGATTCAGTGAAGCATTTGCGGTTCGAGTAGATCGCAGATTTAGCTGATTTTTTGATTTCGCTGATTTTTTTGATTCTTCTTCCTGTTCTGATTCCAATGATGCGCTTGCCGATATTTCGGGGAATGATGGGCTTGCTTTTGGGCGGCTCCCTCCTTTTGCCCTTGACTGGGTGCGATGAGCTGACCAACCGCGATAAGCTCCAGAAGGCGGGCGAAACCGTCGGCCGCTCCGCGACGGTCATCGTCGATGGCATCGGCGAGGGGATTAAGCGGGCGGATAAGCGGCAGCTTGTCGTGGGCGAGGAATTGAAGACGCGAGGGCTGCGGACGGGCAAATTCAAGGTCGACAAAGCCGAATCCGGCGGCCTTACCGAGAAAGAGCCCGACGGCGATAACCGCCTCACCGTGTACTGCATCTTCGACAAAGCCTTCGACCGGTCCGTCACCGTCACCCTCTTCGATGAGGCTGGCGAGGAGTACGGCCGGACCAAAGTGAAGCTCACCGGTAAGGCCGGGGATGCCCGAAACGTCGATTTCGTCTTCGACCCTCGAACCGATATTGAGCGGGGGACGAAGGTGGTGATGGAGTAGACACTCAAGTATGAATGTCACTGTTGCCCCCATCCGCACAACTGCCGATTATCAAGCGGCGTTGACTCGAATCGAACATATTTTCGATGCTCAGCCGGGTACGGCTGCCTTCGACGAGTTGGACGTTCTCGCGACATTGATTTGCGCTTACGAGGCCGAGCATCATCCGATTCCGGAGCCTGACCCAATCGAGTACATCAAACATCGAATGAGTGAGCGCGGACTGGAACCGCGTGATTTGGCGCTTTGGCTCGGGGGCGAAAGTCGCGTTAGCGATATCCTAAGCCGCAAGCGTAAGCTGACGCTGAAAATGATGCAGGCACTTCATCTGCACCTCAACATCTCAGCTGATGTGTTGCTGTCGGCAGCGTGATAGTGCCTTCGGCTTGCCAAAATCGTTAAAACGTAAAGTCCCGAAGCAGCCTACTGCTTCGGGACTTTACGTTTTATCACCGCTCTGTTAGGCGCTCAGCTCACCGGATTCGGCGCGTAGGACTCCAAAAAGCCGCAAGATTCGCAGCGATACACCATGACCGGAATCTGTTGGTGGCCTTTCGTCTTGAGGCCCGTCCAGAATGATTTTTCGGGTGAGCCATCTTGCCAGCTTGTTGGGGCCAAGCTATTGCCGTGGCCCCGGTCGAGGAGGAAACCGGCTGACATGACGCCCCGGCATTTGGGGCAGGGAGTAGAGAGTTGCGACATAGAGTAAACCTACGAAGGCGTGGTAAAGGGTGATTACAGCTACTCAGCCAACTCTTTGAGTAATTCTTGCTCAGCCAGTAAGATCAGCTCTTTGAAACGAATTCGATCAAAGTCGATCTTTCTTTTGAAGACTAATAACTGATCAGCAAATTCCTTCAGTTTACTAAACAGCAACCGCACGCACTCTGACGTGCTCATTTCCCGCACTTCATAGTAAGGCAAAACACAGGTTTTTTGAGCAAGGAAAGAAACGTCAAGGCCACTGACCAAGACTTTCGATTTGTCAGTAACACGGAGTTTTGAATCTGATTGGCGGTAAAAATTACTTGGAACACAGCATTCTATTCCAATGATTATTCCCTGAATAGCCGTCCCCAGACTGATGGGCAGCAGAAATGGCGTCAGATGCCGATAGATGATGTCCGATGCAACCCTTAAGACAGGTATATTACCTGACGTATAAAAAACGTAGCTAAAACGCATAATCAGTAGTTGCCTATTGAATACAACGCTTTTGATGTAGTTGAAAGGTAACAACCTGCAATCTTCTCTGGCGCTCTAAAAGCGAATCAAACGGCAGGTCAAGAGACCTGCGAATACCCGACACGGGGCCAGCCCGCGTCAAGGCCGGGAAGACAAACGCCGCCCCCGGCAACATCGCCGCCTCTCCGGCCCAATGATTCGCCGATTCTGGAAGGGCAAGGTACGACTCCGGAAGACCATTTGCCGACCCCGGAAGACCATTTGCCGACTCCGGAATATCTTTTTCCAATACCGGAATAGGATTTTCCAAGAAATTTCCGCCTTCCCGCCAACGCAAACGCCCTTCCGGTAACGGAAGGGCGTTTGCGTTATGCACACATTCCCACACCTCTCACATCCCTACATCTCCCCCCAAACCCCTCTCCTACTTCCGCCCATCAATAATCTCATCCACAATCAGCGGGTCCAGCAGCGTCGTCGTATCACCGAGGTTGGTCAGCTCGCCTTCGGCGACTTTCCGTAGGATGCGGCGCATGATTTTGCCGGAACGGGTTTTCGGCAGGCCCGACACGAACTGAATCTTGTCGGGCTTCGCGATGCGGCCGATTTCGGCGACGACGGTTTCGATGAGGCGCTCGGCCAAGTGGCGCTGATCGGCTTCCGTGGGCGGCACGCCTTCACGGCAGATGACGTAGGCGTAGATGCCTTGACCCTTGACGTCGTGCGGGTACCCGACGACGGCCGACTCCGCGACGGCGGCGTTTTGGTTGATGGCGTTCTCGATTTCGGCGGTGCCGAACCGGTGGCCGCTGACGTTGATGACATCATCGACGCGGCCGATGATGCGGTAGAGGCCGGATTCGTCGCGGCGGGCGCCGTCGCCGGTGAAATAATAGCCGGGGAAGGGGCCGAAGTAGGTTTGGCGGCAGCGCTCGTGGTCGCCCCACGTGGTGCGGATGATGCCGGGCCACGGTTGCCGAATTGCGAGGAGACCTTCGCGGTCGTTGCCGTCGATGGGTTGGCCTTCGGGGGTGAGCAGCACGGGGTCTACGCCGGGGAGCGGCAGCCCGGCGTGGGCGGGCTTGCTCGGGGTGATGCCCGCGAGGGCGGAAATCATGATGCCGCCGGTTTCGGTCTGCCACCACGTATCCACCACCGGGCAGCGCTCCTTCCCGACGTGCGTGTGGTACCAGTACCACGCCTCTTCGTTAATCGGCTCCCCGACCGACCCCAGCACGCGCAACGAATCGAGGGAATAGCTCAAAACGTGGTCGAGCGGCGCAGCCATGAGCGAGCGGATGGCAGTGGGCGCGGTGTAGAAAATCGTGACCGAATGCTTGTCTACCACCTGCCAGAACCGCCCGGCGTCGGGGTACGTTGGCACGCCTTCGAACATCACCGTGGTGGCGCCCGCCAGCAGCGGGCCGTAGAGCAGGTAGGTGTGGCCGGTGACCCAACCCACGTCGGCGGTGCAGAAATGGACGTCGTTTTCTTCGACCTGAAACACGTTTCGGAACGTGTAATCGGCCCAAACCATGTAGCCCGCCGTGGTGTGGACCACGCCCTTTGGCTTGCCGGTGGAACCGCTGGTATAGAGAATGAAAAGCGGGTCTTCGGCGCCCATTGCGGCGGGCGAGCAGGTTTTGTCGGCGGTTTTTACGAGGTCGTGGTACCAGACGTCGCGCCCTTCCACCATATGCACGGGCCAGTTTTGGTGGTTCACGACGAGCACTTTCTCGACCGTCGGGGTGTGCGCGAGGGCTTCATCGACGACGCGCTTCACGGGGATTTGCTTCGGGCCGCGGCTCAGGGCGTCGGCGGTGATGATGAAGCGGGCACCGGCGTCGTTCACACGGTCGGAGATGGCCGTGGCCGAGAAGCCCGCGAACACCACCGAATGCACCGCGCCGATGCGGGCGCAGGCCAAAACGGCGATGGCGAGCGACGGAATCATCGGCAGGTAGAGGCAGACGCGGTCGCCGCGCCCGACGCCCATGCCGGTCAGCACATTCGCGAAGCGGCAAACCTCGGCGTGCAGCTCGCGGTACGTGAGCCGGACGGTGGGCGCGTTCGGGTCGTTCGGCTCCCAGATAATCGCCAGCTTATTGCCGCGCGTGGCGAGGTGCCGGTCGAGGCAGTTTTCGGTGATGTTGAGCGTGGCCCCTGCGAACCACGTGGTGGTGCCGGCGGCAAAATCACCCCCCACGACCGTATCCCACGGTTTCTGCCACGTAAACGGCGCCGCTACCTCGCCCCAAAAACCGGCGGGATCTTGCACGGAGCGCGCATAAGCAGTGTGGTAATCGGCGAGGGAGCGGACGCGGGGATGTTGGGCGAAGGCCATAGAAAAGGGACGAATTGCGTTGCGAACGAGGAGATGACGGACGAATGACGGTTGACGAACGAGCGACCGGTTTAGGGTCGAGAGAAGATTTTTTTAGGCGATGAGCCAGTGACATGCGGTATTGATTTCCTACCCGACGTGGGCCGCAAAACTCCCCAATAATCGTCGGTGAAAATCGGCTTTGATTTCATCGAGAATCGCGGGGTCGTCGATGGTGGACGGCACGGCGAAGGTTTCGCCGTCGGCGAGCTGACGGAGGGTTTTGCGGAGGATTTTGCCGGAGCGCGTCTTCGGCAGGCGCTTCACGATGAGGGCTTGCCGGAAGCACGCCACCGCGCCGATTTGATGCCGAATCGCCTCGACCAGCTCCCGCTCCAGCTCCGCTTCGAGGGGCGTGTACCCGTCTTTCAGCACTACCAACCCCACTGGCACCTGCCCGCGCAGGTCATCGGCGATGCCGAGTACGGCGCACTCGGCTACGGCCGGGTGGGCGGCGAGCATCTCTTCCATCTCGCCGGTGCTGAGGCGGTGGCCCGCGACGTTGATGACGTCATCGACGCGGCCCATGATATAGACGTAGCCGTCGGGGTCGGCGTAGCCGCCGTCGCCGCTGAGGTAGTAGCCGGGGTATTGGCTGAGGTAGCCGCGCACGAACCGGGCATCGTCGCGCCAGAGCGTGCCGAACATGCCGGGCGGCAGCGGCAGCTTCACCGCCACCAATCCGGTGGTTCCGGCGGGCACGGGCAGGCCGTTTTCTTCGCTGATGATGCGCACGTCGTACCCCGGCACCGGCTGCCCGGCGCTGCCCCGCCGCGAAATGCCCGCGTCGGTCAGGCCGACGCAGGTCGCGAGCATCGGCCAGCCAGATTCTGTCTGCCACCAATGGTCGACGACGGGGACTTGGAGGAGGTCGGCGGCCCAGTCGTAGGTGGCGGGGTCGCAGCGTTCGCCGGCCAAAAAGAGGTAACGGAGGCTGCTGAGGTCGTAGCGGGAGGCGGCGGAACCGGTTGGGTCTTCTTTCTTGATGGCCCGAATGGCAGTCGGGGCCGTGAACAGCACCCTTACTTTATGCTGACTGATGACCCGCCAAAACGCGCCCGCATCGGGCGTCCGGACAGGTTTGCCCTCGTAGAGCACGGTGGTGCAGCCCGCGAGCAGCGGCGCGTACACGATGTAGGAATGCCCAACCGCCCAGCCGATATCCGAAGCCGCCCAGAACACTTCCCCCGGCTCCATCCCGTAAATGGCGCGCATCGTGTAGCGCAGCGCCACGGCGTGGCCGCCGTTATCGCGCACTACCCCTTTCGGCTTGCCCGTAGTGCCCGACGTGTAGAGGATGTAAAGCGGGTCGGCGGCTTCGACGGATACGCAATCGGCGGGCTCGGCGAGGAGAAGGTCGGCGTAATCGACATCGCGGCTCGGTTGCAGCTCGGCGGTAACGAACGGCCGTTGGCACACCACGACGTGCGCGGGCTGATGCGTGGCGAGCCGCAGCGCCTCATCGACGAGCGGCTTATATGGAATGATGCGGTCGATTTCAATCGCCCCGGAAGCCATAACCACCGCTTTCGGCGTGCAGTCATCGATGCGAACGGCCAACTCGTGCGGCGCGAATCCGCCGAAAACCACCGAATGCACCGCCCCCAGCCGCGCGCAGGCAAGCATCGCGACGACGGCTTCGGGCATATTCGGCATATAAATAATGACCCGGTCGGCGCGGCCCACGCCAATCGCCCGCAGCCCCCCGGCGAAGGCCGCGACGAGGTCGCGCAGCTCGCGGTACGAGTACGTGCGAACGGTGTGCGTGCCCGGCGAATCGTAAATCAGCGCCGTCTGTTCGCCGCGTCCACTCGCAATATGATGGTCCAAGGCGAGGTAGCTCGTGTTGAGCACGCCGCCCCGAAACCACTCAAAACGGCCGTCGCTGCTCTGGGAGAGCGCTTTTTGCGGCGCTTCAAACCAGCGGACATCCTTCGCCTGCGCGGCCCAAAAGGCATCGGGCTGGGTCAGACTGGCGTGCTGCGACGCTGGGTACGAGGTGAGCGAGGTGGAGTTCATGACAGGGCTGATAGTGGGATGTGAAAGCCGACGCCGCTTTACGAGGCGCCCGGCACCGCCCCCGGCGCCGGGCCGGAGGCGAGTGCCCGAACCTGCTCCATGAGCTGGCGCGGACTGAAGGGCTTGGTGAGGTAGAGGTCGGCCCCGGCGTCGTAGCCGCGCCGGATATCGGCCTCTTTGCTTTTCGCGGAGAGAAAAATGACGCGGGTGGCCGCGCGGTCGGGCCGCTCCTTGATGTGGCGGCAAACGTGGTAGCCATCCACATCGGGCATCATAATATCGAGCAGCACCACATCGAACGCAGTTTGCGCCACGGCCGCGAGCGCCTCGGTACCGTTGCGGGCAATCGAGACGTGGTAGCCTTGCTTACGCATCAGAAATTCGAGTGACATCACGATGTTCGGCTCATCATCGACGAGCAAGATGTGGGGCGTGTGGGTGGCAGCGGCGGCGGTAGCGGCGGCAGTATCAACGGTACTCACGGGCGGGAATAGAGCTTATCGGACACCAACGGCAGTGTCACGCGGAAGACGGCTCCGCAAGTTGCGGCACTTTCGACAGAAATAGTCCCGAGGTGAAGCTCGACGATCTTTTTCGTAATCGCCAAGCCCAATCCGGAGCCTTCCGGCTTGCGCACGCTCTGGTTGCGGGCTTGGAAGAACTTGTCGAAAATGAGGGTGTGGTACGCCGGGTCGATGCCTTTGCCGTTGTCGGTGACGGTGAGCTGCATTTGCCCGGCCTCGGCGGTGGCGCGCACGCTGATGCGGCCGGTGCCGTCGGTGGGTGAGGCTTTGATGGCGTTCGAGAGCAGATTGACGAGGACCTGCATGAGGCGGTCGCGGTCAGCGGGGACGAACGGGAGCGTGGCGGGCGTATCGAGTTGAAACTGAATCTGCCGCTCCGTCGCGAGCTGTTCGGTGGCGGCCACGGCATCGGCCACCACGTCGGCCATATCGACGGATGACACATCGAGCGTCGCCTTGCCGGACTCGAATTTCTCCAGATCGAGGACGAGGGTGATGAGGCGCGAGAGGCGGTCGGATTCGCGGGTGATGGTCAGCAGAAACCGGCTCCGCTCAGGGTCTTGCAGGTCGGGGACGTCGTACAAAATCTCGGCGAGCGCGCGGATACTCGTGAGCGGCGTCCGCAGCTCGTGCGTGACGGTCGAGAGAAATTCATCTTTGAGCTGGTCGAGCCCTTGCAGCTGATGATAGGCGGTTTGCAGCTCGGTGGTCAGGCGTTGCAGCTCGCGCTGCTGCCGCCGAAGCTGCCGGTTGGCTTCCACGAGCTGTTGCGATTCGCGCAGCGCCCCCACCACGCCCTCGAACGTCACGCGTTGCGCGCCCGTGGCCGACGCCAACAGCAGCCGCGCCGCCGCCGGACCGATGGAACCGGCGAGCAGCTTTTCGGCCCACGTGAGCAGGCGCGGGTCGGTGTCGGCGGGGGTGGCGTTTGCGGGTAGAAGCTGACTGGTGAGGGCGTCGGGGTGACGGTCGGAAAACTGCCGCAGGGCTTGCGCAGTGCGTTTCGGCCCCAAAAAACCCGTGAGTAGCGCCCGCACATCGGGCAGCGGCGCCCCGGCCCACGCGGCACCCGTGGCGCCTGCACCGCCCTTGAACACATCCACAAAAGCCACCGCCTGCTGCGCCTCATCCCCCGAAGGCTCCCCGAACAGTGAGACTCCCACGAACAGTAGAATATTGACCGTCCAGCTCCAGAATAGACCGTGCGTGAGGGGGTCGAGGGTGGTGAGGCCGAACAGCGCTTCCGGCCGAAGCTGCGGCAGCCCGAACAGGCCGTCGGCAAGCACCTGCGGCGCGAGCCAGCCCGGCCCCACGAACGTGGGCAGCACGAGCGTCACGAACCACAGCAGAAACCCACCGAGCAGCCCCGCCATCGCACCGCTACGGGTGCCGCCCTTCCAATACAGGCTTCCCAGCACCACCGGCACCAGCTGCGCCACAGCGGCGAACGACACCAGCCCGATGTTCACCAGCGCCAGCCCCTGCCCGACAGTCATGTACCAACCGTACGCCAGCAGCAGCACCACGGCCACCGCCAAACGCCGCCCCCAGAGCGCCGATTGGCTCAAATACGCGAACCAGCCCGGTCGCCGGGTGATGTGCGCCGCCGGAATCCGAACGAGCAGCGGCATCAATAAGTGGTTCGAAAGCATCACCGCCAGCGCTACCGTCTCGACAATAATCATTGACGACGCCGCCGACAAGCCGCCGATGTACGTCAGCAGCGCCAAGCCCGGCGAGTTAGCGTGTAACGGCAGCGCCAACACGTAGAAATCAGCATCAGTAGCGCCGAGGCGCAAGGCGCCGCCGAGGGCAATCGGCAGCACGAAGAGGTTGATGATGAGCAGGTAAAGCGGAAACAGCCACATCGCCTTCCGCAGATGGTCTTCGTTAGTATTCTCGACGACGGCCAATTGGAACTGACGCGGCAGCAGGATAATAGCAGCGCCGCTCAGCAGCAGCAGCGTGCGCCAATGCGGAGCGGTCACGCCGGAATCTTGCAGTGTAAACAACCGCTTGAGGGCCGGAACGGCAGCGGCTTGGTCGAAAATATCGGTCGGCCCACTGAACAAGCCCCACACCACGAAAACCCCCACCGCCAGAAACGCCACCAATTTCACCAACGACTCCACCGCCACGGCGAACACCATCCCGTCGTGCCGCTCGGTAGCTTCCACGCTGCGCACCCCGAAAATGATGGTGAAAAACGCCAGCACGATGGTGGTAGCCAGCGCCACGCCGCCCACGCCGCCCAGCACGCTCGGCCCGGAACCCTGCGTGAGGAGCGCGAACGACGCCGCAATCGCCTTGATTTGCAGGGCGATGTACGGAATGCTCCCCACCACGCACAGCACCGTCACGACGGCGCCAAGCGAGGCGCTTTTCCCGTAACGCGCCGACAGAAAATCGGCAATCGACGTCAGGCGCTGCTGCCGACAAATGCGGATGATTTTCCGCAGCAACAGCCACCAAATCGGCGCCAGCAGCGTCGGGCCGAGGTAAATCGCCAGAAACTCAATCCCTACTTGCGACGCCCGCCCCACCGACCCGTAGTACGTCCAAGCGGTGCAGTAAACCGCCAACGACAGCGCGTAGATGTACGGATTCCCCACCAGACTCCGCCGCGCCCCCGACCGTCGCTCCGCCCAATAGGCCACGCCGAACAGCGCGGCCAGATAGCCGACCGAAACGCCGATGACGGGTAGCTCAGCCACGGGTAGGGTCTGGGTTGATGGAGTTTGATTCAGTGGGAGCTTCCGATTTAGGAGCCGCTGGGTGCCGCACGAGCCACGCCGTGAGGCAAATGAGCAGCAGCCACGAGCCAAAAATGGCCAGCCACAGCACCGGTACGCCCCCAAGCCGCGCGGGCTGGTCCCAGACGCCGAGCATCGGGAAAGTCAGCAATGCCGCGAACGTCAGCGCGACGAACATCAGCTGCTGACCCCGACGTTGGGCGGCGCGCTCAGTTAAAACGGGCATAGTAGCGGGTCAGAAAAAGAAGCTCAGAAACCACTGAGCCGAAAAATCAAAAACTGAAAACCAAAAACTAAAAACGAGAAGATGAAAGTCACAACGGAAGCTCTGTGCGCTTTGCGGCTCAGCTACACCACCCGATCATCGGTGCCTGAGGCCATCAAATAAGCATCAAATTTTCCTGTTCCGACTCTCACCTTCTCCTTTTGCTGCGGCTCAGAAGGCCGTTAATCGGCGTCGTCCATCAATTTGACGTTCCGCACGTCCTTCATCAGCGCCATCCCGATGAAGTAGCAAATCAGCGCAATGCCCACGGGGTACATCAACCCGGCCAAAAAGCTGTGCTCTTTGATGAAGGGCGTTTCCGAAGCCGCCGCCCGCAGCGTGAGCGCCGTGGCAATCAGCGGCACAAACCCGCCGAACACGCCGTTGCCGATGTGGTAAGGCAGCGAAAGCGACGTGTAACGCACTTTCGTGGGGAACAGCTCGACGAGGTACGCCGCAATCGGGCCGTACGCCATCGTCACGAAAAGCACGAGGCAGAACACGAGCGCAATCATCGCCGGAATATTCGGCGAAAGGGCTTTGAGGACGGCGGGCGTCACTTTCCCCGTCACGGCATCAACTACTTCGGGCGTCACGATGGTCGTGGAACCGGCGAAGGCGTGCAGGCCGTAGAAAATCGGCATCGTAAAGAGCGCGCCGCAGAGGAGGCCCATCATAATGATTTTCTTCCGACCGATGCGGTCAGATAACGAGCCGAAATAGACGAAGAACGGCGTCGCGAGGAGCAGCGCCACGCACAGAATCACGCTCGCATCAATCAGGTCGAGCTTCAACGTATTCTGCATAAACGAGTAGGCGTAAAACTGCCCCGTGTACCACACCACGCCCTGCCCCATCGTGGCGCCGAAGAGCGAAATCAGCACCAAACGGCGGTTTACGGGGTTCACAAACGACTCGCGCAGCGGATTCGTCGACGTTTTGCCCGTCGCTTTCGCCTTCGCGAACAACGGCGATTCGTGCAATTTCCGGCGGATATAGAACGACGCAATCACGAGCACACCCGACAGCAGAAACGGAATCCGCCAGCCCCACTCTTTGAACGCTTCTTCGCCCATCAGCTTACGGGTGCTCACAATCACGAGGATGCTCAAGAACAGCCCGGCAGTGGCGGTAATCTGAATAAACGAGGTGAAATAACCGCGTTTTTTATCCGGCGAATATTCCGCCACGTAGGTGGTCGCGCCGCCGTACTCGCCGCCCAGCGCCAAGCCTTGCAGCAGGCGCAGTACCAACACAATCAGCGCCGACCAGATGCCGATTTTCTCGTAGCTCGGCACCAGTCCGGTCGCGAAGGTGGCGCCGCCCATCATCAGCAGCGTCAGCAGGAACGTGTATTTCCGGCCAATCATATCGCCGATGCGCCCGAACACGAGCGCCCCGAAAGGCCGCACCACGAACCCTGCCCCAAACACCGCCAACGCCCCGAGCAGCGAATCTTCCAGCTTGCCCTGCGCGCCGAAAAGCACCGGCCCAATAATGGCCGCCAACGAGCCGAAAATGTAGAAATCGTACCATTCAATGACCGTCCCCACCGACGACGCGGTGATGACCTGCCAGATTTTCCCCGTCTCGACGGAGTTGTTATCGTGCGCTACCGGCTCTTCGCCGGGCATCACAGCGGCCAAATGGCCCGAAGTGGAAGAATTAGCCATATAAGCAAGGAATCGAAAAAGGCGAAAGAAAATGAAAGGCGAAAAAGGGAGGGTCAGAAGAGGTTAGAGGAAAACCACCGTCTGCACCGTCAGCTCGTTGCGGTAAACGGGCTTGGCGGCATTCGTGAAATCGGGCCGAGGCCGTAGATTGACCGTGATTTTAGCGTTGTGCCCGTCGAGCAAAAGGTTTGCGCCTAAATCGACGATATGCACCGGCCGCTTTTCGCCTTTTGCATCGAGCAGACCATCCCAATCAGCGTGCAAATACGCAGCGTAGGGCTGCAAGCGGGCTTTCTTACCCAACGTCCGCTTCCCCAACAGGTACCCGACCTGCACATACTGCGCATCGCCGGTCCCGAGAATCGGCACGGCGTTACCACGCTGGGCGGCGCCGCCGAAACCGGGGTTCATCGCGCCGATGTAGCGCACGTAATTCGGGCCGAAATCATAGTGATAATACACGCCGTACACGGTGAGCGCCGTTTTGCGAGCCGTATCGAGTGGGGTATCGAAGAATATGTCGGCGCCGAGGAGACTCATGTCGTGCTTCTCGGTCGGGATATCCCACTTATTCGCTGGCATCGTGGCCGGATTGGCGTTCGGCCGCGAGTACATCGCATCGGCATTGTGCAGGAAGCCCGCGCCGATATTCAGCACCCGTTTCGTCCCCAAATACGTACCCACGGCATACGGCAGCAGCTGCGACTCCAGATCCTTGAGCGAGTAGCTGAAATATCCCTGATAAACGTGCTTCGTATTTCCCGGATTATACTGCGCCACATTCGTCGTGAGCAAATCCGGCGTGGAAGTGACGTTCGTCAGGAAAGGGTCGTTGGCGGAGACCGCGTAATCAAGCCGACCGAGCCGTCCTTTGGCGTACACGCCCAGAAACCGGGCAAATTCATCGCTCCCATCAATCGTCGGCCAGTTGATGATTGGGGCATCAATCGCGAGGAAGTTGAGCGTTGAAGCGCGCGTCATCCGCGAAATGCCGTTTTGGTAATGCAGCCCGGCGCCGATATCGAGGTATTTATTGACCTTGAATTCCACCACGGCATCGTGCAGGAAAAGGCCGGGTTTTTTACCCGGTCCGCCCGGCTCGCCCGGCGCCCCGCCGCTGATGGCATTCTGGTTATTGATACCGAAATGCGAGATAATCAGAAACCGGGGGTTGAGCTGCGCGAGCACCAGCAAGCGCGCCCGTCGCAAGCCGAAATCGACTTGGCTTTTCTGCGGCGTATTCGGGGCGCGGAGCGTGTTGGCGTTGTTCTCGTTGAACCGCGTCCAGACTTGCGTCCAGCTAATCAGGCGCAGATACTTGGAGCCATCGGGCGTGAGATTGACGCGCATCCCCGCGCCGTAAGTGGCAAACTTGGGGTCTTTGGCCGGTGCCGCCGCCGAAACCGCCGACGTAATAGCGGGCGCATTAACGGGTGGAGTTACCTGCGGATTGACCGGTGTTTCGGCCGGAATTATCTGGCTCCACGCCGGGGTAGCCAAGAGGCACGCGCTGGCCAGCGCAAGCGCATAACGAGTAGAAAGCATCGGAAGAGGATTTGAGCGAAAAACACGATTATGGTTGTTGCCTTTCGCCGAATCCGGGGGCGCCTTCCCGTTCGGCTGCCCCGAAGTTGGATGCCCCGCCGCCCGATTGGTACCGACGTGCTATCGTTTTGGTAACTCCGATAGTTTTGCGCTGTTCTTCTCCCCTATTCCTACTCTACTTTCTCCCCCACTCACTTCCCCCTGAACCGCTCCCAGCGGATGACCATGTATTTATCGCCCAGCTCGGTTATCACCATTCCGGCGCCTTTCATTTGCTGCTGATCACCCAGAAAAGCTAATAATTCGCCGTGGTTGAGGATTTTGTACGTCGGGTGATAGCCGGTTTGCTTCGGGGCTTTCACGCCGTATTTCTTCACCCAGTTCAGCACGCTTACGTGGCTTACGCCGAGCAGTCGCTCTATCTCGCGGTAGCTCACGCCCTCAATCACGAGCTGCAACGCCTTCACGACGTAGTACGAATCAATCGCCCGCCCTTCCTTCTGCACCGTGTAATGATACCCGCACGCCCGGCACCGATACCGCTGCCGCTCGTTGATTACGCCACTTTTGGTGGCCTCGGCGTGGTTACACTTGGGGCAGGAAGGCGTAGACATATCGGGGGCACTGAAAAGCTATAGTAGTTGAGCGAAGATACATCTGTTTAGCAAGAATATGGTGAAAACCGACAAGATTTCGAATCGATTGCGAAAGATGTACCCTTCCCTCACCCCCACCACTCACTTCTGACCCAACACCCTACTTTTCCGCCTGACTATGAAAAAGCTACGTGGAATGCACCGCCGAGCGCGGCAAATCGGGCAATGGCAGCAGACCGCGCCAGAGCCTTCTCCGCTGGAAACGCTGGCTTACTGGCAATACGCCGTCGCGAATCTGTCCCCGACGGGTTGGCGGAGCTACCTAAGCGCCACCGATTCCCGTCATCCGACACCGCCGCCGGGCATCCGCCGCACGATGCTCGCCGGACTACTCATGACGTATCATCACTGGCAACAGGCTTTGCAGCAACTTCAGGAGCCATACTATCTGCGCCTCTGGGTGGATGAGCGCGAGTTTGTGCGCTCCGAAGTAGTAGCGGCGATTGGCTCTCGCATCACGTGGTACGACGGCCTTTTCGAGATGCCCGTGCCCGGCAATCCGCCGCTGCCGGTGGAGCTGCGGCAAGTGCCCGGCGCGCAAGAGCTGCACTGGCAAGCCTATTATAAGGAGACCGTCTTTGCCGCCGAAGAGCTGAAGGCCGACCCTGCCCTCACCAAATGGGCGATGCGGCGGCCGCACCGCATCACCGAGCAAGCCGGTGAGCAGATTTACGTGGTGACGACAGGCCGTTGCTGGGTCGGCGGGCAGCGCACTGGGCGAACGTAATTTTGGCACCCGACGGCCGCTTTTCGGTCGCGTTAGCCGCTTCTTCTGATGTCAGAATACCGCACCATCCACCACGGCGAGCTGAAGCCGGCCGAATGGCACCAGTTTATGCTCGGCGCCGTGGCCCCGCGCCCGGTTGCTTTCGTCAGCACCATCTCCGAAGCCGGCGAGGTGAACCTCTCGCCCTACTCATTCTTCGGGGCGTTCTCGTCGAATCCGCCGATTTTGATTTTTTCGCCCGCCAACCGTGTCCGCGATAACACGCAGAAGCACACCCTCGACAACGTCCGGACGGTGAAGGAGTGCGTGATTAATATCTGCGATTACGCGATGGCGGAGCAGATGTCGCTCGCGTCGGTGGAGTATCCGCGGGGGGTGAGTGAGTTTGTGAAGGCGGGCTTTACGGAGCAGGCGTCGGAAAAAGTGCGTCCGCCGCGCGTGGCCGGGGCACCGGCGCAGTTCGAGTGCGTCGTGCAGGATGTGGTTTCGCTTGGCACCGAGGGCGGCGCGGGCAATCTGGTAATCTGCCGCGTGGTCGCGGCGCACTTCCGTACCGACACCATCAACGCCAGCGGCATCGGCATCGACCCGCACCGCCTCGATGCGATTGCCCGCCTCGGCGGCGACTGGTATGCGCGCATCACGCCCAACAGCCTCTTTGAGATTCCGAAGCCCGTCCGCACCATCGGTATCGGCGTCGATGAGCTGCCCGCCCACATCCGCGAATCCAGCGTCCTGACGGGCAATAACCTCGGGCGGTTAGGCAATATCGAACGTCACAGCCTGCCTACGGCCGAAGAAATAACCGCCTTCCGCGCCACGGAGCCGCGCATCAGCGCCGCGCTTCAGGGCGCCGACCACACGCAGCTTCACCGGCTGGCACAAGAGTTTTTGGAAGCCGGGGATGTGGCCGCCGCTTGGAAGACGTTGCTGGCTAACGAGTAGTAGCGCGACAAAAGCAGAATCCAAACCGTTAGCAGCCCCGTAGGGGCTACCTTCCGGTAGCATCAAACCCTTAAACGCTGCCCGGCAGCCCTGTTAGGGGCTACCCTCTTCGCATCCAAGCATTGCCAAGTGCGGGGTAGTCCCTACGGGACTGCTTGAGGTCGATATCGCCGGGATTCTACCGGAAGGTAGCCCCTACGGGGCTAGCATACCGTCCGTCGCTTTGGATAATCAGTTCGCTCAGTTCCGCACCGCAATCATCAACGACAGCTCTTTGTAGCGCATATTGAAGCGCTTGGCCATCATTGCGTTCGTGAGGGAGCCTTTGTAGAGGTAGACGCCGGCGCGGTAATGGTCCTTGGAGAAGAGGACTTCGTTGATGCCGCCGTTGCGGGCGATTTCCTGAAAAATCGGGGTGAAAATGTTGCTCAGGGCGTGCGTGGCGGTGCGCGGGACGCGGCTCGCGATGTTCGGGACGCAGTAATGGATGACGTCGTAGCGGCGGTACGCGGGGCGGTCGTGGGTGGTGAGGTGGCTCGTTTCGAAGCAGCCGCCTTGGTCGATGGCGACGTCGATGATGACCGAGCCGGGCGCCATTTGGGCGACCAGTGATTCGGGCACGACGTATGGAATCCGGCCCTGCTCCGGCGAAATGGCGCCGATCACCACGTCGGCGTGGCGGATGTGGTCGAGGAGCACCGATTGGTCGAGGGTGCTCGTGAAAAGCTGGTTCCCGACGTTGTACTTCAGCCGCCGCAGCTTGTAGATATGGTCGTCGAACACCTTCACTTCGGCGCCGAGGCCGGTGGCGGCGCGGGCAGCATATTCGGCCACGGTGCCCGCGCCGAGGATGACCACCTTCGACGGCGGGACGCCCGTGATGCCGCCGAGAATAATGCCTTTGCCTTCTTCCGAGTGGCTCAGATATTCCGCCGCGATGAGCATCACCGTGGAGCCCGCGATTTCCGACATCGCCCGCACAACCGGCTTCGACCCCGATTTATCCTTAATCAGCTCAAACGCCAAGGCGTTGATCTTGCGCCGCCCGAGCGCCTGCACATACTCAGCGCTGAGGGTACCGAATTGGAGCGCCGAAATCAGGGTCTGACCGGCGCGCAGGTACTCCATCTCCTCGGTAGTGGGGGGCGCCACTTTCAGAATAATATCCGCCTCATACACCTCTGGGGTGCTGTAAACGACGCGCGCCCCGGCTTCAGAAAACTGGTGGTCAGAGAATTTCGACGGCTCACCGGCACCGGTTTCGAGTACGATTTCGTGCCCTTCGTTCACCAGATGCCGGACGGCTTCTGGCGTCAGACCCAAGCGGTTTTCCTGAAGCGAGGTTTCGCGTGGAAGCCCGATATACAGGCGCTTACGGCGCGTTTCGACGGCCAGCATCGACTCCTTGGGCGTTGGCGCGACGGCCGTGGCGGTTGCCACTCCGGCGGCACGGGTCAAGGATTCGAGGCCCAGACCGGGCGGGTAGTTTTCGGCCATTCGGAAGTGAAGGTTGGAAGCGTGCGGCGTAAGAGCGCCGCCGGGGGGTGTCGGGAAGAGGGGAAGAAGCGGGCGTCAGGCGGCGGGCGTTTCGAGCGCGAAACGACGGCTATCGTCGGCCGGGTCAACGGTAATGGTCAGGGTGAGGGCCGTTTCGGCGATATCGGGCAGTAGCTCGGCCAGACGTTCCGGCCATTCAATCAGGCTAAGGGCGCCGGGGGCGTCGAGGTAGTCAAAGATACCCAAATCGAGCGCCTCCCGCGCATTACCGAGGCGATAAAGGTCGAAATGATACACCGCCCGCCCATCCGCCGCCCGGTACTCGTGGACGAGGCCGTACGTGGGGCTTGAAACGTGGTCGGCCACGCCGAGCACGCCCGCTACGGCCCGCACGAAAGTGGTTTTGCCGGCGCCCATCCCGCCGTGCAGCAGCACGACGGTCCGGCCGCTCAAATGCGCGAGCAGCCACTGGGCGGCCGTGGGCAAATCGGCTTCGGAAGCGACGCGGAAGGACGGTGGCGAAGAGAACAACGGGAGCATCATTTGCGGGGCGACGAAGGTACGGCCGACGAGGAAGGGCGACGCGGGAAGGCGCCGCAGAGAGCAAATAGGCGCGCACGAACGCAGGAAAGCACACGAATTGAGAGGAAAAAGAACCGCCCGCCCCCTCCGATGCGGGCATCGGGCGGGGCGGGCGGTTGGGTCAAGCTGCCATCAGAGGCACGCTTTTGCCGCTACGGCGTCGGTGTCGGCGGCGTGGGGTCGGGGGCGCCGTTGTCGTCGGTGGGGGAAGTGCCGGGGGCGGGTTCCCAGACGTAATCGTTGTAGCGGGCTTCGTCGCGGCTCATGAAGTGCGCTTGGCCGTCGGCGGCGAGGGTTTGGAGAAGGGCGAAATACGCGTTGGCGGCGTCGATGCGCTCTTGGGTGGCGATGTCGCGCTCGCGGATGATGTCGTCCTGCGCGTCGCGGGCGGTATCAAAGGCGATGTTCGTCACCGTCAGGTCGGCGATGTGCTGGGCGGTGAGGCCTTTATCCGCCAAATCGGTGAGCTGACTGGTCGCCACGCGGGCGGCGCGCTTGGCGCATTGCCAGAGCTGGCCGTCGGTCATTTTCGCGAGGCGCTCGGCGCCGTAACGCCGGACTCGGCCGCTCGAATCGCCGTAAAACGACGACGCCCGCGCCACAATCTCCCCGACTTGGTTGCGTAGCTGCGTCGCGAGGGCATCCTTAACCGCCGTTTTCTCGGTCAGCGCCCCGACGTATTCCTCGTCGGTCGGCAGCCCGCTCACCACCTCTCCGGCGGCTTCGATGGCATCGAGCTTCTTGGCATCGTAGCCAAAAGCACTGAGGCCCAAGTTGTTCGGCATCGCCAAATCCCGGCGACCGGCCGCTAGCAGATTCGCTCCACGCTGGAGCAGGACGTCGAGCCCCACGGTATAGCGGGCGACGGATTCAGGTTTTTTTGTCATCAGACAGAAAAGGGTTGGGTGAACGATGAAGCGAATGTAGTTGACTTTTACGTATTAATTTTTTGACTATCCTTAGTTTCTGTGCTTAAAGCCTGATTTATAGCGGCTATCCGTCAATCAAAAACCGCCGCCCTCCCCTTTCCGACGCCCGCACGACGGTAGACAGCACCCGCACCCCGACCACCACTACCAGTAGTTTATCCACCGATACCCGCCGTCCAATCGCCGCTCCCAGAAGACCATTTGCCGACCCCAGAACATCATTTGCCGCGACCAGAATATCTTTTTCCAAGACCAGAATAGGATTTTCCAAGAATTTGCGAGGTTCTGGGAGTGGAGAAGGGGGTTCTGGTCGGCCTGGTCGAATCCCACAAAGTGGATACGGCATGAATGTGAGCGCCCCCAACCGCAGGCGGGCGGGCACAAGGCCGCGCCCCTACGACCCGCCATTCCAATCGGCACATTACTTATCTGTGAAGCGTGGCCAGCTCTGTCCCAGAGATGGCGTTGAGTCGCCTCTCGACTTCAGATTGAC
>JANNMJ010000117.1:0-23027 GCA_031397815.1 Hymenobacteraceae bacterium
CGGGCGGGCACAAGGCCCGCCCCTACGTTTCGCGGAAATTCGGGCTGGTTATGCGCATTTTTGCGCACGCTGGCCTTTTTCGTTGCGCTTATTTCCTTCCATGACTTCCCTCGCCGCCCACATCGACCATACCCTTCTTCGGCCTGACGCTACCCGCGCCGAAATCAGTACGCTTTGCGCCGAAGCGCGGCAATTCGGCTTTGCTACCGTGTGCGTGCCGCCGTTTTTCGTGCGGCAAGCGGCGGCGGAATTGACCGGTACGGCAGTAGGGATTTGCACGGTTATCGGGTTTCCGTTGGGCTACGCGATGCCGACGGTGAAGGCCATTGAGGCGGAGCGGGCGCTGCACGACGGCGCCACCGAGCTGGATATGGTGCTGAATGTGGCGGCGTTCAAATCAGGGGAAGAGGCGGCTTGCGCGGAGGAGATGGCGGCGCTGGCCACCATCTGCCACGAAGCGGGGACTATCCTTAAAGTCATCATTGAGACGGCTTTGCTGACGGAGGCGGAAATCATCCGGGCTGGACAAATGGCGGCGGCGGCCGGGGCCGATTTCGTCAAGACCTCGACCGGGTTCGCGTCGAGGGGGGCTTCGGTGGATGATATCCGAATTCTGCGGGCTTACCTGCCTGCGCAAACGCGCATTAAAGCGTCGGGCGGCATCCGGACGCGGGCGCAGGCGGAAGCCTTACTCGCGGCGGGTGCCGACCGTTTGGGCTGCTCGGCGAGCGTGGCGATTGTTACTTCGCCGTCGGAATCACCTCTTGCTGCGCCCGATGCTTCTGCTGCCCCATCCGCTTACTAACCGGCCGCTCGTGTCTGCGGCCCGCACCTTGCGTTCGCTGCCGATGCTTCTGAGCACGCTTTTTCTGTTGGCTGCCTGCGGCACCACCCGGCCCGCTGCCGCGCCGCCCGATACCAGCGCGCGGCCGAACCCGTCATCGCGCCCCACGGCCACCGCTTCCGCCGCCTCTGACCCGCTTCTCGCCGACGTTACACGCTTTCGGCCCGCAGTCAAGGCTGCGCCGCCGATGAGTACGGGCGCCCCCGCTAACCCCGCCTCGCGCTCCGACGTCACCGACCGCGCCAACCAGCAGCTTGACGCCCTTGCCACGGCGGGGCGCGCCGTCAAGACCGCCGCCGGGTTCCGGATTCTCGCTTACACCGGTCCGTCGCGGGATGATGCGATGCGCATCCGCACCGCCGTCATCCGCCGTGACCCGACCGAGAAAGATTACCTGCTGTACGAACAGCCGACTTTTCGCCTGAAAATCGGTGATTATTTCACCCGCTTGGAAGCCGAGCAAGCCTTAGCGCGCTGGCGCGACGTTATCCCGCAGGGCCTCATCGTGGCCGAGCAGGTGAACGTGCGGTAGCGCCCCTCTCCTTCCCTACAAACTCCCTACAACGCCAGCCGATAAACCGCGCCTTGCTCGGTGGTTATGGCGAGGGTTTTATCATCGACGAAGACGACGCCTTCGGTCTGACCGGCGCCCTTGAGCGAAATCATACGCGGTGTGCCCCCGACGATGCCCTTCGCGGGTAAGTCAATCAAAAAGAGCTGTTCGCGACCGATGAGCGCCAATTGGCGGCCGTTGGGGCTGATGTCGGCGCCGGAGATTTCGCCCGACAGCTCGTACTCGCCGATGGGTTTTGCTGTCCCTTGGCCGGGTTCAGGCGCGAGGGCGTAGACGCGGCAATGGCGGCGCTGACCGCGGTCGCGGGTGAAGAGGTAGAGCGTGCCTTGGTGCCACACCACCGACTCGCAATCGAAGTTGCGGGCGGCTTTATCGGTGGGCGGAAACTGCTTTTGGTCGGCGTAAGTGAACTGGATGCGGGCGGGTGCGGCCTCGGGTTGCGCGGGGTCGAAACGGTAGATGACGAGGTCTTGCCGGTCGTTGCCGTTGTTGCCGACGTCGGCGATGTAGAGCCGGTTTTGCGTGTCGTGCGCGAGGGCTTCCCAATCTTGGTTTTCGGCACCTTTCACCGGAATCGTCCCCAATAATTTTCCTTCCCAATTGATACGGAACAGCACGGGGCGGTTGCCGTGGTCGCCGTGCGTGTAGAAGGTGCCGGGCGCTTCGGCGAGCGCCAAACCGGAGCTTTCGGTCACGCCCGTCAGCGAGCCGGTGCGCGTAAGACCGGCGGCAGCGGGCGCCATTGCCTCGGTTTTGGCCTTTTTCTTACCGCCTTTTTTCTTCTTCCCGCCCGATTTCGCATCATCGGCCTGAGCCGAGCAGGCCATCGTGAGCGCCGTCAGCGCCAGTGTCAGCATCATTCGCATAGCGTCGTTTACGGAGCGCGGCGGATTTTGGTACAGCTTGGGCACGAGCCGCGCGCCTTCAGGCTCTTCGGCGCGGTTGCCCTTCCAGCGCCGCTACCTGCTGGGCGACACTTGCAGCGCGGAAGCTTCCTGCTCCTGTTCTTTTTCCTGATAGCTGTTTTCCAGCTCGGCGAGGTGGTTGGCGTGCGTCGGCAGGTGGACCAAGCCTAGCAGGGCGGTCGCTCCGAGCAGCAGCAGCGGCACGAGCAGGTAGGTGCCGGGCCACGAGAAATGGCTGCGCACAACCCCCAGCAGCGCGGTGCCGGTGGCGGCGCCCAAGTTGAAAACCGTCATGTACACCGTGAACTGCACCGCCGAGATGCGCGGCCAGCAGCACTGCATTGCCAGCGCCAAAAGGCCCACCATCGCCAGCGTATTAATCAGGCAAAACGCCCCGATGCACCCGGTGATGAATGCGGGATTGGGCCACAGCGCCCGTCCGGCGCCCAGCGCGGCGGCCAGCAAGCCAAGCCCCAGCAAGCTGCCCTGCACCAGCCGGATAGTGCCCAGCCGACCAATGAGCCAGCCGCCCGCCAGCATCCCCACCACGCCCCCCAGCAGCCGGGCCGGCGAATAAATTTGGGCATACTGCCCGTTGGTCCATTCCAGCTGCTGAATGGTGAATATCGGGAGCGAGTTGTCGAGGTATTCCACGCAGAGCTGGGCGACGAACACGGCTGGCAGCAGCAGCAGGCTGTTGCGGAGCGCGAACACCCGTCGGGCTGCCCGCAGCAGCGGCGCCCAGCCGTGAGCGTGGAGCCGCAGCGATTCGGGGGCGGGGGCGCCCGTCGTCCACGGCAGGCGCTTTTCGCCGGGGCGCTCGCGGAGGAGCAGCGGCAGTAGGGAAATCAGTCCGATTACGGCGGTTGGGGCCAGCACTGACGTGGCAAAACCGTAGTGATTGAGTAGCGCGGTGCCCACGGCCAGCGACGTGGCCACCCCTACGGCCTTCGTGCCCCACATCAGGCCGTTGGCTTGGCCTTGCTGCTCCGGCGGCACGATATCGATGACGAGGCTATCGGTGGCGACATCCTGAATCACCACGAACACATTGACCACGAACACCGCCGCCGCCAGCAGGGCCAAGTGGTGGAGCGGGTCGGGCACGAGGGTCAGGCCCAGCAAACTCACTATCAGGCCAATCTGCCCGAGTAGCAGCCACGGCCGCCGCCGCCCCATCGGCAGATACGCGAAGCGCTCAATCAGCGGCGCCACCACCAGCTTGAGGCTCCACGGCAGCAGCGCCACGGTGCCGTAACTGGCAATCTGGGCGGGCGTTTTGCCGTTCATCGCCAGCCACGCCGGTACGGCGAAGCTCAACACGCCCTGCGGAATGCCCTGCGCGAAATACAGCGCCATAAAGGTGACGTACCGCAGCCGGGCACTTTCGGCGAGGGCGGGCACGGGACGGGTGGCGGCAGCAGTAGAATGTGGCATCCGAAATAAGAAATTTGAATGACAGGTAACGATTCAGGCAGCGAACCCTTACCGGCGCTTGGCCTCGCGGGCGGCGTTGGTCAGCAGCCGGTAGCTCGGGTAAGACACCACTAAAACGCCCCCAATGAGGAGCAGACTGCGCGGGTCGCTGACGGCGAACCCGGCCAGCAGCACGGCGGTCACCAGCAGGGCGAAGGCGGGTATGTAGGGGTAGCACCACGCCCGGTACGGCCGGGGAAGATTTGGCTCCGTGACGCGCAGCCGGAAAAGCGCGGCCAGCGCGCCGCCCATCACGAGCGCCAGAATGACGGCCCCGAGCGCGAAGATTTGCTCGAACGAATTGGCCGCGATGCCCCAGAGCGCCAGCACGTAACACATCAACAGGGCGACATAGGGAGTGCCACCGGCATTGACCTTCATCGCCGCTGCACTGAAATATCCTTCCCGGCTCAGACCGAACAGGATGCGGGTCGGAATCAGCAGCGAGGCGTTGAGGATACTGAGGATGAAGAACACCGAAAGGCCGGTCACGAGCGGCGCGCTCCGGGTCCCGAACGCCACCGCCGCCGCCAACGAAGCCGCCACCGGCGAGTACGCAACGGCCGTCAGGGGCAGCACATACAGAACGGCGGCGTTCAGCAGCGCGTAGAGGCTCATGATGACCAGCACGCCGAGGAAGTACGAGCGGGGAATGTTGCGACCGGGGTTATCATCTTCCTCGGCGAAGAAGCTCACGGCGGTCCAGCCGTCGTAGGTGCCGAGAATCAGTTGCAACGCCCTGAAAAACGCCACCATCAGCGCCCCGCCCGTCAGGGTAGGGAGCGTGTTGGTGGGCGCGTCCGGAAAAGCCGCCGGACCAACCCAGAAACACCCCCCGATCAGCACCAGCATCAGCGCAATTTTCAGGGCGCTCGTCAGCTGCTGTACCACGTTGCTGCTCTTCACACCCGGCAGGTTCAGGAGCGTGAAGACGGTCAGATAGACCGCCCCAACGGCCTTCGGGTAAGGTTGAAGGTCTGGGACAAGCAGCCCGGAGTATTCGCCCAGAATCAACCCAAAAAGGGCCGGCGACAGGGCATTCGACAGAAAATCAAGCCAGCCCGCTACGAAACCGGCGTACCCCCCGAACGCCCGCCGGATGTAGTTGAACGCGCCGCCCGCGCGGGGCAGCATAGCCGTCAGCTCAGCGTAGGAGTTGGCTGTCAGGAGGATGTAGCCGCCCGCCAGCAGCCAGCAGGCCATAATCAGGGGCTTGTCGGGCAGCAGGGCGGCAATGGTGCCCGGCGCCCGCAGGATGCCCACCCCAATGGTGCTGCCTACAGTGATGGAAACCCCAAACGCCACGCCCAAACGCTTTTGCAGCCGGGCGGCGCGGTGCTTCGGCGGGGCGACTAACTGAGTAGTGTGCAGCATTTTTTTCGGGGAGAAGACCGCCTAAAACCTGAAGAATCAGCGGCTTCTGGCCGCTGCGCCACCGTAGGCGACGAGCACAAAAGTGCCCGTCGACGATGGCGGCCACCTAGCGGCGCTTGTCCCCATTTTGGGGATAGTGGGGCAGGATATTTTCGCCACCGCCACAGCTAGCTATCCCCAAAATGGGGACGGTGATGGCTTGCCAACTGGCGCGTTTTTGCCGCTCTTTGCTGAAGCGGGGGCGGGTGAGCCGCCGCGCGGCCCTACGTTCGTGATTACAAGGGTTGACTCCCTGTCTGCCGCCCCCTTTCGCCTTCTGGTTATGACCGCTATTCGCCTCGCCATCGTCGAAGACGACCCCGATATCCGCGCGCTGGTTCATCACTTTATGAAGCGCCAGCCCGACCTGAATTGCGTGCTCGTGGCCGACTCGGTCGAAGACTTTCTGCGTCAGCTCCCCCATGCGCTTCCGCCGCAGGTGATTTTACTCGATATCGGTTTGCCCGGCCTCAACGGCGAGGAAGCGCTGCCCCTCATCACGGCGCGACTGGAAGGGGTGGAGATTCTGATGCACACCGTTTTTGAAGACCCCGACCACATCTACAATGCCCTGTGCCGCGGCGCGAGCGGGTACGTGCTCAAAAACACGCCCCTGCCGCAAATCAAAGACGCCATCGTGGATGTGATGAATGGCGGCGCGCCGATGTCGCGGACCGTGGCCCGGCGCGTACTGGCACACTTCAAGCCCACGCCCACCAGTCAGCCCACCCTACTCAGCGAGCGCGAGCGCACCATCCTCGACGCGCTCGTGCAGGGCCGCTCCGACAAGCAAATGGCCGCTCTCTTCGACCTTACCCCCGAAACGATCCGCACCTACGTCAAGCGCATCTACAAAAAGCTGCAAGTCACCGAAGGGCGTACTGAGCTGATTCGGCGGGCGGGAAGAGGAGAGCTGTAGAGCGGGCGACGTCAGCCTATCACCTTCAACCTCTCACCTTCAACCTCACCTGAAACCCCGGCTGACCGTCGGTACGCAGGCCGGTTTGCAGGGTGCCGTTGATCGCCTTGGCGCGGGCGGCCATACTGCGCAACCCCATCCCACTCCGACTGGGCGCGTTGGCGGCTTGGCCGTCGTCGGTTATTTCGAGCAGGAAATGACTGCCCTCGCGTACCAGTCGCACCCGAAGAGTAGTAGCGCCTTTTCCGTGACGAACCGCATTCGTGACAGCTTCTTTGAAGATGAGATAAATCTGTTTGCGCACCAACGGCCGCAGGGCCTGAAAATGCGCCAACGGCTCGGCCTCGAACGAATGCCGCAGCCCCGCGACGGGCGCCGTTTGGTCGAGGTGGTCTTCCATACGGTCGAGGAGCGCTTGGACGGAATCGGCGCGCGAGTCGATGCTCCACACCACATCGCGCAGCGCCTGCACGGCCGTCCGGCTGTTGAGCAACAACCGCGCGGCGAGCTGATGCAAAACCGGGTCAGGGGCGGTGGTGGTGGTGCCCGCCTCGCTGTCGGTGGTGGCGACGGCCACGTCGTCGGCCTGTTGCAGCACTTCGGCCATCAGACTGATTTTGGTCAGCAGGCTGCCTACTTCGTCGTGCAGGTTGGCGGCCAGCTCGTCGCGCAGGCGGGCTTCGCGACGCGCGCGGCGCCCCTGTAACCAGAACAAGCCGTAAGCCAGCCCCACCAGCGCCAGCGCCGCCAACACCCACGCGGCGGGGTGCTGCCACCACACCCGCGCTACGTGGAGCGGCACGCGCACCACATTGGCGGCGAGCTGCCCGGTGCTGGTTTCGGCCCGAATCTCGACGGTATAGTCGCCGGGGGCGAGGCCTTGCAAGACGAGTCGGCGGGTGGTCGGCTGCCACGCCGGTAGCGGCGCGTGCGCGTCGGCGCCGACGGGGCGCAGACGGTAGGCGTAGTGGACGAAATCCGGCGTCAGCAAATCGGTCAGGGCCAGGCGCACTTCCACGAAATCCGTGGCGCGGGCGCCCAGCCGTAGCGCGGGCACTGGCTCGCCGCCGCGTACAGGAACGAGCGCGCGGCCCGCGCCACTTTCCGTGGAGAGGCCGCTCTCCCCGAAGGCGGTCACCAGTAGGCGGACAGGCCGTTGCCGGTCGTTTTCGGCCTGACCCATCGTGGTGGGCGCCACCTGAAAAAGCCCGCCGACGCCGCCAAACAGCAGCGCACCGGTACGCGGGTCGGCGTAGGCCGAGCTGCGGTTCATCTCCGCCTCGGTCAGCCCAGCCGCCGCCCCGAATACGGCCAGCCGCTGCTGGGCGGGGTCGTAGCGAATCAGCCCAGCGTAGGTGCCCGCCCAGACCGTGCCGTCGGGGCGGCACAGCACCGTGGCGACCGTAGAAGACGGCAAGCCGTCGACGATGCCGAGCTGCTGCAAAACTCCCCGCTCCGCGTCTACGAGGAGCAGGCCGTCGGTGCGCGTCCCGACCCACGCTCGGCCCCGGCCGGCCGCCGCCACGCACAGCAGCTCGGCGGTGGTGGAGAGCGGTTCGGCCGACGCACCGCCTACCCGCCGCAGCTCGCCGGTGGCGGGCGCCAACCAGTAGAGCCCCCGGTCAGTGGCGACCCACAAATTGTCCGTAGCGGAGTCGGCGGCTAGGTCAATAATCTGTAGCTGCGCCAGCAGTGCGCCCGCCTTAGGGCGGTTCAGCGGTTGATAACGCCGCCCGAGCCTCGTCCGCAGATTTAGGCGAAACAGGCCGTGGTCGGTCCCGCCCCAAACCTGACCGCGTGTGTCTTCGAGCAGCGTCAGAAAACGCGTCGGACGAGGATATTTGCCGGACTCGACGGGCACGGGCAGGCACTCGTTCGTGCGGGGGTTGAATACTTGAAAGCCCACCTCGGCGTCGGCTATTACGGTGGTCGGGGGAGAAGAGTGTGGGCGCGTGGTCAGGGCATCATAAGCCATCAGCAACTGTCGGCCGGCGCGGACAATCGGCAGGCGGCGCAACGGGGCGCGCGGCGAGTCGGCGGCCTGCACGAACGGCCCGTCGTAGGAACCCAGGAACAGCCGCCCGTCAGCCAAGCGCGTGATGCTGCGCATACTCGCCATTGTCCGGCCACCGGACTGCGTCAGCGCGCTCACCGCTTGAGGAGCAGCTACCCGGCGCTTGTGTACCCCGCGCCACATCCGCGAATAGCACCACTGCACGCCGGGGGCATCGCGGTACACGACGAAGTTGTGCCGATAGAAATTGGCGACTTCCCCCAGACGCAGGCTATCCGTCACCACTTCCCCCGCGCGCGCCCCCCGCACCGTCAGCTGCACGTAGTGGTGCTGCGAGACCCACTCGCAAACGCTATCGGCGCGCACGAAAGTGGGCTTGAAATTATCCGTCCGCTCGGCGGGCAGCCAGCGCCTGACCTCGCGGAGGTGGTGGCCGTCGGTTAGCTCGAACAGCGCGTTGGCGCAGAACAACCGCAGCGGCACAGTGCCCGGCACCGGCATCATCACGTACTCCGTGGGCACGTATTGCCGCACCGGCCCGGTAGCATCCAAGCGCGCAACGCCGGCTGGCGTCTCCACCGACCGATGCGTAACGGGGTCAAAATGCAGCATCTTGACGAAAGAGATCCACACGCCCGTCGGGGTGCCGTCCGGCTGGTACAGATACCCCACGCCCGGCATCTGCCGGTGACTGATGTAGCGGCCGCCGTGCGCGGCATCCAGCACCACGGTACTGCCGTCGCCGCAGCTCAGCCACAGGTGCCCCGAACGCGGGTGCCGAAACAGTTGCATAACCGTCGGCGGCGCGGCGGTGGCCTCTTGGGGCAAGGCCAAGCGGCGAAAAGCGCCCGTACGCAGGGTCAGGCAGAACAGGCCCGCATCGGCCCCAATCCAGAGGTGGCCGGTCGGGTCAAGGCAAATCGCCGACACTATGCCTTTGGGCGCCGCCACGCGGCCGGGCCGTATCAGGCGGGCGAGCGGCACCAGCTCGTAACCGTCGTAGCGAAACACGCCCTCGTCGGTGGCAATCCACTGGAAGCCGGTCTGGTCGGTCAGGAGCTGTTTTATCAGGAGCTGACTGAGTATCGGGTCTCGGTGCCACGGCTCGGCCGAAGCCTGTCCGGCTGCCAGCAGCCCGAACAACCCCACGAAGACGATGCGTAAGGTGAGCAAAAACGCGCGTACCACTGAGCCAAATGTAACTCAGGATGCCTTCGATAGTTAATTCAATTGCAGGGTATTGGGGGCGTCCGCATCAGCAGAAGCCGACTTAATGGCACGAATTGGGGGAATTGGGGGGAATCGCGCGGGCCTCTCGCCCCGCACCCTAGACGGGCGCGACTTAACGTACCCGGCACCGTCTCGGTGCCGGAGCTGCTGATGCCAATCGGTTCCCAACCGCCGGCACTGCGACGGTGCCGGATACGCAGGTTGGCAGATCAAGAGACCTGCGGATACCCGACACGGACTTACTCACTCCCTTGGTCAGACGCTTGTTCTGAATCCTGTTCAGAATCCTGTTCAGAATCCTGTTCAGGCTCTTTCCCGGTGACCACACCGCGCTCAGCCGCCGATAAAATCAGCTGATACATCCCGCCTTTTTCAGTGGTGATAGCGAGGGTGGCGGCGTCGGTGAATACCACTCCTTCGGCGTGGCTGACTTCGGGGAGCGGGATGATGTGCACCTCGCCGTCGAGGAGCGATTCGGGGGTGATGGTCACCAGAAAAAGCTGTTGCTGACTCAGCAGCGCGAGCAGGTGGCCGTTCGGATGGAGCGCTGCGTCGGTGACTTGCGCTGGCAGCTCGTAGCTGCCGATGTACTCGGCGAGGGCTTCTTGGTCGGGGGGCGTGGGGGCGGCGGGCAGCCGGTGAATGCGGCAGGTGCGCGAGCGGCCGCGGTCGCGGGAGAAGAGGTAGAGGTGATCGTCGCGCCAGACCATCGCTTCGCAATCCCAGTTGAAATCCTCCGGGTTCGGGGGCGGAAAATCGGTCTGGTCGGCGTAGCGAAACCGGATGCGCGGCGGAATGGCGGCGGGCTGCGTGGGGTCGAAACGGTAGATAGTGAGGTCGCGGCGGTTGTTTTTGTTATTGCCGAAATCGCCGATATAAATCCGCCCCAGCTCGTCGGAAGTAAGCGCTTCCCAATCTTCGTTGGTGGCCTCGGGAATCAGAATCTTCCGCAAAACCTCCCCCTGCCAGTTGATGACGTACAGAATCGGGGCGTTGCCGTGGTCGCCGTGGGTGTAGAACGTGCCCGGCTCGGGCGCAAGCGCCATCCCCGAGCTTTCGGGCACCTCCTTGAGATACCCCGTCGAAATCAAACCCGGAATCGGGTCGGCGAGCGCGGCGACTTTAGCGCGCTGTTTTTTGTGGCCCATAGAATCGAATGGCTACCCGAATACCCACTAGCGAGTACGCCGGGAGCGCGACAGGCGCCGCATACGGCAAAGCGGCTGTATAAGATGTCGCGATTTTGCGCCGGGCGGGCCGAAGCCGCGCATTGAGGTTCTTGCGAGCGGGTATATCCATCCGAAAACAGCTTTAAAATAGCCAGCCCAAATCCAAACCCGACCTTTGCCCGCATCGGTCAGCGGGCGCTTTTCGCCTCTCCCCTGTTCTGACCTAAACCCGCCCCCATGTCGCACGGAGTCCGTCAGATGCTGCTTTCTACACTCCTTTTCGCACTCATGAATGTGTGCGTCAAGCAGCTGGGGCGGCTCCCGACGTTAGAGGTAATTCTGGCGCGGTCGGTGGTGTCGTTGGTGCTGAGCTGGTGGGCGGTGCAGCGGGCGGGCGTGAGCGTTTGGGGGAGCGGGAACGATAGTCAGAGCCGGTGGCTGTTGGCTTCGCGCGGCACCACGGGGGCGGTGGCGCTGGTGCTCTACTTCGCCACGGTGCAGCATCTGCCGCTGGCGGTGGCCGTCACGCTGCAATACCTCTCCCCGATTTGCACGGCGCTGGTGGGGATTTGGCTGCTTCGCGAACCCGTCAGGGCGGCGCAATGGGCGTGCTTCGGGGTGGCGTTCGGAGGCGTGCTTCTGACGCAGCTCGACCGCGCCACGCTCCCGCCCGACGCTATTATCTGGGTGATGACGGGCGTCGGCGGGGCCATCGTATCGGGGTTTTCGTACGTCACGATTCGGCGGCTGCGCGGGCGTGAGCATCCGCTGGTCATCGTGTTCTGGTTTCCGTTGGTGGCGCTGCCGCTGGCGCTCGTCGGGACGGCGCTCGTCGGCATCTGGCCGACGCCGCAGGAATGGGGCTGGCTGCTCCTCACCGGCCTCTTCACGCAGGGCGCGCAAGTGACCATGACGAAGGCGTATCAGGCGGAAGAAGTCTCGAAAGTGGCCGTTCTGAACTACATCGGGCTGCTGTACGCAGTGGCTATCGGCTGGGGCATTTTCGGCGAGCGTCTCGGTCCGCTCACGCTTGGCGGACTGGCGCTGGTGCTGGTGGGCGTAGTGGCGAACGTCTGGGTGAAAGCGCGACACGACCGCCGCGCCGCCGAAGCCCTCGCCGTGGAAACGGCGGTGGTCGAGACGGTCTGAAAAGAAAAAACATCCGGCCTTAACCCCTAAAAGCCAACCCGATGAAAAACAATCGTGTACGTACAGGAGTCATTCGCCGGAAACCGGGGTTAACTATCGCCCTTCCATCGAGATGCTACGTACAAAGGCACTTTTCGCCGGAAACGCCTCCCAACGCCCGTCGCGGCGCGGGCCTCTGATCCCGGCACGGCTGCCGACAATTCTCTAGATGCTCCGGATAGTAATGGATGTTTTTAAGCGCAAACGCCCTTATTCAAGCCCAACCAGCACCGGGAGCCTCAGCCGCCTCCTGCTGACCTCGGCGCTGGCGCTGCTGACCGGGGGCGCGGCTTGGGCGCAAGCCGCCACCCCGCCGCCGCCCGCCGAGCCGCTCACGCTGCCGCAAGCGTTGCGGGTGGCGCTGCAAAATCAGCCCACGCTCCGGCAAGCCGCCATTGATGAGGCCACGAACGAAACCGCCATCCGCATCGGGTTGGCGGGGGCGCTGCCGCAGGTCGATTTGGCGGCGAGCGCGCAGCACTATTTCGGCCTGCCGTACGCCGTTTTTCCGAACGCGCAGGGCGCCGTGGTACCTATCCGAATCGGGCTGCGGAATACGTCGGTGGTGAGCTTGAGCGCGAATCAGGCGCTGTACAGCGCGGATGTGTTGCGGGCGTTTCGGGGCGTGAAAACGTCGAAGGCCTTCTATCAGCAGAACACGCAGCTTACGCGCATCGGGGTGGTGCGCGATGTGAGCAAGGCGTTCTATGAGGTGCTGCTCGCGGAGCGGCAGGTGGCGGTTTTCGACCAAGATATCCGGCGGTTGCAGCGGAATCTGCGCGATGCGACGGAACGCTACAACGCGGGGCTGGTCGATAAAACGGATTTTTTGCAGGCGGATATTTCTCTGAATACCTCGCTGGCGAGCCGGAAACAGGCTTTTGAAGCTGTGAAAGCGCAAACCGCCCTTCTGCGCGAGCTGCTCGGCCTCGAAAACGACCAGCCCCTCGCGCTCCGCGCCGACACGACGACCCTCGAAGTCGATGCGATGGTCGATACCACGACCGCCCTCGAAACCGCCAACCGCTTGGAAGTACAGCAGCTTCAGACCCAGCGGCGCCTCCTCGACCTTGATGTTGACTACTACCGCTACGGTTTTCTGCCGACACTCTCGGCGTTCGGCACCTACAACGTGGCGTACCAGAACAACCAGCTGCCGGAGCTGTACAGCCAGTCGTTCCCGAACTCGTTCGCGGGTCTGCGCCTCGCCGTGCCGATTTTCCAAGGAACGCGGCGGTTGCAAAACCTCCGCCGCAGCCGCTTGCTCGTCGACCGCCTCGACCAGCAGACGCGCGCCACCCGCTACCGCATCAATACCGAATACGAATCGGCCCTCGCGAACTACCGCAGCGCCGCCACCGACTTCACCACCAGCCGCCGCAACCGCGAATCGGCCAGCGAAGTGTACCGCGTAATCGACCTGCAATACCGCGAAGGAATCCGCGCGTACCTCGACGTGCTCGTCGCCCAAACCACCCTTCGCACCGCGCAGCTCACGTATTACGCCGCCCTCTTCCGCCTCCTCGAAAGCAAAGTCGATTTGCTGGAAGCGCGCGGCGAGCTGGCGACCGATTACTAACCCCAGAACCCCAAAGCGGCCTCCTTTGAAACGCTTACGATATCTCCTCCCGCTCCTCGTCCTCGCTACGGCGTGCGGCAAGAAAGACGAAAAGCCCGCCGCGCCCAACTTCACGGGCGTCAGCTTGGCGGAAGCGCGCCAAACCGACGCCATTTACTACGACGAGTACCCCGCGACCGTCGTGGCGCTCGAACGGGTCGAGCTGCGCTCGCAGGTGCCGGGCATCATCACGGGCGTCCATTTCCGCGAGGGCGAGGTAGTGCCAAAAGGCAAAGTCCTCTATGAAATCGACCGTCGCAAGTACGAGGCCGCGTATCAGCAGGCCACCGCCGGGCTGCGCGCCACGCAGGCCAACGCCCAAAACGCCAACGTAAACGCTACCCGCTACCAGCGCCTCAGCCAGCAGGATGCCGTCGCGAAACAGCTCGTCGATAACGCCCTGACGGCGCAGGCCACGGCGCAGGCGCAAGTCGCGTCGGCGCAAGCAGGAGTAGCGGCCGCGCAAACCGACCTCGATTATTCCGTCGTGAAAGCGCCGTTCACCGGCCGCATCGGCATCTCACTGGTGAAGCTCGGCGAACAAGTAGCGGCCGGTTCAACCCTCCTGAACACCGTGGCAAGCGAAGACCCGATGGCGGTCGATTTCGTGGTAAACGAGAAAGAGATTTCCCGCTTCGCGAAGATGAAAACTCTTAGCAGCGGCAGTTCCAGCGCCAAAAAAGGCAAGTCCAAAACCGTCAGTACCGTCGCCGCCGCCGATTCCGTATTCCGCCTCCGCCTCCCCGACGGCACGCTCTACGAATCACGCGGCCAGCTCCTCGCCCTCGACCAAGGCATCGACGCCCAAACCGGCTCCCTCCGTATCCGCGTCCAATTCCCGAACCCCGACCGCCTCCTCAAAGACGGCATGAGCGCCTCACTGCGGGTGCTGAATCAGGCGTCGGGCAGCCGCGTGGTCGTACCCGCAAAAGCCATCGTCGAGCAGATGGGCGAAACCTTCGTCTTCCTCGCGCAGGATACCGTGGCGCATCAGCAGCGCGTAAAAATCGGCCCGCGTTTGCGCGACGGCGTCGTCATCCTCGAAGGCGTAACAGCCGGGCAAAAAGTGGTCACCGAAGGCCTGAACCGCCTGAGGGACGGCGGGACGATTAAGGTGGTGCCGCCAGCGGCAGGTAATGAAGCTCCCAAGCCCGCCGCTGTTAAGTAGCGCGACTGCTGTGTCAATTGCTGAGTCAATTGCCCGGCGCTTCAGCGCCGGGAAACAGGGAAAAGTGGGGTCAATGCAGCTCTGTCAATTGCTGAGTCAATTGCCCGGCGCTTTAGCGCCGGAAACAGGGAAATCGGCAGAACAGGTTCTTGGGGGCTAAAGCCCCCTTACTTAATGCTCCCTTCCTTCCCGGCGCTAAAGCGCCGGGCAATTGAAATCCTCCCTGATCTATTCTCCCTCTTCCCTCTTTCCCGGCGCTAAAGCGCCGGGCAATTGAAATCCTCCCTCCCTTGCCCGGCGCTTCAGCGCCAGGCAACAGAATCTTCCCAAAACGCAGCTTCTCCTTCCTGATGATTGCAGAAACCTTTATCCGCCGCCCCGTCACGGCCATCGTCATCTCGGTGGTGCTGGTGCTGCTGGGCGTGCTGGCGCTGCTGAAGCTGCCGGTGGGGCAATACCCCGAAATCACCCCGCCGACGGTGAGCGTCACGGGCACTTATACCGGCGCCGATGCCCAAACCGTGGAGCAAACTGTGGCGACGCCCGTGGAAGTGCAAGTCAACGGAACGCCGGGTATGACCTATTTGCAGAGCAACTCGACGTCGAACGGGCAGATGAGTATGACGGTCAACTTTGAGGTCGGGACCGACATCAACAATGCCGCCCTCGATGTGCAGAACCGCGTGGGGATTGCCCAGCCGACGCTGCCGCAGGAAGTCCAGCGCCTCGGCCTGATTGTGCGGAAGCGGAACCCGAGCATCCTGATGCTCGTCGCGATGTATTCGCCGAAGGCCACGCACGATGTGACGTTTCTCGACAACTACGCCAACATCTACGTCAAGGACGCGCTGCTACGGACGAAGGGCGTGGGCGACGTCTTCTCGCGGGCCGATGATTTTTCGATGCGCATCTGGCTCAAGCCCGATAAGCTCGCGTCGTTGGGGGTGACGGCGAACGAGGTTACGGCCGCTATTCAGGAGCAGAACGCGCAGATTGCCGCCGGTACCATCGGGGCGCCACCGCAGCCGAAGGGCCAGCCGTTTGAGTACACGGTGTTCGTGAAAGGACGCCTCACGACGCCGCAGGAATTCGGCGAAATCGTGGTAAAAACCCTACCCGCCGACGGCTCCTTGGTGTACCTCAAGGACGTGGCGCGCGTGGAATTGGGCAAGTTC
Source organism: Hymenobacteraceae bacterium (assembly GCA_031397815.1). Taxonomy (GTDB): domain Bacteria; phylum Bacteroidota; class Bacteroidia; order Cytophagales; family Hymenobacteraceae; genus JANNMJ01. Next base: position 15,694 of record JANNMJ010000117.1, read on the forward strand.
AATTACTCCTCGAACTCGTTCGTCGACGGCAAGCGGGCGTCTTATCTGCTGATTTATCAGGCGCCCGGCGCCAACGCCCTCGCCACCTATGAGAACGTGCAGCAGACGATGGAGCAGCTCAAAAAGACCTTCCCCTCGGACTTCGACTACATGATTCCGTTCGAGGCCGCCACCGTCGTGAAGGTCTCGATTCACGAAGTCGTCGAGACACTCATCGAAGCCCTCGTCCTCGTGACCATCGTGGTGTTCCTGTTCCTCCAGAACTGGCGCTCCACGCTGATTCCGGTCCTCGCGATTCCGGTTTCTATCGTCGGCACGTTCGCTTTTTTCATCCCGCTCGGCTTCACCGTCAACACGCTCACGCTGTTCGGCTTCGTGCTCGCCATCGGGATTGTCGTCGATGACGCCATTGTCGTCGTCGAGGCCGTCGAGCACAAGATGAACGAGCAGGGACTGAGTCCGCTCGACGCCACGCTGGAAGCGATGCGCGAGATTTCCGCCCCCGTCATCGCCATCGCCCTGATTCTGGCGGCGGTGTTCGTGCCGGTCGGGTTCATCCCCGGTATCACGGGGCGGCTGTATCAGCAATTCGCCATCACAATCGCCATTTCGGTGCTGATTTCGGCCTTTGTGGCGCTCTCGCTCACGCCCGCGCTGTGCGTGATGCTGCTGAAGCCGCACGAGAAAGACGCCGCCAAAAAGAGCTTCGTGCAGCGCGGATTCGACAAGTTCAACCGCTGGTTCGACCGTCTCACCACCCGTTACACGGCGGGCGTGAAGCACAGCATCAGCGGCTCGCGCTGGATTGTGACCGGCCTCGTGGTGCTCATCATCGGCACCGTTTTCCTGTTCCGTGGCAAGCCGACCGGCTTCCTGCCCGTCGAGGACGAAGGCCGCTTGTTCGTGACCTTCAACCTCCCCGAAGCCTCCTCCACGGAGCGCACCGTGAAAGTGCTGCATCAGGTGATGGATGAGCTGAAGGAAGTCGACGGCATCGCGCACTTTGCGGCGCTGGGCGGGCTGAACGTGGTGAACTTTTCGAGTAAGTCGAACAGCGGCACCGTGTTCTGCCAGCTCAAGCCGTGGGACGAGCGCACCAGCAAGGAGCAGCAAGCCGCCGGGCTGGTCGCGGAGCTGCAAAAACGCCTCAGCAAGTACGTAGAGGCCAGTGTGGTGGTGATTCAGCCGCCCGCCATTCCGGGGTTGGGCAACACGTCGGGCTTCTCGTTCATCCTGCAAGAGCGCGAAACGCAGGGCGACGTTCAGAACTTCGACCGTGTGCTGCAAGGCTTCGTCGGAGAGCTGCGGAAGCGGCCCGAGCTGGCCAATCCGTTCACGTTTTTCACGGCCAACTCGCCGGGCTACCGCCTCACGATTGACCGCACGATGTGCAAAAAGCTCGGCGTCAACATCTCGGACGTGGCGCGCGCGCGCTCCAAACCTACCTCGGCTCGGCGTACGTGAACGACTTCACCTCCTACGGCCGCAACTTCCGCGTCGTGGCGCAGGCCGACACCACGTACCGCGGCGATATCAGCCAATTGGGCCAGTATTACGTCCGCAATTCCGCCGGTCAGATGCTACCCATCAGCACCCTCGTCAGCACCGAAAAAGTGGCGAGCGCGCCGCTCATCAGCCATTACAACCTCTTCCGCTCCGCCGAAATCAACGGCGGCACCGCCCCCGGTTACTCCTCCGGCGATGCCATCAAAGTGCTAGAGGAAGTCGCCGAAAAATCCCTCCCACAAGGTTTCGGCTACGAGTTCTCGGGCCTGAGTCGCGAAGAATTAATCGCAGGCGGCCAGTCGACTTACATCTTCGGCCTCTCCATCGCGTTCGTCTTCCTCTTCCTCGCCGCTCTCTACGAGAGCTGGTCGGTGCCGTTCGCGGTGCTGTTGGCGGTGCCGGTCGGCGCGTTCGGCGCCATCCTCGCCCTCACCTTCCTGCCGAGCCTCACGAACAACGTTTACGCCCAAATCGGGCTGGTAACGCTCATCGGCCTCTCGGCGAAAAACGCCATCCTGATTATCGAGTTCGCCAAGGAGCGGGTCGACGCGGGCGTCCCGCTAGTAGAAGCCACCCTCGATGCTGTCCAGCTCCGCCTCCGGCCGATTATCATGACGTCGCTCGCGTTCATTCTCGGCGTGCTGCCGCTCGTCATCGCGTCCGGCGCAGGCGCGCAAGGCCGCCAAACCATCGGCTGGACCGTTCTCGGCGGGATGCTCGCGGCCACTTCGCTCGCCATTTTCATCGTCCCCGTGCTGTACGTGCTCATCACCCGCGCCGCCTACGGCAAAAAGAAGCTCGCCGAGCTGGAAGAGCAGCACAAGCAGCGCGCGGAGATCGCGGCCAGCGAGCGGCCGTAGCGGTGGCTTAACGGATCCGCGTCATCGTCAGCTCCAGCGGGTCGCGCCCGAAAGTGCCCGTTACGCTGGCGTGGCGCTGGTCGGCCGCGAGCCGGATGGTAGCGACGAGCGAGTCGCCCGGTCCCATCCGGCTACGGTCGGTCGCCGCCGGTCGCAGGAGCGCCCGCAAGGTGCCCGCCGCGTAGCGGTAGTCGCCGCGTAGCTCGCGCCGGGGTTCGTACCGGTTCGGGTGCAGCCGAATGGCCATCCGACTACGGCGCGCCTGCCCAAAGTAGCAGCGCGTCCAGCCGTGCGGATCAGTCCCGACCGAGTCGAGCGGCACCCGCCGCCCGGCACGGCTCAGCGACTCGATCCGCCACACCCCGCGCAACGTAGTATCGGCGGATTGATGCCCTTTCGTGAGATACATCACCCCGACGGCGGCACCCAGCACACCCGCCCGCGCCAGCCAGCGCCAGTAGTTTCCCGGCGCCGTAACCCGCTCCACCGAACCCATTACAGCCGCCCACAACCGCCGACCGTGGAGCGTCACCAGAAACAGCAGGCCGCCGGTATAGAGCACCGAGTTCAGCAAAGGTTCGGGACCGATGTCGTAGGCAAGGTTGATAAGCACGATGTTGACCATCATCGGCAGCAAAGCCAGCGCCCCGAGCAACGTGGTACGCCGAAAAAGCAGCAGCCCCGCCCCGATTACCTGCATCCAACCCAACAGCACGCCAAACGCAGGCGCGTAGCCGAAGTAATACCACGTCAGGGCGGCTCCGCTGACGGTCCCGAGCGGCTGATCGAGGGTGTAATTCGCCGTCTGAAACTGATAGCCGAGCAGCTTGGAAAAACCGTACTCGGCAATCGTGAACGCCAGCCAGTAACGGATAACCGCCCGCAGCCGCTCGTGTCCCTTTTGCAGCGATGGCCGGGCCGACTCGGCGCGCTGCCACCACCAAGCCAGCGCAGCCCCCGGCAGCAGCAATAGCAGCGGATGCCGAAACAGCACGATCCCCGGCAGCCAACCAGCCGCCATCTGCCCCGAAGGCGCTTGTAGCGACACGACCGCCAGCATCAGACTATTAGTGACAGCGATCAGCGCGAGCGTCGTCTCGGTGAGCTTTAACAGCCACGCTCCTGTCGGTCCTTGGGTAGGTTTCATCTGAGCAAGCAAGGTACTCGCTGAGTGCGCAGCCCTGCCGCAGCAGAACGTGGTACGAGCAGCGCAGCGTATAGCGGCACGCAGTCGCCAAGCCAAAAACGAGTTATCAGGCACAGGAGGTTTGCTGCTGACGGCTAGGCGCCCATCAGAGCCTAAAGCGTGTTTTAAGCGAAAACAGGGACACTTTTTGGCCTCCCGCCCGCACGGCCCGATGAACGAGTAACGCGGTCCGATCAACGGGTAACGTGGTCGAATCAACGCCTCGCGCAGTCGAATCAACGAATAACGCGGTTCGATCAACGAATAACGTGGTCGATTCAACGGCTAACGCGGGTCGATTAACGCCTCGCTCGGTCGAATCAACGAATAACGCCACCCGTTCAACGCCTCGCACGCTCCGTTCAACGACTAACGCGGTCGAATCAACGGTTCGCACGGTTTTCCCTCCGCTTCGCACGGTTTTCCCTCCACTTCGCGCGGTTTTCCCTCGGCCCTTCGCGCGTGGGCTCTGCCCCGTGCGGGCTATTCGCGGGACTCTGGCCCGCCATCCCAATCGGCCGCCTCGCCCGCGTGGCCAGCTCACCTAACTCCCCTAAACACCGTTCACCCGCCCCAATAGCAGCATCCTTCCCCCTCAAGCAACCCGCCGCCCACATTCTGTTTCCCATCTTCGCAGACGCACTACCTCTCTCCGTGCGCTATCTCGCTCGTCTCCTCGCTCGTTTTCACTGCCGATGGTTCGTCTTCTACTGTTTTTGACCTTCCTGCTGACGGGTTTATCCGGCACCGGCGTGGCGCAAACCCCCCCCCCGGCCGCCGCCCTCACCCCGGCGCCCAAACCAGCGGGCGTGCCCATAAAAGGGCGCATCACCGATGCCACGGGCCAGCCGATGCCGTTCTGCAACGTGTACATCAAAACGACCGGCCAGAACACCACCGCCAACGAAAACGGTAATTACCAGACCGTTAGCCTCGCGCCGGGCACTTACGAAGTCATCTACCAATACGTCGGCTACGAGCCGCACACCGAGCAAGTCACCATTCAGGCGCAGCCGATTACCCTGAACGTCACGCTCACCGAGAGCACGTATAATTTGGGGGAAGTGACCGTCCGGGCATCCGACGAAGACCCCGCGTATGGCATTATGCGCGCCGCCATTGCCCGCCGCAAGTACTACCGCGACGAGATTTCCGCCTTCCGCTGCCGCACCTACATCAAGGGGTTGGCGCGCCTGACCGACGTCCCCGGCAAGCTCCTCGGCGGGCTGATTGATATGACTCCCGACATTAAGCCGGGGATTATTTATCTCTCCGAATCGGTCTCGGAGCTGACCTTCCGCCAGCCCGGCCGCGTGCAGGAGCGGATGATTTCGAGCCGCGTCAGCGGGCGCACGAAAGGGATGAGCTTCAACCGCGCCGCCGGGCTGAACTTCGATTTCTACGATAACCTCGTGAAATCGGGCTTCTCCGAGCGCGGCATCGTTTCGCCGCTCGCCAACGGCGCGATGACGTTTTACCGCTTCACGCTCGTCGGGGCCACACCGGGACCGGGCGGGAAGCTCATCAACAAGATTGAAGTCCGGCCGCGCCACCGTCGCGACCCCGCGTTTCGCGGCTTCATCTACGTGCAGGACGATACGTGGCGCCTCACGGGCGTCGATTTACGCCTCGACCAAGACGCCGGTATCGAGTACGTCGATGAGGTGCGGGTCGAGCAGGTGATGGGCGCCGTGGGCGCTGAAAACCGCGTTTGGCGTCCGCTTTCGCAGAAAATCAACATCAAGTTCGAAGCCTTCAAGTTCAAGGGGAACGCCAACTTCACCACCGTCTACTCGCAGTACGACGTCCGCCCCGCCTACCCCGCCAGCTTGGAGCCAAAGGAAGAGCCGGTTTCCTCGCAGCTTCCTTCCGAAGTCGCCTCCGCCGCTGCCGTCAAGCGGCAGGAGAAGCGCGAGCAACGCAAGAAAGTGAAGCCCCCGAAACGCGCCGACGCCCCCCGCGACTCACTCTTCGTCGGCGAGATTCAGCTCAAGAACGGCGAGGTGATGCGGGTCGAGCAGGACGCCAACGAGCGCGATTCCGCGTATTGGACCAGCATCCGCCCCATCCCGCTCACCATCGAGGAAACGCGCGATTATGTGGAGAAGGATTCTGTCGAAAGCATCAAGAACTCGCGCCCTTATCAGGATTCCCTCGACCGCGCCCGCAACAAGCCCTCCCTCGGCGACCTCCTCCTCGGCGGCTACGAATACCAGCGCACGTTCCTGAAACGCACGTTCAGCGTGCCGCCCGTCTTCCGGATGCTGCAATACAATACGGTCGAGGGCGCCGTCATCAACGCCCCGATTCAGTATCAGCAGCGCTACGAAGACCGCCGGTTCTGGCAAGTCCTCACCACGCTTCGCTACGGCATCTCCGAGAAACGCTTCCGCCCATCGGTTGATTTACTCTACCGCTACAACTCCCTCCGCGATAGCCGCGTCGGGGTGGAAGGCGGGCGCCAAATCCGCGATATCAACAATACCGAACCCATCGCGCCGCTCGTGAACTCGGTGTACACGCTGCTGCTGAACCGCAACTACCTCAAGTTCTACGAGCGCGATTACGCGGCGATTCGTTGGCAGAGCGAAGTCGCGAACGGCCTCATCGTCGGCGGCGCCGTCGGGTACGCCCTCCGCCGCGAGCTGCTCAACACCACCGACCGCGTCTGGCGCGACCGCTCCGACCGGTTCCTCACCCCCAATAACCCGTTCGCCACCCTCACGCGCGTCCCCGACCGCCCCAACGCGCTCCTCCGCGCCACCTACTTCGGCACCGACGGTCAGCGCCTCTTCAACCGCTCCGAAATCGCCACGCTGTCCACGCTCGTCCGGTGGCAGCCGGGGCAGGAGTTCATCACCCGTCCGAACCGCAAGGTGAATATGGGCGGCCCGTGGCCCGCGCTCACCTTCCGCTCGCGCGGCGGCTGGGGCACCAACCAGCCCCTCACCTCTCCCACCCTCAACGACGTCACCACCACCACCGCCGTCGATACCCGCTTCCTCCAGCTCAGCCTTGCCGCCGACCACACCCTCGACGCCGGCCTCGTCGGCGAGCTGACCTTGAACGCCGAAGCCGGTTTCTTCCCCATAAAAAAGAACGTCTCCTTCATCGACCACCGCCATTTCCGCGGCAACCAAACCGTCCTAGCCTCCAGCTTCGACACCGGCTTCCAGCTCCTCCCCTACTACGAGTACAGCACCACCGGCGCGTGGCTCGAAGGCCACGCGGCGCACCATTTCAACGGCTTCTTCCTCAACAAGATCCCCGCCCTCCGCCAGCTCAAATGGCAGGAAGTCGCGACCGTCAACTACCTCTACACCCCCGCCCTCGGCAACTATTTCGAAGCAGGCGTCGGCATCGAGCACATCCTAAAACTCATCCGAGTCGATGCCTACGCCGCCTACCGCGGCTCCGGCGGCCGCGTAAGTAGCGGGCTGCGGGTGGGGTTGGGGTTCTAGGGAGCGGTTACAAGCCGAGGGTAACGCTCCGGGTTGGGCAGAACCCACCAATTCGGGGCGTCCCCGTGAGGGGACACCGTTCGGTAGCCGGGGGCAACGCCCCCGGTTGAAATGACCAAATGAATTGTTGTCCCCGTCAGGGGATACCGTTCGGTATTACGCCCGTTGAACGCCGATAGAAACGCGGTTACCGAACGGAGTCTCCTCACGGGGACGCCCCGGAATACGAGAAACGTTGGACCGGGGGCGCTGCCCCCGGCTACCGAACGGTGTCCCCTCACGGGGCCGCACTGTTCAACGAAGCTCCCCACCCACAAGCAC
>JANNMJ010000118.1:0-10031 GCA_031397815.1 Hymenobacteraceae bacterium
CGGGCGGGCACAAGGCCCGCCCCTACGTTGATGTTCGGTATGTGCGGGGTTTGGCTAACGGACACAACGCGTCCCCATCCCTACAACGCCCGCTCCCAAACCCGCTCCCCGGTCGTTTGCGCGAACACTTACGCAAAAATCCCCGTCTCGACGTCATCAAGGGTGATTTTGCGGCGTTCCATCACGCGCTGCGCCACTTCATACATCGTCGGGAGCTTGAACGTCTCGAAGCCTTGGGCGCCGCCCCACGAGAAGGCCGGGATGAAGGTGCGCGGGGTAGCCCGCGCCGAAGACGTTGGCGCCCGGCCCCACCAAGGTGCCGGTGTTGAACATCGTATTGATGCCGGCCTTGGCGTGGTCGCCCATCAAGAGGCCGCAGAACTGCTCGCCGGTGTTCACGAAGCCTTGCTTGGCGTAGCTCCAGACTTTTACGGGGGCGTAGTTGTTCTTGAGGTTACTCGTGTTGGTGTCGGCGCCGAGGTTGCACCACTCGCCGAGGACGGAGTTGCCGAGGAAGCCGTCGTGGCCTTTGTTGGAGTAGCCGAAGAGGATGGAATTGCTGATTTCGCCGCCCACTTTGCAGTGCGGCCCCACCGTGTTATCACCCCGCAGCTTCGCGCCGACGTTCACCGTCGAATCATCGCCGATGCTGCACGGCCCGACGATGATGGCGCCTTCCTGCACCTGCGCGTTACGGCCGAGGTAGATCGGCCCGGCTTCGGCGTTCAGAATCGCGGCCCGAATCTTCACCCCTTCTTCCAGAAACACGTTTTCCGGACCATACACGATGGTATGCTTATCGGTGATTTCCGCCGAAGTGCGGCCGTGGGTCAGGAGCGCGAAATCGGCGCGGAGCTGGGCACCGTTCTGCTTGAACAGATGCCACGGCTGCCGGATGACGGTCGCGGCGTCGGTGTGCGTGAGGGCCGTGGCTTCCTGCGCCGCATACAGCAGCTCTTCTACCGACGTTAAGGGCGCTTCGGCGCGGAAGGCGATGAGGGTTTCGTCGGGTAGCCGCAAGGCGCCGCCGGGCACGAGCGTTTGGAGCGCCGCCACGAGCGCATCGTCGGCGCAAACGGCGCCATTGACGTAGAGGGCGCCTTCGCCGGGGGCGAATTTGGTCGCCAGATACGGCTGCGTGAGGTAGCCGGTGGTGTGGCCGCGCCGCTGCCACTTCTCGGCTAGCGTGAGGGTGCCGCAGCGCACATTGGCCACGGGCCGGGTGTGGGTGAAAGGCAGCAGCTGTTGCCGCAGAATCGGGTCGTCGAAAAGGATCAGGTGCATCGGGAGCGTTTTCAGATGGACGGGTGGCGGCCGACTCGGGTTAGCAGGGACGGGGAGCCGAGCACGGGCCGCAACGGGCGACAAAGTTGGCCCTTTGACACGAAAAAGCTCCCGTCGGCCGAGGCCAACGGGAGCTTTTGATTCGGGGGTCGTTTCCGACCGCCGCCTTACTTGGCTTCGGCGGGGGTACCGACGGCGCCTTTCTTGTAGCGGTTCATGAACTTCTCCACACGGCCGGCGGTGTCGATGAACACGTTCTTACCGGTGTAGAAGGGGTGCGAGGCCGACGAAACTTCGATTTTGATAACCGGGTACGTCTTGCCGTCTTCCCACGTAGTGGTTTCGTTCGACGACATGGTCGAACGGGTCAGGAATTTAAAATCCGACGAGGTGTCCTGGAACACCACTTCGCGGTATTGCGGGTGAATATCCTTTTTCATGGTCTGCGGGAAAGCTAACGGGCTGATTCGGTCAAGGCCAGCTGCCTGCGCCCGGGGGCAGGTCTGGCAACCGGGCCGCAAAGATACTGAGTCGGGTCCGGTAGGCAATCGACTGGCCTAAAATTCTTTACCGGGCGTGTACAGGTCGGACGGTTTTGTACTAGCTTTGTCATCCGGCCGGGGATTATTTGCACCTTGAAGGCAACGTTTACCCCACCCCTAGCCGTCTGGTTGGTATCTATGAAGCGCACTACGCTGTTTTCGGTACGCCTGTTGGCCGTGATGACCCTGCTGATGGGCGCACTTGCCGCGTACGCCCTATCTGGCCCCGTGACGAGTTTCACCGGCACTTTCGAGGGCATCGATGCCCGCCTGAACTGGGAGCTTTCGTCGGAAACCGGCTTGCAACGCTTCGAGCTGTGGCGCCATTCCGCCGCCGACCCCACGTTTCAGAAGCTCGCCACGATTCAGCCCAACGGCTCGGCGCGCTACACCTTCCTCGATCAGAATCTATACAAGACCGACGAGAACAACAACACCATCGGCGCGTTCACTTACAAGCTGGTGGCCACTACGTCGAGCGGTGATTTCAACAACGTTTTGCAGCTAAGTCAGACGCCATCGGCGGTGCAGCGGTCGTGGGGGAGCATCAAATCGATGTTCCGCTAAGGTTGAGATAAGGTTGAAGCCCGAACAGAGCGTTTTCTTCACTTTTGAATTGCTTCCGAAGACCTGAACCACCCGGTTCAGGTTTTTTTGTGCCCAACTTCGCCGCTCAGATTCCGCTCGTCCCGCTTCGCCTCGCCTCGCTTATGACGCCTATTCTCTCTGACCTGCAAATCCGGCGGCGCATCACCCGGCTGGCGTACCAGCTGTGGGAAGCCAATTTTGGTCTGACCGATTTGCGGCTCATCGGCATTCACGGCGGCGGCTACCGGCTGGCCGAGCTGCTCACGGCGGAGCTGGCGCGCATCCACCCGACGCTTCGGCTGACGCTCAGCCGCCTGACGCTCCACAAGCCGGAACCGCTAGCGCAGCCCCTCACGCTCGATTTACCGACCGATTCGCTCCACAACGAAACCGTCGTGCTGATTGATGATGTGCTCAACTCGGGCCGGACGCTTGCGTTTGCCCTCGCCGAAGTGCTGCGGCGTAATCCGGCGCGCATCCAAACCCTCCTCCTCGTCGACCGCCAACACCCCACGTTCCCGGTAGCGGCTACTTTCACCGGACTCACCCTCGCCACCACCCTCGCCGAGCACGTCAGAGTGGAGCTGCCGGAGAGCGGCGAGTTCGGGGCGTGGGTGCTTTGAGGGAGATTCGACCAGAAACGCAGCCCTTTCGAGCTTAAAGCCTTCTTCTCCTGATGATTCTTTGCTTCGCCACCAACAACGCGCACAAGCTCGATGAAGTCCGGCCGCTGTTGGCAGGCTCGTTCGAGCTGAAAACGCTGGCCGATATCGGCTGCCACGAAGAGCTGCCCGAAACCGGCGATAGCCTCGATGCCAACGCCGCGCAGAAGGCGCGCTATGTGTGGGAGCACTACGGCGTGGCTTGTTTCGCCGATGATACCGGCCTCGAAGTCAGCGCCTTGCACGGCGCGCCCGGCGTGTATTCGGCGCGGTATGCCGGCCCGGAGCGCGACTCGGCAGCGAACACCCGCAAGCTTCTTACCGAGCTGACGGGGCACGCCGACCGGTCGGCGCGGTTCCGGACGGTGGTGGCGTACATCGACGCTTCCGGCGCGATGCATTCTTTTGAAGGGACCGTGGAAGGGCAGATTATGCCCGACCTGCGCGGCACCGGCGGGTTTGGCTACGACCCCGTTTTCCGGCCCGACGGCTACACGGAAACCTTCGCCGAGCTGCCGCTGGCCGAGAAGAACAGCATCGGGCATCGGGGACGGGCGGTGGCCCGATTGGCGGAATTTCTGCGCGAGCGCGGCGCCTGATTCCCTCTGGAACTGCCCGCCGAACAGGCGCAAGCCGCGCGGCCGGGGTATTTTCGCAGCCCCTTAGCCCCTAATTTCCTTGCAAAAGCCTTTTATCGTTGGGATTACGGGCGGCTCGGCGTCCGGTAAGACGACGCTGCTCCGCCAGCTCGTGAGTGCGTTTACGCCGGAAGAGCTTTGTCTGGTCTCGCAGGACAATTACTACCGGCCGCTCGCCGAGCAGCAAGCCGATAGCAACGGCGTCACCAACTTCGATATTCCGGAATCGATTAACGACGTGGAATTTGCCGATGATGTGCGGCGGCTGCACCGGGGCGAGACAGTTCAACGGCCCGAATACACGTTCAACCGGGCGGGCGTGGTGCCGAAAATGCTCACGTTCTGCCCCGCGCCGGTCATCGTGCTCGAAGGCTTGTTCGTGTTTCATTTCCCGGAAGTGGCGAAAGAGCTGGATTTGAAGGTGTTCGTGGAAGCGCAGGAGCACGTCAAGCTCCACCGCCGCATCCGGCGCGACAACGTGGAGCGCGGCTACGACCTCGACGACGTGATGTACCGCTACCTCCACCACGTCGCGCCCTCGTTCGACCGCTACATCAAGCCGTATCAGCACGAAGCCGATATCATCATCCCGAACAACCTGCATTTCGAGCGCGGCCTCAACGTGGTGATTGGGTTCCTGAAAGGCGTGGCGCACGGCGAGCGGCCACAATAATTCACCCGGCTTCATGTTAGCGCTCTTCCTCTACTTGCTTGGTTGGTTGAGCGCGCTGTATCCGCCCGTCAATATGGCCGCCCCGACATTGGCGGCGCGTTTTGCGCCACCGCAAGGCTTTCAGCGCCTACCGAGTGCACAAGGCTCGTTTGCCGATTTTCTGGCGCACAGCCGCTTAAAACCGTGGGGTACGCCGGTTTATTATTACAACGGAACATTAAATCCAGAGCCAAATCTGAGCGCGTCGGTGCTTGATTTCGACATCGGCTCCCGCGATTTACAGCAGTGCGCCGACGCCGTGATGCGGTTACGCGCCGAATATCTGTATCAGCAAAAGCGTTACAGCGCCATCCATTTCAACTTCACGAGCGGTTTCCGCGCCGATTACGCCAAATGGGCGGCGGGCTACCGGATTCGGGTGAAGGGTAACGCCGTGAGCTGGTATAAAGCTGGGGCGAAGGATTATTCGTACCGAAGCTTCCGCGATTATCTGACCGTCGTCTTCACCTACGCGGGCACGCAATCGCTGAGCCGGGAGCTGCGAGCGGTGGCGTCGGTAGATTCGGTGCGACCCGGCGATGTATTTATTCGGGGTGGCAGCCCCGGGCACGCGGTGTTGGTGCTGGACGTGGCGGAAAACCGCCAAACCCGGCAGCGGGCCTTCCTGATTTGCCAGAGCTATATGCCCGCGCAAAGCATTCACGTACTCGTGAACCGCACCGACACCGCGCTTTCACCGTGGTACAATCTGGCCGCAGCCGACAAACTCTATACGCCCCAGTGGACTTTCGAAAAAACCGAGCTGCGGCGCTTCGTCGATTAAAAATCGGCTTCGCGACTATGGTATCGCTCCTAAGCAGCGCGCTATTGGCTTCCGGCCAAGTGGCGGCGCCGGAGCGGGCTGCGTGCCTCACCTTCCAGCAGCTCAACGACCAGATTCGCGATCAAACCATAAAGCGCGCCGACGCCCAACGCCAGCTCACCGCGCTGCTCCCGCGCCTTGATGCGTATTACCAAGTGGCGGGCGGGCAGACTTACGCGATTACGGACTGGGTTTTCCCGTTGAAAGGCTACACGGCGGCCGTAATCGGCGGGGTGCGGGGCAATGGATATCAGCCGAAAGGCTACGACTATTTCAAAGGCAACCGCCACGGCGGGCACCCCGCGCACGACCTCTTCATCCACGACCAGAATCAGGATAACCTCGACGACCGCACACGGCAGCCAGTGCAAGTGCGCGCCCTCACTGGCGGGGTGGTGGTGGCGTTGAGCAAGCGGTGGGCGCCCGGCAGCGCCTTGCGGGGCGGTAATTACGTGTGGGTTTATGCGCCGTACGCCCGGGCGCTGTTCTACTACGCTCATAATGCTACGGTGCGGGTAGAAGTGGGAGACTTGGTGCGCCCCGGTGACGTCCTCGCGACGGTCGGCCGGACGGGGCTAAACGCGTCTCAAAAGCGCTCGCCTACTCATCTGCACCTCATGCAGCTCCGCCTGAACGCCCAACAGGTACCCGTACCCACCGACTGCTATCGGGCGCTGCTAACCGCTCATTGACAACCTGAACCGGGCCAGTCATTAATAGCTTGCTTGCAGACCTAGCGCCGGGGCTATCTTTGTGGTTCTATGTCGCGCCTGACCCACCACGTCCGCCTACTTATCGTTGCTTTGGCGGCGGTGTGCGCGGTGGCGTTCAATCATCGGCATGTGGCGATGGTGCGGCACGTAGCCGCTGCCGGGCCGCACAGCACGGTGGTGAAGGGGACGCGGGCGGTGGTGGTGCGCGAGCGGGTTTCGCTCGAATCCATCCACGCGGATGTGGTGGCGGTGGCTGGGCCAGTGGCCGAATGGTTCCCCCCTACCCTCCTCGACCGCGACCCGCTCGGGACGTGGCTCAACGAAAAAACTCCTGCGCTGGGCACGTTGCCCACGCTTCCGGTTCGGGCAGTGGCCCGCGCCGTGCCGGCTCTGGCCCGGCTGCTCCGGGCTTCCGTGGCCCCGCAAGCGCCCTAGCGGCGCGGCTGAACGCTGCTTATTATTTATTCGGCCATTTAGGGTCCAGCCCACCCGACCGACGAAGCTTTTGCTTCGCGGCGGAAGGCGCACCCGGCCGAGCGTCAGTCAGCGAAGCGAGAGCTTCGCGTTCCCTCCGTTTTTTCGTTTTCTCTTAATTTCCAATGCGTAACAAAGGACTAATCGTCACGCTGACGATTATCGTGGCCGCGCTGTGTAGCTGGTATTTGCTGCTCACGTATCAGGCCCGGAAGGTGGAAGATCGCGCCAACGCGTTCGCCACCAAGAATGGTAAAATCGACGAGCATCTGCGGAACGTCTACCTTGATTCTATCTGGAATCAGCCCGTTTTCATGGGCAAGACGTACCAAGACCTCAAGAAAAGCGAGCTGGGCATGGGCCTCGACCTGAAGGGCGGGATGCACGTGACGATGGAAGTTTCGCCGGTCGAAATCCTCCGCTCGATGGCCGGTCACTCGCAGGACCCCGCGTTTCAGCAGGCGCTGAAGCTGGCGTCGGAGCGGCAGCGCGACTCGCAGGAGCCGTTCACGAGCTTGTTCCTGAAAGCTTACCGCGAAGTGGCGCCGGACGGCAAACTCGGTCCGCTATTCGCGAACTCGGCGAACAAAGGCAAGATTTCGTACTCTTCGACCAACGATGAAGTGATGAAAGTGGTGAATGGCGAAGTGGAATCGGCCATCGAACGGTCGTTCAACATCCTCCGCACCCGTATCGACAAGCTCGGTACGACGCAGCCGAACATTCAGCGCCTCAAAGGCACTGGCCGGATTCAGATCGAGCTGCCGGGCGTGCAAAACCCTGAGCGCGTGCGCAAAATGCTGCAAGGCCAAGCCAAGCTGGAGTTCTGGGAAGTGTACAAGGGGCAGGAAGTCAATCCGTACCTCGTGCAGCTCAACGACTTCATGCTCAAGCAGGAAGCCGCCGCCAAGCTGACCGGCGCCGACACCGACGCACCGGCTGAAACCGACGCGCTGGCTGCCGCTGCCGCCGGGTCCGACTCGCTCAGCCTGAACGTCAACACGGAAGAGCAAGGCGCTACGGCTTCGACCGATTCGGCTAAAACCGACTCCGCATCGCTCGCCGCGCAGCTCGATAAGAAGGCTGACACCGCGAAGGCTGCTACCGCCAAAGCCGACTCGCTCAACAGCAAGCAAGCCAAGGCGCTGAGCTATTTCGTGCCGATGCCGAACGGCCTCGGCGCCAACGTGCGCGATACGGCGAAAGTGAACGCCCTCTTCGCGCGGAGCGATGTGCGCGCCATCTTCCCGCCGAACATGACCCCGCTGTGGGGCGTGAAGGCGATTGAAGGCGACAAGCGTCAGCAGTACTTGGAGATGTATTTCGTGAAGAAAGGCCGCTCAGAGACTGCGCAGGCGCCCGTTAGCGGCGAATTCGTGACCGACGCTCGGCAGGATTTCGACCAACAGGGTCGCGCCGAAGTGCTGATGCAGATGAACCCGACCGGCGCCCGCAAGTGGCAGAAGCTGACGGGGTCGAACATCGGTCGTCAGGTGGCTATCGTGCTTGATAACTACGTGTATTCGGCGCCGAACGTGCAGAGCGAAATCGGCGGCGGCTCGTCGTCGATCAGCGGTTCGTTCACGGTGGAAGAAGCGCAGGATTTGGCGAACGTGCTGAAAATCGGTAAGCTGCCCGCGCCTACTCGCATCGTCGAGGAAGCCGTGGTGGGGCCGTCGCTCGGTCAGGAAGCCATTACGCGTGGTCTGTTGAGCACGCTCGGCGGTATCGCCGTGATTATGCTCTTCATGGTGGGATACTACAACCGTGGTGGGCTGGTGGCCGATTTGGCCCTGCTCATCAACTTGTTCTTCATCCTCGGGATTCTGGCGCAGTTCAGCGTGGCGCTGACGCTGCCGGGTATCGCGGGTATCGTGCTCACGCTGGCGCTCGCCGTGGATGCTAACGTGCTCGTGTATGAACGGGTGCGGGAAGAATTGGCGCACGGTCTGAGCGTGAAAGATGCCATCGCGAAGGCCTACCACAAGGCGTTCTCGGCCATCTTCGATGCCAACGTGACCACCTTGCTCATCGCGCTGATTCTGGGCTACTTCGGCTCGGGTCCGGTGCGCGGGTTCGCCCTGACGCTCGGTATCGGCGTGTTCACGTCGTTCCTGACGGCCCTTTACCTCTCGCGGGTGGTAGTTGAGGCGCTGACGAACGGCAAAGACGAGAACCAAATCTCGTTCCGCTCGACCTTCTCGCGGGTACTCTTCAAGAACCCGAACTTCGACTTCATCGGCAAGCGGAAATACGCTTACGCGTTCTCCATCGGCATTCTGGTGATTGGGTTTACGGTGATGTACTTCCAAGGCGGTCCGCTGCTCGGGGTTGACTTCAAAGGTGGCCGCTCTTACGTGGTGGAATTCGCGCAGCCCGTTTCAGCTTCCGACGCCCGAGAGGCTGTGCTGGCCGGTTTCCAGAACGCCGGTACGGAAGTCAAAACCTACGGCGGCGACCGTCGCCTGAAAATCACGACTTCTTACCTCTCCTCCGACGAAAGCTCGACGGCCGATAAGCAGGTGGAAACGACGATGATGGAAAGCCTGAACGCCAAGTTTGCGTCTGCTAAGCCTGAGAAGTTGAGCAGCTCGAAAGTGGGCGCGACGATGGCCGACGACATCAAGCAATCGGCCGTGGTGTCGCTGTTGGTGGCGCTGGCGGGCATCTTCCTGTACGTGATGCTGCGGTTCGGCGGTCGGTGGGAATTCTCGTTCGGGGCTGTGCTGTCGCTGTTCCACGATGCGCTGTTCCTGCTCGCGGGCTTCGCCATTGCGCGTCTGTTCGGCCTGAACTACGAGATGGACCAAGTATTCATCGCGGCGGTGCTCACAGTGGTGGGCTTCTCGATGAACGACACGGTCGTGATTTACGACCGTCTGCGCGAGTACTTGAAAGAGAACCCGCGCCTGACGTTCGCCCAAATCGCTAACCCCGCTCTCAACAGCACGCTCTCGCGGACGCTGATTACGTCGACCACGATTTTCCTCGTCGTCCTCGTGCTCTTCATCTTCGGTGGTGAGACGCTGCGCTCGTTCTCCTTCGCGATGCTCATCGGGGTGGCGTTCGGTACGTACTCGTCGATTTTCGTGGCAGCCTCGCTGATTTACGATACCATCAACCGCGGCAAATCCGGCGCGGAGCTGATGCACAGCACGGGCACCGGCCACGAGGGCGACCTCGTCCCGAGCCTCGACCGCTCACCGCTCGCCGCCAACTACGGCCCGACGTCGTCGGGTCTGATGGGCGCCGCCGGCGCGATGGCGAACAACCCGCAATCGCTCGGCAACAACCCACTTCAGGGGAATTTGCCTAGCTAAGCAGGGCTGCCCGTAACAGGGCAAGTTGAAAATTCCAAGAACGCCCGGTCTCCATTGCGGAGGCCGGGCGTTCTTGGTTTTGAGGGCGGGGCAAGCAGGGTTCGCGTGGTTCGTGTTTAGCCCGGGGTAGATTTCTGCGAAATCAACCCCGGGCTTTGGAGAAGAACCCCGTTGGGGTTCCCCGATTGATTGCGTCATGCGAACCCCAACGGGGTTCTTTTCCACAGCCCGGGGTTAGCGGCGCTTTGCGCCGACTACCCTGGGCTAACGCTGCC